>JBFEYO010000056.1:0-12109 GCA_041562075.1 Sulfurimonadaceae bacterium | reverse complement strand
TCCCGTGGATGCGGGACACTGTTGACGATCGATATGGGCTCTAAAGAAGCGGCTTTTGCCTTTTTGGATAAAACAAAGCTTCCGACGATCACGGCAAATATCGGTGACAGCCGAACCCTGGCACTGCACATGGGTTCAACGATCTATAGCGACTTTGATGATGAACAAAAAGCATTTTTGGGGATCACTCCGGGACTGATCCGTGTCTCTATCGGTTTAGAAAATCCAAATGAGATAATTGAGGATTTTTTACAGGCAGCCAAGGCCTAGTTTTTTGAGGCTTTTCTCTGCCTCATGCATTAATTTCTCCATTTAAGCAAAGACACACCCTTTACTTGATAAATTACACACAAATAGAGAATTATAGAGTATAAGGAAATAGACCTTGGCAACAAAAAAATCATTAGAATTTGATGATGAACTGGCCCTGAAAGAGCCGGAAAAATATAAAGTATTGCTTCTAAATGACGATTACTCTTCTATGGAGTTCGTCATTGATATCTTGATGACAATATTTCACAAGACCTATGCCGAATCCGAGCGTATCATGCTGGAAGTGCATAAAAACAACAAGGGCTTGTGCGGTGTCTATCCCTATGAGATAGCGGAGACAAAGGTGGCGCAGGTCACTAAGGTCTCAAGAGAACAGGGGTTTCCCCTAAAAGCAATTATGGAAGAGGAATAAATAGATGATTAGTAGTGAATTAAATGCAGTTTTTCAAAAAGCATTAACCTATGCGAAAGACCAGCACCATGAGTATTTAACCATTGAACATGTCTTTTTTGCGCTTCTGGGTTCTGATGAGGGGGTGCGTATTCTAAAAGAGTGCGGAGGGGATGTGCAGTCCATGCGTGAATCCCTGGCGGCATTTTTGATGCAAAACATGGAACCGCTGCCTGAGGGAGTTGAACAAGAACCCTTTGAAACGGTAGCTTTGTCACGTATGATTGATCAGATGATCCGTCATATCCAGTCGGCTCAAAAAGAACATGCATCGGTGGGCGATCTGCTTGCGGCACTGTTTGAAGAGAAGCACTCTTACGCTTTGGCACTGTTAGAACAGCAGGATATCTCCCGTGTGGATATTTTGGAGGTTATCTCCCATGAAGATGTGAATGAAGCGGATGCAGAGGGTCAAGAAGAGACCTTTTTGAAAAAATATACGACAGACCTCTTGGAGATGGCCCGTTCGGGCAAGATCGATCCGGTGATCGGACGTGAAGTAGAGATCGAACGTGTGGTTCAGACCCTGTGTAGACGTAAAAAGAACAACCCACTTTTCGTGGGTGAACCGGGTGTGGGTAAGACGGCTATTGCGGAAGGACTTGCCCTTCGTATCGTGGCTCAAGATGTACCTGATATCATCAAAAATTCCTCGCTTTTTGCGCTGGATCTTGGATCGATGCTGGCGGGGACGAAATACCGCGGTGATTTTGAGAAGCGCTTGAAGGGTGTGATGGACGAGATCAAGAAACAGCCCAATGCGATCTTGTTTATTGATGAGATCCATACCCTTGTGGGTGCAGGAGCAGTAAACGGCGGAAGTATGGATGCTTCCAATCAGCTCAAGCCCGCCTTGGCCTCGGGTGCGATGAAATGTATGGGGGCGACGACTTATGCAGAATATCGTAATATCTTTGAGAAGGATCGTGCCCTTTCCAGACGTTTTGCAAAGATCGATATTAATGAGCCTTCCTTTGAGGACTCGGTATTGATCCTAAAAGGAATTCGTCCGAAATATGAAGAACATCATAAGGTGAAATTCACGGATAAGACCCTGCGTTCGGCAGTAGAACTCTCTAAAAAATACATCACGGACCGTTTCTTGCCGGATGTTGCGATCGACCTGATCGATGAGGCAGGTGCTTCCTTTCATCTGCTTAAGAAAAAACGCTCTACGGTGACGCCTCATGATGTAGAGAAGATCATCTCCAAGATCACGGGAGTACCGACCTCACGCATCAGTGAAGATGATACGGCCAAACTTAAGACTCTTGAAGAAGATATCAAGAAAATGGTTATAGGACAAGATAGAGCGGTTGAACTGGTATCACAGGCTGTGAAGCGTTCACGAGCGGGTCTAAACCCTCAGGATCGTCCGATTGCCTCCTTCCTCTTTGCCGGTCCTACCGGGGTAGGTAAGACGGAATTGGCTAAGAGCCTGGCGGAGACTCTTGGGGTGCATTTTGAGCGTTTGGATATGAGTGAATATATGGAAAAACATGCGCTATCACGTTTAGTCGGTGCACCTCCGGGATATGTGGGGTATGAGCAGGGTGGTCTGCTTACCGAAGCGGCTCGCAAGCATCCGTATATGGTGTTGTTACTGGATGAGATCGAAAAGGCCCACCCGGATCTGATTAATATCTTATTACAGGTCATGGATAATGCCAGCCTGACGGATAATAACGGGTATAGGGCAAGTTTTAAAAACGTGGTCATCATCATGACATCCAATGTGGGTGCTACGGAACGTTCGGTGATGGGATTCAATTCGGATTCATCCCTTTCACGAAACGAGGCCCTTAAAGACTTCTTTACCCCTGAGTTTAGAAACCGTCTTGATGCAGTGGTTGAGTTTGCTCCATTAAGTCAGGAAGTGGTTGAAGGTGTTGTGGATAAATTTGTTGCAGAGCTCAATGTTCAGCTCAAAGCGAAGAAGATCTCTGTGGTACTTACTCCGGCAGCTAAAGCCTATTTTGCGCACAAAGGGTATGATAAGGCAATGGGTGCGCGTCCACTCAATAGACTGATCCAGGATGAACTCAAAAACCCATTGACGGATAAACTGTTGTTTGATGATATTAAAGGTGAAATTGAAGTCGATGTAGAAGATGGGGAGATCTTGTTAAAAGAGGCGGTCAGCTGAGACAAGGGACAGCTCTTTGATACAGATTCCCTATATACGGAGTGAACTCTCTTTTCCGCCTGTCTCCACCGCTACAGAGGATGGCTTATTGGCCTATGGAGGGGATTTAAGCCCTCAGCGTCTTATTCTGGCTTACCGCAATGGTATCTTTCCCTGGTATAACGCTGATGATCCTATCTTATGGTGGTCTCCCGATCCCAGGTTGGTACTCTTTACGGATGAATTTATCCTGCGTAAATCTCTGAAAAAGCGTTTTAAACATTTTGAGATCAAATTTGACACGGCTTTTAAAGAGGTGATGCTTGCCTGTGCCAGTGTTCCCAGAGAGGGACAGAACGGTACCTGGATCATACCCGAAGTCATTCAAGGCTATTGCGCTCTGCACGATATGGGATACGCCCATAGTGTCGAAGCCTGGCAGGATGGTGAACTGGTGGGAGGACTCTATGGGGTCTGTATCGGAAAGGTCTTTTTTGGAGAATCCATGTTTACCAAGGTAAGGGATGCCTCCAAGGTGGCATTTGCACATCTTGTACAGCGTTTACGTGCCGAAGGGTTTGAGATGATCGATTGTCAGATCGCTTCCAATCACCTCAAGTCTTTGGGCGCAAGAGAGATAAATCGTGAACTGTTTTTGGAACATCTGTATCAGGGTGTTAACCAGCCATTTGCCAATGAAACCTGGTATTAAGTAACACCTGTTGTCAAATCTCTCTAACTTTAAAAATTCACATGAAAAATCAGGCTTTGTTAGCTTTTTTTAAGTTTAATCGTTTTAAACTGACTCCATCTTAATCAATGGAGATATGAATGAAAAAGTTAATTGTAAGTATCGCTGCAGTAGCAGCATTAAGCTCAGCTGCATTTGCCGGTGTTAACGCTCAAACAGGTTGTGGACTTGGTTCAATGATCATCAAGGACGATTCATCTGCTATCCTTTTAGCACTTCAAGCAACGACAAACGGAACTTCCGGTAACCAAACTTTTGGTATCACTTCAGGAACGTCTGGATGTAAGAAAACCAAACTGGTCATGAATGAGCGTGCTGAAGAGTTCGTTGCATCTAACATGGATCAACTAGCAAAAGAGATTGCAATGGGTCAGGGTGAGTCTGTAGATACACTGGCTGAACTACTTGCTGTTGAAGACAAAGAAGCATTCGCTCAAGCGCTTCAGACGAACTACAATAACATCTACTCTAAAGATGATGTGAAAATGGCTGAGGTTCTAGACACTATCTCTGCTAGCTAATTTTACTTTACAAACGGGTTCCCGTTTGTAAGCCCTTCACCTATCTATCTTCAAAGGTCTTCTCCTTGTTACGTTTTTTTCTTTTGATAAACCTATGTCTATCCCTGAGCTATGCTGATGCGCAGCATTATGTCGCTATGGCGGAAGAGAAGAAGCTTTTTGAAGATCGATATTGGCATCTGCTTTTACATACTCCGGATATCGGTGGAAAAAGCGAGATCGATGATGCCCGTTTTTTTCTCTCTGACGAGGGGTATGAAAACCCCCGTGCAGAATTGGAAGCAACGATTAATGCACTTTATAATGAGCGTGTTTTTGATGACAATGCTACGGCCTGTCGTTTCCCGGCACGTAAGGCCTGGCTGGTAGACAAACTGGATCTTCAGGGCCTACCTGAGGTAGAGTGTAAGGCCTTTGATGCTCTTGTCAAACGAATGGATCCCCGCTCGGCTACTCTGGTATTCCCCTTTGCCCATGTGAATTCTCCAGCTTCCATGTTTGGACATACCTTTATCCGTATCGACTCATCTTATGAATCCAAAATGCTCTCCTATGCGATCAATTATGCCGCCGGGGCGGATCCTGATAAAGAGAATGGGTTTTTGTTTGCCATTAAAGGATTGATCGGCGGTTATCACGGGACCTATTCTCTGCTTCCCTATTATGAGAAGCTCAAAGAGTACAGAGACAGTGACCAGCGGGATATTTGGGAATATGATCTGGATTTGAACCGGGCCGAAGTGATGCAGATGGTGCGTCATATATGGGAGTTGAAAGATACCTATTCCTGGTACTACTTCTTTGATGAGAACTGCTCGTATAATATGTTGTGGCTGATTGAGGTCGCCCGTGGGGATATTCATCTGCGGGAGTATTTTACCTATCATGTGATCCCCCCTGAGACCGTGCATGCTGTTTATGACAGCGGGATCGTCAGCAAGATGCATTATCGTCCTTCCAAACGCACGACACTACTGGCCTATGAGGATGTGCTGGATGCGGATGAGCGTGAATTGACACTCTCTTTGGCCAGAGGCGAGGTAGAACCGGAAGAGGTTGCGTCAGATGAGATGATAACACAGCAGAGTAAGAAATACATGCTTGAGGCTGCTTCGGAGCTGAATCAATATAATTATATGAATGCGGAGGTTAATAAAGAGGATTACCTTCGCTATTCACGCAGTATTTTGACGCAGCGATCCAAACTGGGCAAGGGTGAGGCTTTACCAATTGATGAACCTGACAACCCTTTACAGTCCCATCAGGCAACCCGTATGAGTGCCCAAATAGGATGGCGTAACGGTACGCCGGTACAATTCCTGGGATGGCGACCGGCGAACCATGATCTGTATGATAGTGATGTAGGGTATATGCGCGGTACCCAGATCGAGTTTTTAGACACGCTGATACGATATGAAGATGAGAAGGTAAAAGTAGAGACACTGACGCTCTTGTCTATTGCTTCGATTGCCCCTCGAAGCGATTTTTTCAAACCCTTCTCCTGGCGCATGAAAAGTGGTTGGGATACGGATTTTCTGGATGATAAAAGTCGCTTTATGACTTCCGTAGGCGGTGGATTCAGTTGGGGTAACGACTATGGCTATGTGTATGCTACGGTAGACCCTCTTTTTTATATGACATCAAAGTTTTATGCTGCAGTCGGTACGAGTGTAGGTGCCGCCTTGTATGAAGGCAAAAACTTTAAGACAAACCTTGAAGGCAGTTATCGCTTTTATGATAATGGAGAGGAACAGCGTATTGCAAAGGTTACCCAGAATATTCGATTTTATAATAATCTGGCCTTGAAACTGCAATATGCCTATGTGCAGAAGGCTCCCCTGGTAAAAAAAGAGGAATGGAACACCTTTAAATTTAGTCTGGACTACTTTTTTTAAAGATTATGTAACAAGATTGGGTTATAATAGAAAACTTATAACAAACAAGGCAAGAATCAGATGTATATTGAATCACTTAGTTTTTCACTCTGGGCAGACTTTATCGAACGTGATTACCTGGACGGTGAGTTTAAGGAATTGATCGAAAAGAAGATTATCAATGGAGCGACTTCCAATCCTGCGATCTTTAAAAATGCGATTTTGAATTCACCGGCGTATAAACAGCAGTTGGAAGGTTTAAGCGGCAGTGCCAAAGAGAAGTATGAAGCATTGGCGATGACGGATATCCAAAAAGCGGCAGATATACTTAAACCACTGTATGATGCAGGGGATGACGGTTTTGTAAGTATCGAAGTAGACCCTAACCTATGTGATGATGCGGAGGGGACGATTGCCGAGGGCGAACGATTGTATGCTGCTATTGATAGGGAAAACGTCATGATCAAGGTCCCGGCGACCGAGGCGGGGTTCAAGGCGATGGAAGAGTTGACGGCCCTGGGGATACATGTGAATGCGACCCTGATCTTTTCACTTTCTGATGCGATGGCCTGTGCCCGTGCTTTTGCCAAGGGTGCAGAGCGTTCATCTACGGCAGCCCATAGTGTGATCTCAGTATTCGTTTCCCGTATTGACCGTCTTTTGGATGAGAAGATGAAACAGGCCGGTCTGGCGCCTGGAAAACTCGGGATCTACAATGCAGCGCGTATTTATAACATCATTTCTACGATGAATGTACCGCGTTGCCGCGTGCTCTTTGCGAGTACGGGCGTAAAGGGTGATGAGTATATTCCTTCGTATTATGTGGATGAATTAATCGGTAGCAATTGTATCAATACAGCGCCGATCGATACGATTCATGCTGTCGTTTCCCATGCGGACATGACGGAGAAGTTGCCATTGAACGAGGAGGAGATTAACACCCACCTTAATAGTCTGCAGCCGGCAAATATTGATTTTGATGCGGCCCTTGCTGAATTGAAGTCTGATGGATTAGAACAGTTTAAAGATGCATTTGCACAGATCTTAAAAGAATTGGAGTAGAGATGTCAGAACAACAACCGAATGTGGAGCGACGCGCTCCTGCTGCTAACCCCAATGTTCAACAATTAACCTTTGAGACCCTTAAAAAGATCCGCGGGTATCTTCAGCGCATGATCGATGCGGGAGGATCGGATTTACATATTAAGGCAAACTCTGTGGTACGTGCCCGTATTAACGGCGATATCATCCCTCTCTCGGGAGAGATCCTCTCTAAAGAAGATGCGCTTACCTTTGCCAAAGAGCTATTGAGAGGGCGTTTTAACGAGTTCGTTAAGAACAAAGAACTTGACCTTGTTTACCCTTATGATGAAAAGACCCGTTTCCGTGTGAATATCTTCTTTCAAATGGACGGGGTGTCAGCAGTTTTCAGGGTGATTCCCGTCAAGATCCTCTCCATCGACGATCTAAATCTTCCGGCAGTTATTCGCAGGTTTACAGAGGTGGAACGTGGTTTGGTATTGGTGACCGGGGTTACCGGTTCGGGTAAATCAACAACGCTTGCTGCCATCATCAATGAGATCAACTGGAAAAAACGTAAGCATATCATGACCATTGAGGACCCGATCGAGTTTGTCCACAAAGACAGAAAATGTATTGTCAATCAGCGTAGTATCGGCCAGGATACCCATAACTTCTCCTCTGCACTGCGTGCTGCACTTCGTCAGGATCCCGATATTATCCTGGTCGGGGAGATGCGTGACCTTGAGACCATCGAGATCGCCCTGCATGCGGCAGATACAGGTCACCTGGTATTCTCGACCCTGCACACACTGGATGCAAAGGAGACAATCAACCGTATCATCTCCATGTTCCCGGGTGAGGAGCAAAATCGGGTCCGTCTGACACTTTCATCGGTTATTCAGGGGATCGTGTCCCAGCGTCTGATCCCGACTTTAGATGGAAAGCGTACGGCAGCGGTAGAAGTATTGGTACGTACTCCGCGTATTGAACAGCTTATCATGGAAGGCCGTGACGTTGAGATCAAAGATGCCATCGAAGAGGGTAAAGAGATCTATGGTTCACAAAGTTTTGACCAGGGTATCTTAGACCTGTATCAGGCGGAAAGGATCTCAAAAGAAGAGGCCTTCACCTATGCAACATCTGCATCTGACCTTAAACTTCGTATGGAAGGGCTTGCTTCAACTATGAGCAAAGAGATGCCGCCGGAAGAGGGTGAAGAGGTCCCTGAAAAAGAAGAACGTGTTTTTGAAGAGGACGAGATCTTCGATATCAAGCAATAATTCATAAGGCAAAAAGGAGTAATCCCTTCTGCTATGTTTTTGGCTTAAAAGCCGATATTTAGAAAAAACTAAATTTTTTCTAGTGAACACTCTGTTCGCTTATTCTATGCTTTGAAATGGCATAGAACACACGTCAGCAGCAGGCGCCCGTAGGAAGTGCCCTTGGGGTGCTCATGTTGGCCTTGGAGCCAACTTTAACTTCATCATTTTTAATTTTCATTCCTTATCTAGCAGTTTTTAAGTTTTATCTTATTTTAAAATCCATTAAGCTATAATTCGCCACATTTTTTTAAAGGACACAACATGCTAGAAGGCATTATTAGAGAGAGTATTGGTAAGAAGGACGCTAAAGCACTTCGCCGAGATGGTTATCTTATTGCTAACATCTACGGAAAGGGCTTAGAAAATATTCAAGCTGCATTCAAATCAAATGAGTATATTCGTACGGTTAAAAACAAAGATACGGTTGCTTTTGATGTAAACGTAGGTGGTAACGAGCTTAAAGTTGTGGTACAAGAGTATCAATCACACCCACTAAGCGGTGAACTATTACACGTTGACCTTATGGTTGCACAACCGGGTGTTACAACAAAATACATGATCCCGGTTGAGGCTCAGGGTGACCCTATCGGTCTTAAAAACAAAGGTATGCTGCATATCGCTAAAAAACGTCTTGCAGTTCAAGCGAAGGTCGAAGATCTTCCAGGCAGCATTACAATCGATGTTGCACCTCTTGATCTTGGTGATTCAGTACTGATCCGTGATCTTGAAGCACCTGCGAATATTAAATTCTTAGATTCAGATCGTGTATCTGTACTAAGTGTTATCAAAGCGAAGTAAGTAGCGTTTTGAAACTTAAAGGGGCACTTTCGGCCCTTTTCTCCCCCTTTTCCTCCAAGGCTGATAAACAGATGATATTGATCGTTGGTTTAGGCAATCCCGGAACACAATATGAGACTACCCGCCATAATATCGGTTTTATGGTTATCGATGAACTGTTAGAACGACATTCCCATCAGGATGTGACAAAGAAAAGTTTCGAAGGGGATACTTATAAGATCTCCAAAGCGATATTGCTTAAACCAATGACCTATATGAACCTTTCGGGTAAGAGTATTGCCAAGGTCAAGCGTTTTTATAAGACTCACCGGACTATTGTGATCCATGATGATCTGGACCTTCCATTTGGGACGCTGCGTTTCAAGCTGGGCGGCGGGCACGGCGGACATAATGGATTGAAATCAACAGATGCGGCCATTACCAAAGAATACATTCGGGTACGAATGGGAATCGGTAGACCGAAAAATAAGGGCGAAGTCTCTTCTTTTGTGTTATCATCTTTTTCACAAAAGGAAGGGCTTTGTCTTCAGGAGTGGATCTCTAAAGCCGCTGATGCCGTTGAAGAGATGATCGACGGGGATTGGGAGAAGATTGCCTCTTTGCATTCTATCAAAAAATCGCCCTGCTAAGGTCTAGAAGAGAGGATATACACATGCCAGTTTTACAAGATATTTCTTGTTGTGTATCTTATGCTTATATCTCTGAAGGAAGTCATCATAAAAGTACCAAGGGCACGTGGGCTCTCTGCCGACGTGTGTTCTATACCGTTTCAGAGTATAGAATGAGAGAGCCTAGTGCTAAGGTAGGAGATGGACGGGTTCATTTTCGTATGTCCGAAGGACAAAATAAATGCTAGCGTTTAAAAATATCTCGTTGCTCTATTTAAAATATGTCGGTATTATCGTACTGGCGTTGGTGCTCTTTTTTGTAGGATTTGATGTGATGGACAATATGAGTTCATTGCCTGATTCTGCCAACCTGAGGCTTTTGTATGCACTGTTTAGATCCTATTATGCCCTGGATATTCTTTTTCCCATTTCCCTAGTTTTCGCAATGATCGCAACAAAGATATCGCTGATCCGCAGTAACTCCCTGGTAGCCTATTACTCCCTGGGGTATTCCAAGGCGGATGTGCTGCGTCCGTTTACGTTGATCTCTACCTTGTTGATCGTCAGTTATATTTTACTGCATATGTATCCTCCCTTTGCCAAGGGCAAGGAGTTCTCGGATAATATCTCCCACAATAAGGTCAGTGGAGCACCGACGCAGAATCTTTTTTTCACCTATGAAGACTATTATGTCTATTTTCAAGAACTGCATCCGCTCAAACAGACCGCCAAAGAGATCCGTATCTTCAAGATCGATCAAAATGACCTAAGGGAGGTCATCGTGGCCAAAGAGGCTTTTTATCGGGATGATTATTGGATGGTCAAGGATGCGCGAAAGCTTGTAAAGCCCCATAATATCAGTTTGAAGAGTGAAGGTATCTCGGTTTCGGATGAGAAAGACCTGAGACTTTTAAAGGATTTCAGGCCGGCGATCCTGGATCAGGTATATGAGGGGTCTTCAAGTTATACTATTTTGGATGCTTTTGAGGCGATGAAGCTCTTGGAAGAGCAAAATGTGAATATTGACAAGGTGAAAAGTGTACTCTATAAAATCATCGTATACCCGTTCTTTGTCCCGTTTTTGGTGATCATTATCTTCTTTTTTGTCCCGATCAGTCCGCGTTTTTTAAATGTGACACTGTTTAGTTTTGCCGCATTGATCGCTTCGTTGTTGATCTGGGGACTCTTTTATACCCTTATCCAGCTTTCTAATACTCAGACCGTTTCAGGGGAAATCGGGATTGTGCTTCCGGTCGTGTTCTTAGGTCTTTTGAGCGTCTTTGTGTGGTATAAAAAAGGAAGCAGTTAGACCCCTTACAAAGATATAAGCTCTCTTTTGTTAAAATCGCGACAATACTAGAACTTTTAAGGGCAGAAATGATCAACTTTTCTCAATTGGCAGAAAAATACCAAACCCCGTTGTATGTCTATGACTTTGACAAGATTACGCAGCAGTATGATGCACTCAAATCAGCATTCAAAGCGCGTAAGGCTATTTTGGCCTATGCTGTTAAATCTAACTCCAACCTTTCTGTGGTCAAGCACCTGGCCGGTTTAGGTGCGGGAGCAGATTGTGTCTCTATCGGTGAAGTCCGTCGTGCACTCCTTGCAGGTATCCCAAAATATAAGATCATCTTTTCCGGAGTAGGTAAGCAAGACCATGAGATCAGAGAAGCCCTTGAGTCGGATATCCTTTTTATCAATCTTGAGAGTGAAGCGGAACTGGGCCGTGTGGAGAGCATTGCGCAGGAGTTGGGTATTAAAGCCCGTATCTCTATTCGTGTGAATCCCAATATTGATCCTAAAACCCACCCTTATATCTCCACTGGTCTGCATGGGAATAAGTTTGGTGTAGAGATCAATGCGGCCAAACGTATGTATCTCAAGGCCAAGAACTCTGAACACCTTGATCCTGTGGGTATTCACTTTCATATCGGTTCGCAATTGACGGAATTGGAGCCGATTCGTGAGGCCTCTGAGATCGTCGCCGATCTCGTACGTACCCTTCAGGCTGTGGATATCGAGTTGAAGTTCTTTGATGTGGGCGGAGGTCTTGGAGTGACCTATAATGACGAAGTGACCATTGACCCTCATGAGTATGCCCAGGCGATATTAGGTACCTTGACAGGCCTTGATATGACGATCATGTGCGAGCCGGGACGCTTTATCACCGCCAATGCAGGGCATTTTTTAACCCGCGTAATGTACGAGAAACAAAATGATCAAAAACGCTTTGTGATCGTTGACGGGGCTATGAACGATCTGCTTCGCCCAAGTCTCTATTCTGCTTATCATCACATCGAAGCGGTGGACAATGATGGAGAAACCTCTCCTGCAGATATCGTCGGACCGGTATGTGAGAG
>JBFEYO010000055.1:0-12135 GCA_041562075.1 Sulfurimonadaceae bacterium | reverse complement strand
TATGAAAAGCGTTGCCGGAACGAATTTTTGCGATATTTATGTGAAACAGAGCGGATCGCTTCTATTCATCTCCTCTGCTATTGACAATCTCCTACGCGGTGCCAGTTCTCAAGCCCTGGCAAATGCCAACTTGATGTGCGGCTACGAAGAGACTTTAGGTCTACCGAACCTGGCGTATGTCCCATAAACTAGAGATACATGAGGGGGCGATTCTTATCGCAGATGCCCACTGTTCTGAAAAATATCCTCAATTTCTTAATTTTTTAAAAGCCCTGGAATCGGGGGAAATTCGTACGCCCCAACTGATTTTGATGGGGGATATGTTTGAGCTTTTGTTTGGTGTAATTTCCCGCACAAAAGAGGATAATGCTGAAGGGATTGCACTTCTTAACCGTCTCTCGGACGAGATGGAGATTATCTATTTTGAGGGTAACCATGATTTTGGTTTAGCAAACATCTTTCCTAAAATCCATATTTTCCCTCTGAGAAAACAGCCTGTGATATGTCGATTTTATGATCAAGATATACAATTGTCCCATGGAGATACAAAGACTCCGTTGGGGTATCAGATCTATACTAAACTGATCCGAAACCCATTCATACTCTCATCTATCGGATGGCTTGATATAGTGTGTCGACACTGCATTATAAAGTGGCTGAAGAGTAGGGGGGTACAGAAAGACCCCTGTTATAAGATATCGCTATTCAAAGAGATCATTGCGAAGCGTTTGAAGTATTTGGAGGGAAGATCTCCGGATGTCGTCATAGAGGGACATTTTCACCAAAATCAACATTTTGAGATATACGATTTTGAATACATCAATTTAGCCTCGTTTGCTTGCAATCACACATATTTTATAGTACAATCTATCAATAGGCAGTTAGTGCTGCAGGAGACCCGTTTTAAGGAGTCGTAGTGAAAAATGACAATATTTTAAAGGTCGGAACCAATGAGATGGAGTTGGTCGACTTTAGAATACTCAAATACGATGGTGATCAGGTGTATGAGGGTATTTATGGTGTGAATGTCTCGAAGGTGCGCGAGATTATTCGAAAGCCTCGTTTGACGGAACTTCCTGGGGTCCCGGAGTTTATCGAGGGTATCTTTGATCTTCGCGGGGTGGTTATACCCGTTGTCAACCTTGCGAAGTGGATGGGGATCGTCCCTCCTGAAAATGCTGAACAGAATGCTCGCGTCATCATTACTGAATTCAATAATATTTTGATTGGTTTTGTCGTACATGATGCCAAACGTATCCGCCGTATTTCTTGGAAAGATATAGAACCAGCTTCCTTTGCTGCCGGTGAAGGAGCCCTTGATAAGAGTAAGATTACGGGGGTGACACGAATTGAAGATGATGCAGTCTTGTTAATCCTGGATCTTGAAAATGTGGTTCAGGAACTTGGGCTCTATACTCCGGATAATGGAGATGTGGCGGCGCACAAGGATGAGTTTTCCGGTGTCGTCTTATTGCTTGACGATAGTGCGACAGCGCGAAAGATCGTCAAGGATGCCTTGGTAGAAATGGGATTTAAGGTCGTTGAAGCGGTTGATGGGGAAGAAGGTCTGATGAAACTTGAAGACCTTTATAACATGTATGAAGAGCAATTACCGATGCAGCTTAAATTGATCGTCTCAGATGTTGAGATGCCTCGTATGGACGGATTCCATTTTGCAGCTAATGTAAAAGAGGATCCTCGTTTTAACAATATACCGATCGTCTTTAACTCTTCGATTTCTGACCACTTCTCCGAAATGCGTGGGAAAGATGCAGGCGGAGAGGCTTATCTAGTTAAATTTGATGCGACGACCTTCTATGACGAAGTAGCACGTATCGTAAAATCTCATGTCGAGCAGGGGGCATAAATATGGATGAATTTCAGGAAATATTGCAAGATTTTCTAATCGAGTCATTTGAGCTTATCGAGCAACTGGATCAGGATCTTGTAGAGCTGGAGAGTTCGCCTGAAGACCTGGATCTCTTGAACCGTATTTTTAGGGTTGCTCACACTGTTAAGGGCGCGAGTTCATTTTTAAACTTTGATGTCTTGACACATCTGACACACCATATGGAAGACGTCTTGAATAAGGCGCGTCATGGTGAATTATTGATCGATGCAGAGATCATGGACGTGGTTCTTGAATCGATTGACCTTATGAAGGCCCTGTTGAATACCATCCGTGACACAAGCGAGGATAAGGGTATAGATGTAGAAGCCTGTGTGGCACGTCTTTTGGCTATCACAAGAGGTGAGAGTCCTCTTGAAGCAGCTGTGACTGATACAGCTCAGGCTGACACTTCGGAAGTGATCCCTAGTAGTGAGGAAGTGGCAGCTGCTGTGGAAGAGGCGTCAGCTCAGGATGATGAGCTGGATTATTCAGAAATGAGTGATGAGGATGTGGAAGCAGAAATTGCAAGGCTTTTAGCCGAACGTCAGGCTGAGGATAAGGCAAAACGTGAAGCTAAAATGGCGGCAGGTGAAGAGGTTCCTCAGATGCCTGATATGCCAAGTGAAGAACCACAAGAGGCCAAAGCAGAAGCACCGACACCTGAGCCGGAGCCTGCACCGGCACCGGCTCCTGTAGCTCAAGAGCAAGCAGCAGCACCTGCCGCACCAGAACGTCCGGCGGCTGCACAAAAAAAGGCAGCTCCTCCTGCTGCAACTACCGTTGAACAGACGATTCGTGTAGACGTTAAACGTCTGGATCACCTGATGAACCTTATCGGAGAGCTTGTACTGGGTAAAAACCGCCTGATCAAGATCAATGATGATGTAGAAGAGCGTTACGAGGGTGAGGAGTTCTTGGAAGAGCTTAACCAGGTCGTTTCGATTGTTTCTCTGGTCACAACGGATCTTCAGATCGCTGTTATGAAAACAAGGATGTTGCCAATTGGTAAGGTCTTTAATAAGTTTCCACGTATGATCCGTGACCTCTCAAGAGAGCTGAATAAGAAGATTGAATTGGAGATCAGCGGTGAAGAGACTGAGCTGGACAAGTCAATCGTTGAAGAGATCGGTGACCCATTGGTGCATATTATTCGTAACTCCTGTGACCATGGTATTGAGAGCATAGACAAGCGTGTTGCAGCAGGCAAATCCGAAACAGGTACGATCGGGTTAAAAGCTTATAACGAAGGAAATCATATTGTCATACAGATCACCGATGACGGTGCGGGGATGGATCCTGAATTTCTAAAGATGAAGTCTATTGAAAAAGGCGTTATCACAGAAAAAGAAGCAGATAACATGGGTGATAAAGAAGCCTTTGGCCTGATTTTCCGTCCCGGGTTTTCTACGGCTGCTCAGGTGACCAATGTATCCGGCCGCGGTGTCGGTATGGATGTTGTTAAGACTAATATCGAAAAGCTTAACGGTATTATTGATATCGAAAGTGAATTGGGCAAGGGAACGGTGATGAAACTGAAGATCCCGCTAACCCTCGCGATTATTCAAGCCCTGTTAGTCGGGGTTCAGGAAGAGTATTATGCTATTCCTCTTGCTTCGGTACTGGAAACGGTTCGTATCGGTAAAGATGAAATCTATACGGTGGAAAACCGTTCGGTCATGCGTTTACGTGATGAAGTACTTTCTCTGGTGCATATTGCAGATATCTTCGAGGTTGAGCATGTATTTGACTCCAGTGAGCATGCTTATGTTGTCGTACTTGGATTAGCAGAGACGAAGATCGGTCTGATTGTCGATACGCTTGTTGGACAGGAAGAGATCGTTATCAAATCTATGGGTGAATACCTGCATGGTATGGATGGTATCGCCGGGGCAACCATACGCGGAGATGGTGGTGTAACACTGATCGTGGATGTCGCGGCGCTAATGCATATGGCGAAGACCATCAAGTCATCTGTCACAGGTGAGAGTAGTTCCGGAAACGGTGCTACAGGGCGCGAAAAGAATCAGCCAAGTGATTACAAGGTGATGATTATCGATGACTCCAAGACCGATAGAAAGATCATGACTATGGCATTGAATCCGCTTGGTGTCACGCTTGTAGAAGCGACCGACGGTCTTGAAGCCTTGAATATTCTTAAATCAGGGGAACATCATTTTGATGCCTTGCTGATTGATATCGAGATGCCTCGAATGGATGGATATACCCTGGCTTCAGAGATCAAAAAATACAATAAATATAAAAACCTTCCACTGATTGCAGTTACCTCAAGAACAGGTAAGTCTGACAGAATGCGTGGGGTTGAATCAGGTATGGTGGAATATATTACCAAGCCATATTCTCCGGATTATTTACAAAACGTGGTCAAACGTAATATTAAATTTAAATTCTCTGAGGAGTCTGCATCATGAGTGACAAATTACAAGATATCATCAATAAGCAGCAAGGTCAGATCAACCCGGCAAAAGAGAATTTAGATGATATCGTTCAACTGGTAGGGTTTGTAGTAGGGGAAGAAGAGTTCTCTGTGCCTATTTTGAGTATTCAGGAGATCATCAAGCCGATCGAATGGACGCGTGTCCCACGTACACCTAAGTATGTATTAGGTGTGTTTAATCTGCGCGGGTCGGTCATCCCATTGATTGACCTTCGTTTGAAGTTTGGTCTGCCAAGTGAGAAGATGACGGAAAACAGCCGTTTTATTGTCATGAAAAATGCAACAGAGACGGCGGGTTTTGTCATTGACAGATTAACCGAAGCCATTCGTTTGAAAAAGAATGAGATCGGTCCGGCTCCAGAGACGGCAATGCAGGAGAAGACACTGATCGAAGGTGTCGGGAAGCAAGATGACAAGATCTTGACGATTTTGAAAGTGGATAAACTTCTAGAGCGGGACTTTTAGTCTTTGCTATTGTGATATCCTTAATGGATATCACTGCTTTTTGTATTAACTAAGTATATCTTTGGCGACTTGGAACTGGTTTGCTGTCATCAAATGTACCTTGGGATGCAACTTCATAATATCTTCAAAGAGATTCTTACTCAGTTCAAATCCTACCTTATACTCTTCTTCCGGCGAGATGTCATGTGCTTTTCGCAGAGATTCGATCCAGAGTTTAGGTACATGTATACCCGGAACATGCGAGGCTAAGAACTGGGCGGTTCGTAGTTTGGTGATAGGAAAGATACCCAGGATTAATTGGGCCTTTTGCGCAGACTCACAGCAGTCACTCTTTGCATTTTCAAGCAGTTCAAGCAGTAGTTTCGCATTATCAAGATCATAGACAGGCTGGGAGATAAGTCCGAGAGCTCCGTGTTCTATCTTCTTTTTCATCTTTTTCTGAAGGGTCTTGGGGTTGGTCGAAAAAGAGTTGGTCACTGCAAAGGGGTAGATACTCTGCGGTTTTTCCGCCAAGGGCTTACCGGCATAATCGATGCCGGAGTTCAGGCATGAGACCATATCCAGCAAGAGATTTGAGTTTCCATCAAAGACCCCCTTTGTATTAGGCTGGTCCGACATGGATGCACTGTCTCCCGTCAGGGCAAGAATAGAACGGACATTGAACTCATTAGCACCCAAAAGGTCGGATTGCAAAGCGATTCGGTTACGATCACGCATACTCATCGTCGCTAATACCGGTTTTCCAAACTCCTGCTGCAATTTCAGAGCAGCCAGGATGGCATTATATTTTAGCTTGGCCAGAGGATTGTCAGTTGTTGAAAAACCGTCCACAAGTGCATCCAGTTCCAGTGCTTTGAGCTTATCAATGATGGGTTGGAAAACCGGCGAGTGAGAGGGTGTGGTCTCCAAAGTGATATATCTTCCATTTTGGAGTTTGTCTATAAGTTCTTCAAACAATACATATCCTATACGCTATAATTGCATTTAATTAATGACATTATAGCAATTTATAGGGCTATATAGAGTAAAGAGATGTAATGAAACTATGTGTATTTGACTTTGATTCGACACTGATGGATGGTGAGACGATCGATTTTTTTGCAGAACCTTTGGGATTAAAAGATAAGGTTGCCGCTATTACGGAGCGGGCTATGCAGGGAGAAATGGACTTTTTTGAGAGTCTGACGGAACGGGTTTCCCTTTTAAAGGGTCTGGAGTTTTCCAAGGTAGAAGAGATCTGTAATTCACTACCTTTTATGCCCGGTGCCAAGGAAACGATTGCTGAACTCAAAAAGTCCGGGGCTACCGTGATCTGTTTCAGCGGGGGATTTAGAACAGCTACTACTTATGGCAAAGAGGTACTTGGGTATGACGCGGATTTTTCTAATGTTTTACACCATAAGGATGGCCGCTTGACAGGTCTTGTCGGCGGTGACATGATGTTTGATTTTTCCAAGGGTGATATGATCGAACGTATGCAGAATATTTTGGGAATAGGCCGTGAAGATACTATGGTCGTGGGTGATGGGGCCAATGATCGATCCATGTTTGCCCATGCAGATACACGTGTTGCTTTTTGTGCCAAGGAGATCTTGAAAAAAGAGGCTAATGTGATTATTGAAAATAAAGATCTCAGAGAGATCCTTGAAAAGGTGCGTTTATGACCTATTGGGAACAGGAATGCGGTGAGAAATCTTTACATGACACACTCGTGTCGTTGGTCAATAACAGTGATGTTGAGATTATCAGCGATGATAAAGAGCTTTTTAGAGTGCTCAAGCGCCATTTAACACGCAGGGAGCTTCATGCCTTTTGTATGCAAGAGGGAGGAAAGTCCGAAGAAGAGATATCTGAGCGAGTGAATATCAAGCTCGAAGACGTCGCACTTTTACTGCGCAAGGCCCAGCGTAAGCTTAAACAGGCCAAAGTCACCAGTGAAATCATCCTGCGCTCAGAGGACTGATCAAGCAGAAATCATTGTACGGGTGAAGGGCTTTTAAGGTCAGAGTTCTTGCAGGGAGCAGACATCGTATTGGCTTCACTCAAATCCTCTTTTACAAATTGAATCGTTGTTACCTGACCGGTCTCCTCATCGGTAGCTGAGATCGTCCATGATCCATCAGCACGACCATCAAAATAGCGGTAATCATATACGGAAACATGATAAGCCGGTAGAGTCAATGTCTTGAACCGGTCATCCTGCGGTGTGGACGGGGATGTCCATGCCATGGAAATATTCCGGTCATACTCTTTGGAAGTTGTTTTATATTTACACTTTATTTTCATGATATCGTCTTCATTGACGACTTTGCAGATAAGGGCATCGGCTTCCAATACCGACAGTGCAAAAAGTGAGAGAAATGTGAATAGTTTTAACATAATTGTCCTTTCTAAAAGAGGCTACGGTAATTGATTATATCAGAAAAAAACTATTAGTCATTTATTATGCCAGTTAAAGGATGACTTTAAGGTAAAAGTCAATAGAAATAAGGGGGAAGTGGGGATAAATATAAAGTTTTATCTCTAATTTATCGATTAATCAGTATCATGTCACCTAACTTAAATTACGGAGTTCTATAATGAAAAAACAAACATCTGTTTTCATGGCTGCTATTGTTTCTCTTGGACTAATGTCTACAGCTGCATCTGCTGATATCAAGAAAGGTCAGAAAGGTTACCTAAAGACATGTAAGAAATGTCACGGTAATGGTACTAAAGGTGCTTCTATGAATACTCAGGCTGGTTGGGAAGCCCTATTTGAAAATGACGCTAAGATGATCATTGAAAAACACGCTGGTACTAAAGGTGAGAAATTCTTCGGAAGCAAAAAATTCAAAAAACTTGCTCCACACTTGAAAGATTTCCTATACCAATATGGTTCTGACTCAGGAAACGTTCCTTCTTGTGGATAATCCAAAAGTCTGATTTCGACACACTTTGTGTTCGAAGTTAGCACGGATGCACCTATGTGCATCTTCAACTTTCTTTCACTGCAAACCACTCCAATCCAGATATTAATGTTAGCTTGATTCTATTTCAAGACGATCTCGAACTCGACCCTTCTGGAATGAACCTTATCTTCTTTGTCTTTATCATATACAAGATCTGCATAGGAATAGCCATCGGTACTAAAGACCTCACTCATCCATTTTTGATACTTTTTGGCGGTTTTTATCTTATAGCTATAGTCTAAAACACTCATCGCTCTGTCACTGGAAAGCTGTGCATTATTGAGGTACCGCTGGGTGTCAGGGGCATTCCATTCTGTGGACGTGTGCCCTTTGATCTTGATGTTTTTTATTCTGTGCTTATAGGGCTGGAGTGCACGCATGAGTTTTGGAATAAAGGTGTCTAAAACAGCTTTATGATGGCTATTCAACGTTGAGCTACCCTGTTTGAATATCAATCCATCATGTACAATTCTGAGGTCTTTAAAGAGGGATATGTCTGAAGCGCTTGGGGAAGAGGGATGGATGATTGTATCCGTGGACCGGGTCGCTTCATTACCGTGCTTCATGTTATCGGAAAGAGCTAAACTGTTTGGTGTGGTGATGGAGACAGGTGTATCTGTCTTGATCAGATCATCTTGTAGTGCTGTATAGAGTTCCTTGTATGGTTTGAGCCGTTTTTTTGCCATGCTGCCGTCATCATTGAGTTTGAGAATCCAGATCTGGCGTCCTTTATCGGCATAAGAGTTTGAGAACCCGGCAATTGCAAAGGTGTTATCATGCAGTAGGCTTACTGTTTTAAAGGCATCATGACGCTCTTTCCCAAAGTGTCTCTCCCATATAGGTGTTCCTAAGTGATCAAAATAACGTACAAGACCATCCATATCTGAACTTGAAGCCTTTTGGCTGTATCCGACACCGATGATGTTTCCTTTGAGGTCCATTTTGATGTCATTAAGTTGTTCGATATTGCCTGCATAATAGTTTTTCTCCCAAAGTCGATTGCCTTCTGAATCGATCTTGATGAGGCGAATATTATGCTCCCCGTCTCTGTTCTCAAAACCGGCAAGGATAAGATAATCTTTTTGGGGGGTCTGGATAATCTTATAGGCTTTATTATGTCCTGGTTTTGGAAAAGACTTTACCCATGCTGTATTCCCCGTATCATTGATCTTTGCAGCGATTAGCTCAGAACTGTTATGATCCGCAGAGATCCCGATAAAGATAAATCCGCCATCATCAGTAGCCACTCCGTCATTTCCGATGTCTTTTTTAACGGAGCCATATTTCTTTTTCCATTGGATCTGCCCCTGTTTGTCAAAACGTACAAGATAGACATCGCTTCTACCCAGTCCCTGATCAAACATATTGTCATAATGATTACGGGAGGTTTGTGAAGTCCCTATAGCCACATTTCCACCATCATGCATTGGGATAAGTGTATGAAGCTGATCGAAGTTGGCAGTACCAAATTGATGCAGATAGATCTTATCCCCATTTGTCTCAAGGGAACTGATCAGCATCTGGCCGTTATGCGTATATCCACCAAGTACATATCGGTTTAAGGGGTCTTTTAAGACAGTGACTCCACGATTGTATTGCGAAAGGCTATAGCTTTTATCAAGGGAGATATTTGCGGAATGATCCAATGATATTAATCGCAGCTGCTCACCTTCTTTGGCATTTATGGAAGCCAAATAGTCAAATGCGTTGTGATAACCGGTATATTGTGGCGTATCTGTTGAGAAGTGTTGTGAATAACCCACAACAGAAATGGTATGATCATGATCTTCGACAATATCAAAGGCTTCATCATCAAAGTGTTCACCGATAATGATCTGATAATCGTCACTTTTGAAGTCACTGATAAGTGCGTGAAGAGTAGAGAAGATTAACAAAGAGATAAGGAGTAGCTTCATGACAATCCATTTTAGCAACAGTATAGCAAGATTTATACCATTCGCAGTGAACGAGACTACTCCTTGGGGGCGATAGCTCCGTAATCTTTGAGGATAGGAATAAGTGCCGCACGCTCATTATCAACGGCTACTTTGAGGGCATTGAGACCCTTTTTGGTATTGAGGTTGACATCTGCTCCCGCAGATAAAAGCAGTTTGACGACCTTTTTTTGATTGTAATAGACCGCCAGCATCAAGGCAGTCCATCCAAATTTGTCATAGAGGTTCAGTTGTGCATGATACTTGATCAGGACTTCCAGTGATTCAAGTCGGCCCAATGAAGCAGCGATCATCAAGGCTGTACGCTGATTTTTGTCCCGTTGATCGATCTGGGCACCCAGTTTAATCAGAAGCTTGAGATGGGCCGTGCTTTTAAGATCCTGGTAATGACTGGCTGTAAGCATTAGAGGGCTCCAACGCAGATTCTCGTCAGGAGTATTGACATGGGCCCCTTTGCTCAAGAGAAGGGTCTGAAGTGCGCGTAGTTCTTCTTGTAAGACTTTGGAACTCGTTTGGGCCAGAGCCTTATGTAACAGGCTTAAGGGAGTGTCTATACCATCTCGGATATTGACATCTGCTCCTTTGTTTATAAGCAGGACAGCTGCTTTGATATTGTAGCGTTTGATTGCCATGGTGAGTGCCGAAGTATGTCTATTGTTACGCTGATCCAGAGTGGCATTGCGCTTGATAAGGATTTTCAGCAGTCTAAATCGGGAATGATCCATGGCTGCCAGGATCAATGCTGAGGTCCCGCTTTTGTCTGCCTGATCTATATTTAACC
The DNA here is from genome assembly GCA_041562075.1 of Sulfurimonadaceae bacterium. Lineage (GTDB taxonomy): Bacteria > Campylobacterota > Campylobacteria > Campylobacterales > Sulfurimonadaceae. The sequence goes on along the minus strand of JBFEYO010000055.1, from coordinate 1,637 downwards.
CCTTGTTCAGTAAATAAGTGAGAAGTTTGGGGTTGTTTCCTTCTATAGCCAGATGCAAGAGGGTTGTTTTATTAGCACGTTCTTCATGTAGACTGGCCCCAAGAGAATGATAATAGACAAGGGCATTTAGATTGCCTGTAATGGCCGCTTCAAAGGTGTCGAATACACCGTATTCAGGTGTAAAGTGCTGATATTTTCCAGCGCTGTCCGTCGCACCATATCTCAATAGAAGTTGAATAATCTCACTATTTTTACTCTTGAGAGCGTAATCAAGGGGCTTACGTGAAAAGCAGTCCGTATAGTTGATGTCGCAACCGTAACTGATAAGGGTCTGTACACAGGAGTAGTGCTCCTGGTTAATGGCATGATTTAGGGCTCGGATATGGTGTAGTTCGCAATTGTCAGGATCCACACCGGACTCAATAAGCTGCTTTAATTCATCTGTTTTATCGGCATTGATATAGTTAAACAACTCTTTACATTGTTGACGTAAAAAGTGCTCATCTTCCGGATGGGTCATTTTGGTTCCGAGAATGATACTGCTTTGCAAATGCTGTAAAAATGACATCCTACACCTCTTTCTCTTCATATATATATCGGTATATTATGAAAGGTCCTTAAGACAGCGTAACCATAGTTTTATTAAAAAATAATAATAGTGTGTAATTAAATAGGGGTGTTTATCTTCTATCGGGAGTATTTAAAGATTTGAATGTAGAGCTTCAAACCCCTTAAAAAGGGTTTGAAACAGAGAAGTTAACTTTAGCTAACGATGTTCTCAAATGGGTTTGCCACAACTGCTTTACGTGTAACAGTGTATGGGATTAATGCCGCTTGACGTGCACGTTTGATTGCATTTGAGATCATCTCTTGGTGACGTTTACAGTTACCTGTCAAACGGCGAGGCATGATCTTGTAACGCTCGGATAAAGAGTGTTTTAATGCATTAGTATCTTTGTAATCGATGAAGTCAACTTTTGCTTCACAGTATTTACAATAACGTTTTTTGTATTTTCTTCTTTCTGCCATAATTATTTCCTTATGTTATCTATTTCTAAAATGGAATCTCATCTTCGTCGATGTCGATTTCTGGAATGTTATGTTGAGGCATCTCTTGCTTTTGATAATTTTGCTGCGGTGCTTGTTGCTGTTGCTGCTGATTGCCATAAGCATTGTTCTGCTGACCCCCTCCATAGGATTGTGACGGCTGTTGCGGCTGTCCGTATGAAGATTGTTGGGATGGCGCATTACCATAGTTGTTCATCTGTTGAGCAGGAGCTTCATACCCTCCGCCGTTACCCATCGGTGCAGCATCGTAGTCTCCACCGGATTGAGCATCAGCCTTGGAGTCAAGCATCTGCATTGTTTCAACGATTACACTATGTTTTGACCGTTTGCTGCCATCCTGGGCAACCCACTGATCAAATTTCAATCTACCTTCAACAAGGATTTTACTACCACGTCTAAGGTACTGGTTTGCTACTTCAGCGGAACGTCCGAAGAAAGTAATATCGATAAAACATACCTCTTCTTTACGTTCACCGTTTTGCGTGAATTTACGACTCGTTGCAATCGCTGTATTTGCAATAGCGCTTCCACTTTGTGCATAACGCAGCTCTATATCACGAGTTAAGTTT
>JBFEYO010000054.1:0-12265 GCA_041562075.1 Sulfurimonadaceae bacterium | reverse complement strand
GTTGACAGGCGGGTCTACTATTGTTACAGATGGATACTGCAACAATGATTTTTCAAATCCTTCTGCTACCTGGGATGTGGGAACAAGTCCTTATGCTTGCCCGTTGAATCAAGACCCGGCTGTGGCTGATCAAAATATTTCCACCCTTTTGGTAGATACGCTTAATGGCGGTTTGGATGCCGTGGAAGGTGCATTGAGCGGTGATCCTCAATTGCAGCAGGATATTATAGATTATCGTAATGAAATTGATATTAGTCCGGCTGATGGTAATGTAAGCATCAGTGAAATCCAGACCTATTTGAACAGTCTATAAGAGAGGAAGAAGTTTATGAAAAAAACTATACTATTTTCGTTATGTGCGGCGTCATCATTGATGGCGGGATTTTCAGAACATGCTTACCTTTATAAGGATGCTCGCATCATGGGTATGGGTGGAGCCAATGTCGCGGTAGGTGGCTACACCTCTTCCGTGTTTCATAATCCGGCGGGTATTCGTAGTATGGATGAAGATCATGGCCTAGTCGTGGAGCTTCTTGGTATCGGTGTACAAGGAAGTGAAAAGATTGCTGATTTTGCGGATGATATTGATGCAGCCGGGAGCGATGCCCAGTCTGTCTCGGAAGTGCTTCAAAAATATTCCGGAGAACATTTTAATGTCAATGTCAATAACTATTCAGCCATAGGAAGTAATTCTGATGGAAGTGCTTGGGCTATCGGTATTCTTGCGGCAGCGGATGCCAATTTTATTGCCCATGGAAACGGGGGTGTCAATGATCTGGTCGAAACACACTCCCGCGGGTATGGCGGACTGACCTTTGCGTATGCGACCAGTTTTGAGGATGTGGGTCCTGGTACCTTGGATGTGGGGATCGGCGCCAAATACATTACGCAGAAGTCCTATGAAGGCGGGATAGGGATCACCGAGATCGTGGATAATCAGGATAATTTAGAAGATTATCTGCAAGATAAATATGAAAAAGATTCCAGTGGATACGGGATTGATCTGGGGATCACCTACAAGATGTTCGAGGACAGTTTTTGGCGACCGGCAATTGGTCTGAGTGTACTTAATATCGGTGACATGAGCATGGATGAAAATTATGGTCGTCAGCCGATGACGGTTAATGTCGGTGTCTCTATCTCTCCTCAGATAGATTTTTTAGAGCATTTTATTATCGCGGCAGATTATGTTGATCTTCTGAATGAGAATCAGACCCGTTTTTATCAGTTTACTCAAGCAGGCGGTGTGGTGACCGATGTGAATTATCAGGACTTTGATGAAACGGATATGATGAAACGGGTTCGTCTGGGTGCGAGTATCGGTCTGTTTGACAATAGCTGGTTTATGACAACCCTTAATGCCGGATATTATCAGGGAGAATATACGGCAGGTATTGATCTGCAGGCAACATTGCTTAAAATCGGCGCAGCTACCTATGCGGAAGAGATCGGACCGGAAGCCGGCGATCTTACCGACCGTCGTTATATGGTCTATCTCGGTATAGGCTGGTAAGCCTGACAGAAGCTTTGGCTTCTGTATCTATTCTTTTCATCACTTTTTTACTTCGTACAAACTACTTTTATTCATCTTCTTAAAGAAACTTTTTGACTGTGTAAAAACCGCTTTTGCTAGTTTTCTAAAGAAACTTTTTACTTCGTAAAATCGCTACAGCTAGTTTTCTGAAGAAACTTTTTTATTTCATAAAAATCGCCTTGGCTAGTTTTCGATATAATCACGATAATTATTTATGAGGATAGAAGAATATGACAATCCTTTCTACTACTGATGCCGGATTTCCAGAGGCATTTGAAGAGTTATTGGGACGAGGTAAGATGGATATCGAACAGGTATCGACCATCGTTAATGGGATTATCTCAGAGATAAAGACAGAAAAAAACGGCGCATTGAAACGTCATATTGCAAAATTTGACAACTGGACACCTGCTTCTGATGATGATCTGAAGATTGACACGAAAGTTATGAAAGAGGCTTACGATGCTTTGAATTCAGAGCTCAAGTCTGCTTTGCATTTGGCCTATGATCGTATCAAGGCTTATCATGAGAAGCAGCTGCCAAAATCCTGGTTTGATACGGAAGCCAACGGGACGATCCTGGGACAGAAGGTCACTGCGGTTGATAGAGCAGGACTCTATATCCCCGGAGGAAAAGCGGCTTACCCTTCATCACTATTGATGAATGTGATTCCCGCACAGGTTGCGGGTGTTGAAGAGATCGTGGTGTGTACGCCGACACCGGACAATGAACCAAACCATCTTCTATTAGCAGCCTGTCACCTCTGTGGCGTTAGCAATGTCTTCAAGGTTGGAGGAGCTTCAGCCATTGCCGCAATGGCCTATGGAACAGAAAATATTCCGAAGGTAGATGTGATCACAGGACCGGGAAATATCTTTGTTGCTACGGCTAAAAAACTGGTCTTTGGAGACGTGAACATCGATATGATCGCTGGTCCGTCTGAGATCGGTGTATTGGCTGATGAGAGTGCGAATGCCAACCATATTGCTATCGATCTGCTCTCCCAGGCGGAACATGATGAGATGGCCTCGTCTATTCTGATCACACCTTCACAGGATATTGCCGATCAAACACTCAAAGAAGTTGAGGCCTGGTTGCAAAAGCTTCCACGCGAGGAGATCGCCCGTAAGTCTATCGAAGAGCGCGGAGCTGTCATCGTGACTAAAGATATGGATGAAGCGGTACGATTGATGAATGAGATCGCTCCCGAGCACCTGGAAGTTGTGACTCAGAATCCTTTTGATCTCTTAGCCAAGATCAAGCATGCCGGTGCGATTTTCCTGGGTCCAAACACACCTGAGGCGATCGGTGATTATGTGGCCGGGCCGAATCATACACTGCCAACAGGAGGCACGGCTAAGTTCTACTCACCTCTGGGAGTAGAGAATTTTATGAAAAAGTCTTCAATTATTGCTTTTTCTGCCGATGCTATCAATGAAATTGGCGAAGCTTGTGCTATGATAGCCAATACAGAGTCTCTGACCGCTCATGAGCAATCGGTGAGAGTCCGCCTAAAATCCTAAACAACTCCTTTATTGGGAGTTGAGATCCTAATAAAGAGAGAAACATGGAATCCACACTTCTACATCCCCCTTTGGTTCATTTCGCTATTGTCCTGCCCATGGTGGCATTGATCTTTCAGATCGCTTACAGCATCAGCAATACTTACCTGTATTCACAATGGTCTGCACGTCTTTTGATCGTATCGGCGGTGATGATGGGGCTGGCTTGGTACACCGGTGGCCTTGAAGGAAAAGAGATCTATCCTTTCTTAAGTGAAGAGGGGCAGGGTATATTGGTGCAGCATAAGAACATCGGGTTTTATCTGATGATTGCAACAGCGGTACTGGCAGTGGCAAAGTTCTTTGCCTGCAGGGTGCGTAATGTGCCTTTGGAAAGTCTGGTATTGGTTGGCTTGTTTGCCGTATCATCAAGCCTGGCTTATCAAGGTCTTTTAGGTGGTGATATCGTCTATAAATATGGCGGTTCAGTAGATAAATATGCTGACGGGATGGAATGTCTGGATGATCCGTCCATGTTTATCGAAGAAGAGGGAGCATCCGAAGAGGATACAGGGGAAGAGGAATAAGGTCTTATTCTCTTTTGTCAATCGCTTGTACTTTTCGTGTCGTAAGAAAAGCACAAGCCTGTAAAGCTTTATCAAAACAGCCCGAAAATATGCTCTTCCTTATTTTACCCACAAGATAAAAAATATAAAATTTCTTTCAACTTCTTTAGTTTCAGATAAGACTATTTAAGATATTATCCTCCTAGGAAAGTTCCTTATTTCCGTAAAATAAGAGATACTTCTTTTAATTATTTGTAATTACGATAAGTTCATAATCTTAAAGTAGGAGGAGAATGAATGCATTTAGGTTTCTTAGTAGACTTGCACCTGTGTATGGGTTGTAAGGGCTGCGAAATTGCATGTAAGGTCGAAAACGAGGTACCATTGAGTACATGGCGTCTTCGTGTTAAGTATGTAGATGTAGGTGTCTTCCCTGAGACAAAACGTACATTTACTCCACTACGTTGTAACCACTGTTCAAATGCGCCTTGTGAGCGTATCTGTCCGGTATCTGCACTTCACTATATTGAAAACGGTATCGTCAACATCGATAAAGAGCGTTGTATCGGATGTGCGGGTTGTGTTATGGCTTGTCCATATGGGGCGATCTATATCGATCCTGAAACACAGACTGCTGATAAGTGTACCTATTGTGCACACCGTATCGCGTCTAGCTTGATGCCTGCATGTGTTGTTGCATGTCCGGTTGAAGCAAATATCTTTGGTGACCTTGATGATCCTGCGTCTAATATCAGCCGCTATATTATGGAAAACCAGGGCGATGTTCAGGTACGTAAACCTGAAAAAGGTACCGATCCTCAACACTTCTATGTAGGTGGTGGAAACGTGACGCTTAACCCACTTGCTTCACATCGTCCAGAAGGATATGACCTATTTAACAAACTTACGACTAAAATGCCAGTAGGAGGACACCACTAATGCACGGATTAGCAGTTGACGCAACACATGCAGTTGTAACACTTGACGTTGGACTTCCTGGTATTGTTTGGCCTTGGTTCGTAACCATGAACATGTGGGCTAAGAGTATCGGTACAGGTGTGATCTTTATGATGTATTATCTTCTAAAAAGATACCCGAATGAAGCAGGATACTTACGTTTCCCAGTAGCCGTAATCTCAATCGTATTTATCTCTATCTTCTTACTGTTTACATTGGCGGATCTACATCAGCCATTTAGAATGTGGCATATTTTCTTCTATCCGCACTGGACATCACCGATCACAATTGGTGCGATCATGGCCTCTGTGTTTATGGGACTTATCACACTTCTTGCTTTCTTCTCTTTCATCAAGAAAGATGATGCAATGTACGACAAAATCCTATTCTGGACGACGATCCTTGCGATTCCGGTTACGCTTTATACAGCAGCACTTCTTGCAATGTGTACAGCACGTGAACTGTGGCAAATGCCGACAGAATCTGTACAGATGCTACTTGCGGCAACATTGGCAGGTTCGGCAACGATCATTCTCGTAGGTGGGAAACTGCCGTATGATGCAAAACGTGACATGGCTGTAGTACTTGGTTTCTCAGCGTTTATTGCGTTTATCGTTTACATGAGTGAATACATCTTCGGTGCGATGAAAGCAGAAGAAGTAGCAGCTACTTTAGAGTTCATCAAAGGTCACGGTGAGATGACGACACTATTCTGGATCGGTCAAGTATTCGCATACATCGTTCCTATGGTTCTTGTTGCACTAAGTGTACAGAACAAATCAACTGGTCTATTGACGTTAGCATCAGTATCTGCATTGGCAGGTCTATGGGTGACTAAACACGTATGGCTAGTAATTCCACAATTATTAAGTATGAGCTAAGGAGGCCATTGAATGTTTTTAGAAAACAGAAGAACATTTCTTAAAGGTGCTGCATTTACTGTTGCAGGTGCCGCTATCGCTAAAAATGTAATCAGCACGGATTTTTTGGCTGAATCTCTAAACGAGAGCAAGTTTACAAACACTCCGGATTCATTAGCATTTTACCCACCACTAGATCAATGGGAAGATTTCCAAGAGTTAGATGGTGATGACTGGAAACGTGGTGGTCTGGATCGTAAGGGTGTACGTACGGAAGACAACCCGGACGGTATCGAAGTAAACGACTATACGATCGTTCCTACTGCATGTTCAAACTGTGAGGCTTCTTGTGGTCTTACGGCATGGGTTGATAAAAAGACGTTTACCGTTAAAAAATACATGGGTAACCCGCTTCACCCGGGTTCACGTGGTCGTAACTGTGCGAAGGGTTATGCGACTCAGTCACAAATGTACGATCCGGATCGTCTAGCGTTCCCAATCAAAAGAGCACCAGGTTCCAAGCGTGGTGAAGGTAAATGGGTACGTGTGACATGGGATGATGCGATGACTGCTATCGGTAAGAAGATGGGAGACACGCTACGTAAAGGTGATGAGCTATCCAAAAAATCTGTTATGTTCCACGTTGGTCGTCCAAATGAGAACGGTTTCACAGGTAAAGTATGGCAAACACTTGGTACGGATGCATTCAACTCACACACAAATATCTGTTCATCAGGTGGACGTACTCCGACGATTCAATGGTCGAATGATGACCGTTCTTCACCGGACTGGGCAAATGCGAAACTTGTTTTCCTTAACTCGTCTCACGCGGCGGATGCGGGTCACTACTTCCAACAAGCAGCGGGTCACATCGCTGATGCACGTAAAAAAGGTGCAAAACTTGTTGTTATGGACCCACGTATGTCAAACTCTGCGGGTATGGCGGATCTTTGGATCGCAGCATGGCCGGGTACTGAAGCGACGATCTATCTTTACCTTGTAAACCGTATCCTTCAAGAAGGTAAGGTAAACGAAGAGTTCGTACGTAAGTGGTACAACTGGGAAGTGTTTATGAACAACACTGACTATCTTAAGTTCATGGTAGAGAAGAACTATATCTCTGCAGTACCTAAGAAAAAAGACTTCGCAACATTCCTTGAGGTATTGAAAGAGCTTTATGCTCCGTATACGCTTGATTATGCAGTTAAAGAGTCTCATGTTCCGGCATACAAACTAGAAAAACTGTATGAGATGTTTATCTGGGCTGATACGTCGATCTCTTCTTACTTCTGGCGTGCTGCTGCTGCGGGTAACCGTGGTGGTTGGACTTCAGGTCGTTCAGGTTTCATGGCACTTGGTCTACGTGGTGCTATCGGACCTAAGGGTGGTACATTCTTCCACCACTGGCACGTTATCTCTGTTGCCGGTAAAGGTGGGTCTGCGACAGTTGGTCAAGGTTCACGCGGTAAGTCAGTTCCTAAAGTTGACGTGTGGAATGAGCTTACATGGCCACCTGAATGGCCTCTTTCAACGTATGAAATGTCGTACCTGTTACCACACCTTCTAAGTGATACTGAATGGCAACAAAAATGGATCAAAAAAGGTCTTAACGTTCCGACTAAACTTTCTGTATGGGTTCCACGTATGTATAACCCGGTATGGATTAACCCGGATGGATTCCGCTGGTTGGAAGTACTTAAAGACGAGTCTAAGATGGAACTTACCTTCAATCTTTCTCCGGTATGGTCTGAGACGAACTGGTATGTTGACTACGTTCTTCCTGTTGGTCTTGCCGGTGAGCGTCACGACCAACACTCAGAAGCAACAATGCCTGCACGTTGGACTTCGTTCCGTCAGCCGGTTATGCGTGTTGCTCTTGAGAGAGCTGGATGGAAGCCGAATAACCCGAACCGTGCTACACTTGAAGCACACATCAAAGCGGGTCTTGGTGAAGTTTGGGAAGAGAATGAGTTCTGGTTCGATATGTGTGTTAACTACATCGATCCAAATGGTGATATCTTCCTTGACGATGCGAAGAAAAAATCGATCAAATCTATGTGGGAGTCTAAGGCAAACCCAGGTAAGCCTGTTACAATCGCTGAGTGGTATGACGCAGCATTTGGTGACAACCTTCCAAATCTTAAGAAAACGGCTACTTCAGATCCTAAATATAAGGATTCTGAATTCCCGGTATATGAGTTCATGAGAGATCGCGGTGCATGGTTAGAAGAAAACCACATCTATTCTCCACAAGAACGTGAGCTTAAAGATGATGGTAAACACCTGATCGCGCACGGTCATAAATATGACAAAGCACATATCCATACGGATAAGAAAACAGGTGTTATCTCTGCTGAAGCTCATGGTGATGCATGGAAATATCCTACAGGTAAAAAACCGATCGGTATCGAAGTTGACGGTAAGAAAATGGAAGGTTTCGCCACAATGGATAAGAAACTTGACTTCTTCTGTGAATGGTTCGCATCTGATGAGTGGAAATGGCCTGAATTCGCTGTTCCTTTCTATCCTCGTAACGAAGATGAAAAGAAAGAGATGCAAGAGATCGTTTCTCATGTTAACCACATGTATATGACAGAGGAAAACTCCTATGCACTTAATACGGTATTCCGTCTGCCATACAACATTCACACGCGTTCAGCGAACTCCAAACACCTGATGGAGATCTCTCAGAACCACGATCCAATCTGGATCTCTACTGAAGATGCTAAACGTCAAGGTTTCAAACGTGGTGATTCTATCCGCGTAGAGATCGTGGATTCCGTGTCTGGTCTAAGCTCTGGTTACTTTGTTGCGATGGCTGTACCGACTGAGGGTGTTCTTCCGGGTACACTGGCATGTTCTCACCACGGTGGTCGTTGGAAACTTGTTAACTCTGTGAAGATCCCTAACGGCGTAAGTGACGGGAAAGTAGCAGCAACAACAGCTCCACGTAGCATGCATGATGAGGCCTTCATGAAAGAGTCTCCGGTTAATGCAGGTAGCGAAGGTGCTCAGATCAAGATCGAAGACTATAATGGTGAAGCAGGGCTTAACAGCTTTGGTGTGCCGTTAGCTGAGCTTCAAATGGACGGTAAAGAGGGTAAAATGAAATATACCCAAGGTATCATGCCATTCAAATCTGAGCGTTTTGCTGATTATAACAAAGACTCTGATAACATCTGGTGGGATGGTCTTTCAGGTTCATGGCAGAATGCGGTTGCAGCTGCTCACCCGGATCCAATCTCCGGTATGCACTGTTGGCACCAAAAAGTTATCCTCTCTAAAGCAGAGCCGGGTGACAAAATCGGTGACATCTCTGTCAACTATGAGAACAACCAAAAAATCTACCAGGCGTGGAGAGATGAGCTTACTCGTCCTCTTAATACTGAGAACAAATGGCGTCGTCCACAATGGATCAAACGTCCATGGGTTCCTCTTTCAGAGAAAGCCTACGCTGTTAAAATCAAGTAATCCTTTTTTACTTGACACCTCTTTTGCAGGAACTTGCGTTCCTGTAACCCTCCTACTTTTTTTCTATTACAACTAGACTATTTAAAGATTAGAAATTATTATTAATTGTCTTTTAAATGAGTTTCCTATAACATTTCATGATTTTTATCATAACTAAGGATATTATTGTGAAGATGTTGAAAAATATATTAAGTGTTATCGGTGCATTGGTGGTTGTAGGGATCATCGTGGTCTATATTTCTCTTGGCTCTAAAATTGCCAAGATGGATCCAAATGCACTTGGTGCCTATATGAATATGGCGGGTGAAGTCCTTGAGACAGGTGATGCAGCGGCATCTATGGTTAAGTTTGTGAAACTTGAAGAGGGTGTTTCACCTGAAGATGCGGTAGATACGATCAAAAGTGTCGCAGAAGAGAATAACATGCTTGTAGTGGGTGATACGATCATGTTTAGATCAGGTGAAAAGGATTACGCAGGTAATGACACGCGTCATGTACAGATCATCTCTTTGTGTAATAAGCAGATCGCCCGTAATTTTATTGATTACTCAAAAGCTTACGGAGCATTCATGCCATGTCGTATCATTTTGATTGAAGACAAAGAGGGTACGTTCTGGTTGGCAACAATGAAAATGGACTTGATGCTTGCCGGTGGACACCCACTGACTCCAGAGATGATGGAGATGGGTAAGAAGGTTGAGTCAACAATGTACACAGCTATTGAAAAAGGTGCTAAAGGCGAATTCTAAGCCTTCTGACACAGAAGAGTCAACAGGCTCTTCATCTCTCTGTACTTCTTCTCTGACTAACATCATATTAAGTTGTTTTTAGTATAATCGCGAGCAATATTATAAGCAGGTTTTACACCTTGCAATAGGAATGTTAGATGGAACAAACACAAGCCCGCAGCAATATATATGCACTATTATCCCGTGTCTTGCTTCAAGAACTTGATGATGAGATGCTTGATATGATCTTAAAGGATCAAAACATCCGAGACTTCTTTCCATCTTTGAAAGATTGGAATATCCTGGAGTCAAGCGATAACAAGACACTATTGGAACAGCATATCAATGCAGATTTCGCGAATATCTCTTTGCTTCACCTTGTACCTTATGAGACCTTTTATACCCGCGAGGATCAAATGATCGAGACCGGTGGAGCGAACCCTGTAACAGATATGTACCATGAGTATGATTATGTCGTGGATTTTGCCAAGGCAAGAGCCGTTTCAGCCGATCATATCGGTGTTGAGCTGGAGTTCATGCATTATCTTATTGAAGCAGAGATGGCGGCGACGAAGGCGGGTGATGAAGAGTCTGCCAAGCATTTTAGATTCGCGCAAAAGACCTTTTTGAACAAACACCTGCTTAAGTGGGCACCGATGTACCTCATTAATGTGAAATATGAAGCGCGTACTCCTATTTATTATGATGCGGCAGAGATGTGTCTGGAATTTATTCTGGCGGATAATGAATATCTTAGCGTAGAAAAAGCGGCATAAACGATTTTATGGCCGGTTTAACCCTCGATCCCGCCAAGTGTGTCCGTGCACTGGCAAAGTTTTCAGAATGTACCCACTGTGTAGAGATCTGCCCCGTTGATATTATCTCGGTGGAGAATCATCTTCCTTCATTCAATATGAGTCAATGTGTGGGATGCGGTGGATGTGTTTCTGCCTGTCCGACGGAAGCCTTCAGCCTGGATAACTTCAATCAAACGAATTTCTTTTTCGAGTTCGTACAGAGCGATGAGACGATGCTCTCATGTAAGAAGAATGTTCCCTGTATTGCGGCACTTTCCGTAGAGCATCTAAGCTCTTTGGCCCTGTTAAAAGATGAGTTGGTATGTGACACGGGGCATTGTGATGGGTGTGAGATCGCTCATAAGCTCAAAGCTCAGATCGATGCGAACATCGAAGAGGCAAACTTCATTCTGGAAGCTATTGAATCAGGCAAAGAGGTAAAAGCAGAAGATATCTCTTATGAACCGGATGATGTGACGGAAAATGATGATAGACGCGGTTTTTTTAGAAACATGACCCTGCAAAATGCGGCGAAGGCAAAGGCAGATTTTGACCGTCGCGTGGAGGTGGAGTCCGATGAAGAGCTGCGCCATGAGGTCTTTACCGAAGATATCTCCCGTCTGAAAGAGAAGGGGGTGCCGGATAAGCGCAAGATCTTCTTTACTGCTCTCAAACGAGCGCCAAAACCTTCACAGTATCATGTGGTAGATGCCCATGAATTGAGTTTTACCAGTATGAAAAAGCTGGATGAAACAAGTTGTACGGCCTGTCAGATGTGTTATCGCATCTGTCCGACGGCGGCCTTGAGTTCGGATATGAAGAACTCCAAGATCGATTTTGATCCATTTTTATGTGTGAAATGTCATCTTTGTCATGACGTCTGTGAACCGGATTCATTGAGCCTGGCGGACACCTTTGATCTCAAGCAGTTCTTTGAGCCGGAAGTGAAAAGTCTGGTGAAGTTTACGATCAGACGTTGTCATGAGTGTGATAACTATTTTACCTACCGCGGGGGAGAAGTGATCTGCCAGCGTTGCCGTATCGAAGAAGAAGAGGCACGGGACCTGTGGGGAATCTAATGAATGATAATATGATGAAGGGAGAAATAGATGGCTGAGAATCTATCGGCACCGATGAATGATGATAATCTTATCGATAATGAGTCATTATTGTTTGGTTTTTTAGCTGAGTATGCCCAGCAAAACCGTTTTTCAGTGACAATCAACCGTCTTTTTAAAGAGCGTGGAGATAATGGGATGTGTATCCCGATGAACATTCGTGCGGATGATATCTATTTTACTGTGGCGGGACTTAGAGAAGCCAAGCTCAACGGTGTAGCCGTCGGCAGTGAATATATGGAAGGGGTGGTTGAACAGCTGAGTTCGATGAGCGATGAAGTAAAGGCTTGCGGCTTTTGTGATACCATCATCGTTAAGAACAAACAGCTGCACGGTGAAGTGGCAACAGGGCGTGCAATTGCATCATTGCTGAAAGTAAATGGTGTAAAAAAGCTGGCGCTGTTTGGTGCTGGAAAATTGGCAAAGTCGATCATGACACATATCCACGAATCGGGTATAGAAGAGCTGGTACTGATGCATGACAGGGTAGAAGCCTGTATGGAGCTGATGCAGACCTATTCCAAGACATTGGAAGGTATTGCGGTAGACATCGACAGGGTCCTTGAAAACGAGGCGATCGAACTGAATGGTTATGACGGGTTTATCAATGCGACACCGGCCTATGCCAAATTGGGAAAAATCGATGAGGGGACACTGCTGATCGATCTGAAAAATGATACAAACCTTTCCGAGTACGCTCATATCTATAAGGCACATTTTGTAGATGATTCG
>JBFEYO010000053.1:0-12457 GCA_041562075.1 Sulfurimonadaceae bacterium | reverse complement strand
GCAGCATTTGTCTTACCCAGTTGCGACATGATCTTCTTGGAAGGAACAATACTCTTTTGCTTAGCCAATATGCTCTACCATCTTGATAATAAAGTCTGCAGACTCTTTTGCCGAACTCTCTAGAAACTCATCAAAGGAGAAAGAAGCATCCATATCCGCCGCATCGGAAATCGCTCTAAGCACGAAAAATGGCACATTCATCGCATCACAGATACAAGCAACCGAAGCTCCTTCCATCTCCAAGGCATCTGCCTTGAAGGTCTCACCGATCCATTCATTACGTTTTGGATCCGCTACAAACTGGTCTCCCGTTGCAATGATGCCTTCCATCAGGTTCAGACCCATTTCAGATGCCACTTCCTTAGCCTTGGCAATTAGCTCCTTGTCCGTATCAATAAACTGCTTCCCCTCCGGGACATAACCATAAGGGTGTCCAAAAGCTGTAATATCAAGATCATGTTGGCACAATTGCGTCGCTGCGATAAGATTACCGATCTTGAGCTTCGGATTGATAGCACCTGCAACCCCTGAAAACAACAGAACTTCTGCTCCGAACTTTTGGAGCATCGTGCTCGCAGTCAATGCGGAAAACACCTTTCCTATCTTGGAATAGGCGATCACCAACTCATGACCTGCATATTCAGCTTCATAATATTTGTTATCAGCGAACTCGGTCAGTCTATATTCACCGACTTTTTCCAACAGTGGTGCGATCTCTTCGGGCATAGCCCCCATAATAGCTATTTTCATACTCTTCCTATACGTCATTTTTAACGATCTGCTTTTGTGCGAAATGAAGTTGTCTGTTCAAAGAAACCGTCTTAGCCTCAGTCTCAAAGCCAACCAATTCCGATTCGATCTCTCCAGATGGCGTCACCACCATGGATGAACCCCAAAAGCCTATACCGTCTTCAAACCCCACTCGATTAACAAAGATCACATAGGCACCGCATAGCAGTGCCGTAGTCTTCAGTATTGCTTCCCACTGGTCTTTGATCAACAGCCCATCTTCTTTGAAATCACGAACGGGAGAGTTTGCCAAAACATAAATGATCTCAGGCTTTTCGGCGGAGAGTTCGGCAATACTTTCAGCTCGCCAAAGGTCCTCACAGACAACCATGGCACTCTTGCCATATAATGTTGTAAAGAACTCTATGCGCTCACCCTTGAAATAGTAGCGGGCCTCTTCAAACATACCATAATTGGGGAGGTGAACCTTACGGTGGATATGGATGATCTCACCCTTTGAAAAATAAATTCCGACATTAAAGATACGATGATCTGTACGTAGCGCACATCCAAGTACAATATCGATCTTATGACTGGCTTGCACAAAGACATCCAGTTCATCCAGTGTAAAGGCATCCTCATAAACCTTATCCTGAAGTAAGTATCCGTTTAATGAGAGCTCAGGAAAGACAATGACATCCGCATCGCAGGATCTGATTTCGCGCAAATGCAACTCAACATTCTCTTTGCTGAGTTTAGGTGAGATCTGAGCCAGGGATACGCGCATTATGCCAATTCAGCCAATACTGCCTCAAGAGAATCCATATCAAAGATATTGTAGGTCGTCATCTCTTTATTGATACGTTTGTTCATACCTGCAAGTACCTTACCGTTACCAAACTCGATAGCGATATCAACATCACCGGCGATCGCCTCGATACTCTGCTTATATTTTACGGGTTGTGTCAACTGCTCTGTCAACAGATCCAAAGCTTCTGCCTTGCTGCTGTACTTACCTGTTGTTACGTTAGACACGATCGGTGCGATAAAATCATCTGTCAATACGGCTTCCATCTTCTCTCTAAGAGGAGCCTGCGCAGGCTCTAAAATAGGACAGTGAGATGCAACAGACATATTCAATAGCATTGCACGCTTTGCTCCCGCCTCTTTGAAAACAGCTTCCATAGATGCAAGATCGGACTTCATTCCGGCCACAACCAGTTGACCATCCTGATTATAATTCGCCGGCCATACCTTTTTACCCTCTGCCTGAGCAGCTGCACAGATCTCTTCAACCTGCTCATCTTTCAGACCAAGCACGACCATCATAGACGCCTCAATCGCATCACAGGCACCCTGCATCAGTTTACCACGTGCATTCACCAACTTTACCGCTTCGATCGGATCCAAAGCACCGGCAGCAGAAACTGCAGAGAACTCACCCAAAGAGTGTCCCAACAAGAGGGTCGGTTTAATATCCGACTTCGAAGCAAAGATAGCATGAGCCATCAATGACACTAACAAAATCGCCGGTTGAGTATTTTCTGTCTGATTGATTTCTTCGTTTTCTTCAAAAAGCAGTTTTTCAAAATCAATACCTGAAGCGGCTGAAGCCTTATCCATCATCTCTTTAGCAATAGCCGAACCTTCTACAAAACTTTTACCCATACCGATAGTCTGACTTCCCTGTCCAGGGAAGATAAATGCAACGCGTTTACTCATGTCTCAAATATTCCTTATTCTCTGCGATCTTCTTACGCAGTGTATTACGATTTAATCCCAACTTATCCGAAAGCTGTAATTGGGTCTTAAACAACTCTAATCCCGCATTGATCAGAGGTGCTTCATACAGATAGAGGTAGTTTCTATAGTCACTATTACCCCCAATCCGTTCTTTTAAGAACTTCTCCATAATGCCCATGAGTTCATTCTCATTGATATCTTGAAGTTGAACCAACATGTAGACATGTCGACGGATAGAGTGGGCATTACGGCTTAGATCCATACCGGAGAGGTCCAGTTTGATATCACCTTGTGTACCCAAAACCTCTTTTGCCTCTTCTAAAAACTGTTTGGCCAATACAGACACGTCCTCTTTACGCTCACTTAACGGAGGCAAGAAGAGTTTAATCCCAAATAACTCTTCTACGACTTCACTATTGAACACTGAATTCGCCAAGGCCATGATACGCACTTCATACTGTTGTAAAAGTGTTTTAAAATTCTCAAAATTTGGTATCTTATCAAAATTGGAAATGATCACGGTAGCGTTTGAACTGAGGGTTCCTTCAAGTTCATCATAATCATTTGCATCAACAATGGGAGCATTGGGTAGAATATACCGAGCCAGGCTCTTCTTCCCTGTTCCGCTTTGGCCGTAAATAAAGGCATTGATCGGCAAACTTTTAAGTAAGTTAGCCGTTTTCAGTGCTTCAAGAGAAGCATCTGAATGGGCTGTAAAATTAGTGACAGCCACACCCTGAACCACATGAACCACCAGATGCCGGTTGTGCATTTTCAGCCGGGATTCCAGTCATTGCTTCTTCTTCAGTCGCTTCACGAACATTCGCGATAGATACCGTGAACATAAGGTCCTGTCCTGCAAGTGGGTGATTGTAGTCGATCGTTACCGCTTCGTCCTGGATCTCTTTAACCGTTACCTGAACAGTACTACCATCTTCACTTTGACCATAAAGGCTCATCCCTACGTTAAGATCGATTCCCGCAAATTGCTCTTTTGGAACTTCTTGTAGTGCTTCCTCGTTGTAGTCACCATACGCTTTGGCAGCTGGCACAAGTACATCACCCTTATCACCCATGCTCATCTTGCATACTTCTTCTTCAAGACCAGGAATGATCTGTTGTTTACCTACCATAAATGTTAATAGCTGACCGCCAACATTACTGTCTACAACGGTCCCGCCGCTACGTACTTCATACTCAATTGATACGACTTGATTATCTGTGATTGCCATAATATCTTCCTTAATAATGATTAAATAATCATCATTTTAATTTTTCGTGATTTTAGCATAAGTTACTTTAACAGGGCTTACCAATTCAGATTGGCCATATTCAGAAGGAAGAGCTAAGCAGCTCAAACCTGACAATTTTAAGGTATCATAGTAATACAAAAAGGGGGAAATGCCTTTGAATATAGAACATATACGTAAAATCAAAAACCGTTTTCTTATCGCAAGTTCCGCATTAATTTTCACAGCCGGAATCATCATGTACAGCTATCAATATAGAGTCTTCCTTGATGAAGAGAATCGGGATACTGCCCTCACTCATCATCTTATTCATAATACCCACAAACTGCTGGTCCAAGAGTTGTATAAAGATCTTTACATGCATTCAAAGATGATCTTGGATTCACAAGCACTCATCGACGCGATAGATAAAAAAGACCGTATCAAAATGCAAGAGCTTGCTTCTTCCCCCTATCGTTTCCTCCAAGAAGACAATCCATACCTTAAGATCATGACCTTCCGTTGCGCAGACGGTATAAGCTTGCTACGCATGCATAAACCTGACATGTACGGAGATATGCTAGAGCCCTCACGTAAACTGATCATACATACCAATGAGACTAAAAAAGTCTCTTCAGGCTTTGAGATCGGCAAACTTCAGATGACCTACCGCCTTGTCACTCCTATTTTTAACAAGGAGAAGTACCTTGGTTCTTTGGAACTTGGAGTGCATCCGAGCTATATTCTTCACACATTGCAAACGCTTGGACATCCCTTTGAATACGGACTTTTGGTCAAACCTGAGCATACCAAAGCCGCTACACAACTCCAAATATTGGGAAATAAAGGAGACTATTTCCTTCTGGAAGCCTCGGAACTGTTTAAGAACAATCTCAGCCGGATTCATATCAACTCCGACGATCAGAAGATCATAGACGGGGAGCATGCCTATATCATCAAGTCCGATTTCTCTCTTAACGACCATCAAAATAAGGAAGTTGCCCGTTTTCTTATAGCCTTTAACATTGATACCCTTACGCAACAGACACAAAAACTTCTGTATGACACCCTTCTATTTATCCTTATCACAACCCTTTTATTGATCCTTCTCTTGCGTGTCGGTTTTAACTACCTTATCGCAAAACTTACTGCAAGCCAAGAAGCACTTTTTGAACTTAATCACGACCTTGAATCCAGAATTACGCAGGCCATTGATCAGAACCGTCAGCAAGAACAAAAGATGCTGCATCAATCCAGGCTTGCACAGATGGGTGAACTGTTAAGCATGATCGCCCATCAATGGCGCCAGCCTCTTGCTTCCATTAATGCCATTACCTCCCAGCTCAGAGTAAAATGTGAACTGAAGGCCTTGGACCTCTCTAATGAAAAGGATCTAGACCACCTCAAAGAACACCTTCATAAAATTGAAAAAAGCACCCTGACACTTTCACAAACCATCAGTGATTTTAAGGACTTTTACAAACCTTCCCTTGAAAAAGAACTTCTGAGTCTCGATAAACCCCTCAAGCGGGCGCTTAGTATTGTAGAGCCCTCTTTTCACTCATGTAGCATTACCCTAAGTACTGATTATCAAAGTACTCGTAAACATTCTATGCACCTCAATGAGATGACACAAGTCGTGCTCAACCTAATTCAAAATGCCATTGACGAACTTGTCTATCATCAGGTGAAAGAGCCTCAAATCAACCTTAGTACTTATGATAAAGATGGTTTTTCTTATATATCACTATGCGATAATGGAGAAGGCATTACGACAGATATTCGTGATAAGATTTTTGAGCCCTATTTTTCGACCAAAGAGAATAAAAATGGTTCAGGACTGGGGTTATATATGTCTAAAATGATTATTGAAGGACATCATCAAGGAAAGATATACTTTGAATCAACACCTTCAGGGAGCTGTTTTTTTATTGCCCTGAAGATTGAAGATCCAATCACAGAAAAATAGACTTTTTATTTAAGGTATTGTTTTGCTTTTTTTGCCTCGGAGGAATTCGGATATTTGGCGATCAAAGCCTGAAAAAACTGTTCTGCACCATCAGATTGCTTGGTCTTTTTAAGTGAGATTGCCGTATGTAACATCAGTTTAGGCATATAGCTCGCTTTGGAATAGCGTTTGGCACTCTCTTTAAAGTAGGCAATGGCATTTTTATACTCATTGAGCTGAAAATAGCTCTCTCCAATATAATAATGGGCCGCGGCAGGTTTATAGTTCTTTTTGATAAGATACTCATAGGCATCAATCGCTTCGGCGTACTTCTTCTTGCCAAAAAGCGTTTCAGCATCCTTCGCAACCTGGGCATTACTTTTGTTTTCAAGAGGGTTCGTGCCGCCTGCGGCAATCTTTTTAAGCTGTTTTGAGACATCCAGCTTGAAGTCATTGATCTCTTTGGCCAGGGTATTATACTCCTGCTTGGAGACATAATTGGTATTGATCGTATCGATAAGTGCACTCAGTTCTGCCATGACCGTCTTCAACTGGTTGATATTCTGATCATGATTGGCGATAAGTTCATCGACCTTTTGATTCAATCCCTCCGAAGACTCTTTCATACCGTTGACTTCATCTTTCAGAGATTGCAGGGTCAATTTATCATCCCGTCCTGTCTCATTAAGTCCTTCAACGATACTCTTCATACCAGAAAGGGATTCTTCGACACTGCTGATACGTGAACGGTTCTTACGTACGGTACCTTCAATATCTTCGATGGTTTCTTTATTGTCAAGGATGTGCTTTTCAGCCTTTGTCAGGCCATAAGGGTTTGGAGAATTAAGATCGCCTGCTCCAAAAGCAGATTTCTCTGCCCAGAGCGAAAGCGGAAGCAGGGCCGCTAACAGGCCCAGAAGTAAGACTCTTCGCATTATGGAAGAAGTTTGAAGTCTACTCTACGGTTTTCTGCCCAACATGCCTGAGTCTGCTCAGTACATGTAGGATTGCTCTCACCAAAACTTACCATAGTGATACGCTCAGCTGCAACACCTTCTGCTACCAATGCATCTTTAGTTGCTTTAGCACGCTTAAGACCAAGTGCGTAGTTATACTCATCACTACCCCACTCATCACAGTTACCTTCAAGTTTTACGTTATACACAGATGCTCCTGCATTTGCAAGTGCCGCATTTGTTTTTACTCTGTCTTCCATATCAGATCTGATCTCAAACTTGTCAAAATCAAAGGTGATTGTTGTCAGTTTAGACTCAAGGTCACTTAGTGTCTGCTCTGCACTGTCTGCAGTACCTGACTGGTCAATCCCACTGTCATCCATACCGGCTGATGTGCTTGATGAATCTGTTGCATTTGCACTTGGGTCTTCAACTGTTTGTGTAGTATCGTTAGTAGCATCGATCTGAGGATCTTTTTGGCTACAACCTGAAAGTAAAAGTAAGGCTGCCATTGCGCTGATCGCGAGAAGGTTTTTCATCTGTTCTATTCCTTAATTTGAAAAATTAGTCCGATTTTAACAAAGATAATCTTAATCTAAGATACACCTTGATAATTCATCTATTTTGAGCGCCATTATAGGTCTAAATAATAAATAGAGTGTAAATATGTAATAGGTATGGAGCTATTTTTTGATCAGCTTATCCAGGCGCTCAAGATCATTGATCACATCCCAGTTTCCACCGCCCTCATGTACACGCTTTTCCCATAATTCAAGTCTGTCCATATACTCTCTTGGATCCATATTGTCACTTCGAAGTTTGGTCACATTCAAAGCCAGGACATCATAACCCTCAAGTTCAAAAGGAATATCCCGGACATACCCTTTTTTTAACTCCTGTTTCAAATCCGAAAAGATCAGAATCGTCTTCATTCGGGTATCTCGCTCATTCAGATACTCCGTTGCCTGAAGTATCCCTCCGGTTATATCTGTATAGGGACTGGATTGAACGCTTTGTATGTACTGTTCTATTCGTTGTTGAAAAAGACGCTTCTGCTGATTTGCTTTGGAGGGCCGCTCATCAAAGGTCACCTTGGCGATGATATCTTTTTCACTAAAGCTTCCCGTATCAATACTGGCGACGACGAAACTATCTCCCGAATCAAGCTGTGCAAGGGTATAATTGATGATCTGCTGTGCTTTTTTCAACTCCTTGGTATAGGTTCCCGAGGTATCTATCAACATGTATACGCCCTTATTATGGGGACGGTGAGGCCCGGTTGAACAGGCACTAAAGCCTAGAGTAAGTAACAAAGCTATCATTATAACTCTCATTATTTCTCCTCCTTTTCAATAGACCCGTCTTCTTTTGGCTCAGGCGTTTTTGTGACTCTTTTACGCGCTGCCTTTTTGACTTCTGTCTTCTCTTCAATGACGTTTGCCGGTGTCGTCTGCACAAATACAGGAGTCTTTCGGGAAGTGATCATACCCTCTATCCATAAGGGAACAAAGATCACCAAGTCATAAATACTGACCAAACTCTTGCCCAGTGAACGGCTGATATTTCCAAGAAAACGAGAAAGCAAAGCAATCATACGCAAAAGAGCCACCAGGATAATACCGATCACCGTACGGCTGGAATGCACAAAGGATTCCAGAGGGATCGCAATGAAAGTCAAAGCAAAAGGAAGAATAAAGCCCATTCCCATCTGTGCCGCCGTTGTGATCCATCGCCCGGAGTCATCGATTCCTTCAGCGGTTGAAGCCCCACCTAAAAGCCCCGCTACCAGGGCAGCATCATCAGCTGAAAGCAGTTCACGCATATAAGCCAATCCCGCTTCAACACTTGCCAGTAAAAACAAAAATACAAAAGAGACGATGATCATACGAAAACGGATCTTATCATCCAGGGCACCGATGATAGGAAAAAGCCGCGTAATACGTAAAGACTCCATTAAAAACAGTCCCATGGAGATTTCTACAAGAATAATAACCAAGGCAGCAATATCCGCTACCTTAAAGCCCATCATATAGACCGAACCACCCACCATTTCCTGCATCGGTCTGGAAATAAGATTAAAGTTGATAAAAGCCCCTCCGATAGCAATAGCCAATACAAAACCGGCGATGACAAACTGTGTCATTGAGGAAGATGAGAGCATTTGCGCCGCTTTGTCCGTTTGGCGATTGATCTGCGCATACTCATCCATGTGTCTATCGACCGTTGCAGAGCGGTCTAAAAGATTTTGAACATTCTTATCCAACTCCCCTACTGACTTGTTGATATGTCTAAGCGTAGGGATCATACCTTTTAGATAACCATGGCGTTCCTGTGAACTTTTGCGATAAGCGTCCAGGGCTTTTTCTTGGCCTCTATCCAGGGCTTCCTTAATGCTTTTAAGGATCTCTGCCACCATAGAGTCCTCTGAAGGGGGAATCGCGGCGATCGGTTCAATGGCTTTGGTCCAACCCGGAGGTGCCGGCGGTATCTCCGTACTCTTTTGATAATCTTCATCCAGTTTCACGACCTTGTCCGTGATCTCACGCTGAAGTGTGGGAAACCGGGAGAGATCCTTTTTGACAAAATCATCGATACGTTCAAACTCCCGTTCAATGATTCGCTCTGTGGCTTCCTTACCTGAAGAGAGCAAGACTTCCTTATTACGTTCTTTAAGCTTTTGTTCTGCCGATGAGACAGAAGTAGAGAGCAGTCTAAAGGCATGAAAAAGTATCTTTGAAGCGGATAAAATCGCTTCATGAGCCGGTTTGCGGGCCATATAAAGCAGCCCTATCAACACCGCCATCCAAATTAGTATGGAAAGGCCGGGGGATGAAACTATCATCATAAAATTCGGGAGTTGCATAAAGAGTCCTTTGAGAAAAATATCCTAAAGGAACATCATATTATCTTATAAGAAATAGGGGGTAAATGCGACAGAGGACTTCTATCGCTTTAACGGGTGTTCTACTTTTTTATAAAGAGCCGTGGTCACGGAACTCGGCAATCTCCGACTCAACCATATCATCAATCATCTTGGTATACAGATCGGTAATCATATTGGGAGACATCCCCAGTTCAAGAGCCTTATGGCGTACGCGCTGGATCACCTCAGCCACACGATCTTCCGCCTTGACCTCTTCTACACTCTGCTTAAACTTCACTGCCTGGTGAATATAGGAATTACGTTCAGCGATCAACTCTACGATCTTATCATCCAGTTTATCAATCTCTACTCTTAGTTCTTCAAGGGTATTACAGGTTTTCATATCTATCCTTTTGAAAAATTATAGCGAATAACAGTTCACTCTTTGTATAATTGCGCATGAAAATTATTCTGAGCACTCTAAATGCCCGTTATACTCATAGTTCCATCGGTCTGCGCTATCTCTATGCCAATATGAAAGAACTGCAGACGCAAACCTCCATTCTGGAATTCAGTATCAATGATGCTATTCAGACCATTGCGGAGAAGATCCTTGACGAACAGCCTGAGATCCTCGGCTTGGGCGTTTATATCTGGAACGCGCAACAGACCCATGAACTTATAGAGGTCCTTAAAAAAGTCTCTCCCAAAACGCATATCATCCTCGGCGGACCAGAAGTCTCTTACGAGCCGATGCGGGTAGACTTTTGTATGGCAGATTATATCATCCAGGGTGAAGGCGACACCTCCTTTTACAAGCTGTGTAAGCAGATACAAGAAGGGGCTACGCCTTCAGAACAGATCATCAAACCGGTCATGGAAGACCTAAGCAGCATAGAGCTTCCCTATGCTTACTACACCCAACATGATATTGACCATCGCTATATCTACGTGGAAGCTTCCAGAGGCTGCCCCTTTATGTGTGAGTTTTGTCTCTCTTCTATTGATGAAAAAGTACGTAATTTCAGTTTAGACAAACTACTCGATGCCTTTGAGATGCTGTGGCAAAAGGGAGCCCGTAATTTCAAGTTCGTCGATCGGACGTTTAATCTTAATATGCGTTTTGCCAATGCCATTTTGGATTTCTTTTTAGCAAAAGAACCGCCCTACTTCGCCCATTTTGAAGTCATCCCAGATCATTTTCCCGAATCCATCAAACAAAAGATTGCCCTCTTCCCCGCGGGTGCCCTGCAATTAGAGATCGGTATCCAGACCCTGAACCCTACCGTAGCTGAGACCATCAACCGACCCCTTAAGATCAATAAGATCAAAGAGAATCTGACATATATCGAACATCAGACCAAGGCCCATATCCACCTTGATCTTATCGTCGGTCTTCCCGGTGAAGACCTCGAAAGCTTTGGCCGCAACCTAAATGAACTGGTCAGTATCAGCTCTTCGGAAATACAGATCGGTATCTTGAAAAAACTTTCGGGCACCACCCTGGACAGACACGATAAACAATACGGAATGATCTACTCCGAAGTGCCGCCTTATGACATTTTATGTAATGACCTGCTGAGCTTTAAACAGATCCAGAAGATGAAACGCTTCGCGCGTTTTTGGGATCTTACTTACAACAGCGGAAATTTCAAACGCTCCATTACCCTACTGTGGGAAAACGACACTGTTTATAAAGGTTTTTATGCCTTTAGCGAATGGATCTATTCCCAAACCGATTCGACCTGGAAGATCTCCCTTGATCGTCTATCGAAACTGCTTTTTGACTATTTGACAGATGAACTTCATATAGAGCATTCTAAGGTTGCGGAATGTATGATTGACGATCTACTTAAGATCAAAGGACGTATTATCCCTGCCTACCTGAAGCCCTATGCATCTAAAAAGCATTACGCTCTTTCAAAAGATCTAAACCATGCCAATAAACGACAGGTCAAACATGCCGGATAAGCGCCATCGACAGACACTGGAGTCTGCTTTGAACACCTTCTTGTATAACTACATGTTTGAAGTTGTCAACCCACGGCTCGAAGCTTTCTCAAAAGAGTATTACAAAAGTCCCTGGGAGATGTTCAAACGCCATTTTAAAAATGACCTCTTTGATCTTCTTATCTCTTTGAACAACCTGTTGTCATGGATCAGTGGCAGGTTGTTTAAGACCAAGGACTTCTCCCGTACCAGTAAAAGTGAAAAAGAACTGCTGGAAAAATTCACCCAGGATGTCTTTTGTGTCGAGCTGCTACAAAGTAAACTGCAACTCTTTCTTGATCAGTTTTTGATGCAGGAGATCCAGGAGGATGAAGCCAAAAAAGAGAAGCTGCTTGCATGTACCCAGGAGTGGAAAGATGAAATTGCCCTCAAGGCCCTGCAGGTAACCCATCTTAAGCGCCTCAGTACCAAGGCAAGTTCCTTTTTGATCGACATGAGTATCTCTACCGGTATTGTGGGAGAGATGTCGCGTGGCTTGGGTGCACTTATCGGTTCCCTTGCTGCCAAAGAGCTCTATATGTCACAGCAGAATCTCTTTTATTACTGGTGGTATACCTTCACCGGTATGCCGACCTGGGTGGAACTTACCGGAGGTATCATCGGTGCAGTAGTGGCTGTCATCTTGTTTGTCCCCGTTGTCGGTACACTCATAGAGTACCTCATGCAACCCTTCAATGATACGGCCAAGCAGATCCGTGAAGCCTACCCTGAACTAATCTCCCGCCTTATCTACGGGGATGATAAGGACAAACGCTCCGGCCTTATGGAGCTCTCTGTAAAATATCTGGATGGATGTACCCAGCTACTTGATGGCCTACGACAGGTCATTCGGGCAATTTAGGCTACAAAGGTATTGTATGATACATAAAGGGAGCTTTAATGAGCGGTGCTATCAGCTGCTCCATCGTATACCCAAAGGCAAGGTAACGACCTATAAAGAGCTCGCCCGAGCCCTTGGCACCAGGGCCTACCGTGCAGT
>JBFEYO010000052.1:0-12541 GCA_041562075.1 Sulfurimonadaceae bacterium | reverse complement strand
GGCCAGTATGGCAAAGGCTTTAGAAGATATCCTGGATAAAAGAATTGACGCCGGACTTGTCGTCTCACCGGTATATTGTAAGGAGCTTAGGCGTATCGATTGCATGATCTCGGATCATCCGATACCGACGCAACGGTGTGTAGACGGGGCACGAGCATTGATGGAGCAGATCAAAGGCTGCGAGAAGGATGATCTGTATATCTATCTTCTCTCAGGAGGTTCTTCTTCCCTGATCGAAAACCCGGTGGAGGGTATTACTCTTAGAGAGCTTCAGGAGACAACGGATCTTATGCTTAACAATGCATTGAGTATCTCTGAGATAAACACCGTACGAAAACATCTCTCTTCGATTAAAGGAGGACAGCTGGGCAGATTGTCTGAGGCGGAGGGGATCGTCCTGTGTGTATCGGATGTCATAGGGGATGACCTATACAATATCGGTTCGGCTCCTTTATATGCGGACAGTTCTACCTATGCAGATGCTTTACAGATCATTGAAGCGTATGATTTGAAGCAGAAGCTTCCCTCTTCGGTATACCGGCATTTGCAAGAGGGTGCACAGGGCCTATGGGAAGAGACGCCAAAGGTGCCGGCTTCTCACATTAAGCATTATCTTATCGGTACGAATGCCTTGGCCCGTCAGGCGATCTACGAACGAGCTGTCAAGCTGGGCATTCCGACCGTATTGATCGAGGAACCAGTACAGGGAGAAGTACATGAGGCTTCCAAAAAGATGTACGCAGAGGCTATGGCATGCGAGGAACAACTGGTGATCTTTGGAGGCGAGGTGACCGTCAGAGTGCAAGGAAATGGAAAAGGGGGACGTAATCAGCACGGTGTATTGGAAATGTTACGCCTATCTCAGGAAGATAATAGCTCCTTTTCTTATCTTAGCGGGGGTACCGATGGGATCGATGGTAATTCAGATGCTGCCGGTGCTTATATGGACCCTCAGACCCTGCATAAGGCAAGTGCTTTGGGGCTTGATATAGAGTCTTACTTAGAGACCTTTGATTCGTATCATTTTTTTCAGGCCCTAAAGCAGTTGGTCATGACAGGTCCTACGGGAACGAATGTGATGGATATTGCACTATTTTATAAGGAGATATAATGGCAGATTTTTTTCAAAACGGGGTGATTACGACCCTGCAAAAACTTGGAGAAAGAACCCTGGAGCAGATGGAAGATGAACTACTTGAACTCTCCAAGCGACGAAACATGGTCTTACTGCTTCCTGCTCTGTATTCAGAGTTTGAGACACCGGCCATGGGAAATATTATCGAAGAGCTTAAGCATATCAAGTATCTTCATAAGGTGATTCTGGGACTTGATCAAGCGACAAAGGAGCAGTTTGTCGATGCCAAGAAGCGTTTGTCTGTCCTTCCCTTTGAGGTAGATGTCGTCTGGAATGACGGCCCAAATATCAAGGCCATGTACCAGGAGCTGGACGAGGCCGGGTTTCATGGCTTGAATACTCCGGGTAAGGGAAGAAACGTCTGGACGATCATGGGCTATGGGTTGACGGATCAGGATAATTACGCCTTTGCGTTACATGATTGTGATATTGTCAATTACAACCGGGAGATCGTGGCGCGTCTTTTTTATCCCATTGTCCATCCTGCTCTGGATTTTGAGTTTAACAAAGGCTACTACTCCCGTGTGACGGAAAAACTGCATGGACGGGTCACACGCCTGTTTTACACCCCGCTTATCAAGGCTCTGAAAAATACCTTGGGGGCAAACCGTTATCTGGACTATATGGAGAGTTTTCGATATGCGCTATCGGGTGAGTTCTCCTTTATCCGATCCCTGGGGCGGGGGATCGCGATCTCACCGACTTGGGGGCTGGAGGTATCAACCCTGAGTGAGGTCTACAAAAATACTTCTAACCGCCGTATCTGTCAGACGGAGATCATGGAGACCTATGAGCACAAGCACCAGGAATTAGGCTCAAAAGAGAAGGGCGGAGGGGTATATAAGATGGCTACCGATATTGCCAAGACACTCTTTCGGGTAATGGCACAGGAGGGTTATGTCTTTTCACAGGAGACCTTTCAGACCCTGCTGGCATCGTATTATCAGGAATCGCGTTTTGAGATCTCCAAATATAATGCCCTGAGCAAGATTAATGGACTAAGTTATAACCGGCAAAATGAGATTGTGGCAGTTGAGGCTTTTCAAACAGCCATTAAAGAGGCGGCAAAAGAGTTCTGTGCAGATCCGATGGGGATACCGGCCATGTCCCAATGGATTACGGTTCGATCGGTACTCCCGGAGTTCTCACAAAAGTTCTGTAAAGCGGTAAAGGAAGATAATGAGCATGCATAAGAAGATCTGCTACGAGCAGCACTCCATTCATGAGCGCCTGGAGATCATTTACGGAAAAGAGACGGCTCAGGTGGCCATACGGGAGCTTTCGCTACTCATCAATAAGTTTCGAGAACGTATTATCTCCCATCCTTATCATCTAAGTGAAAAAGATACGATTCTGATCACCTATGGAGATCAGGTACAGCATTTGAATGAACCCCCTTTGGAGAGTTTGTATACCTTTTTGGATGAGACCCTTGAGGGGGAAATAAACTCAGTACATATTCTCCCCTTTTATCCTTACTCATCCGATGACGGTTTCTCCGTGGTCAATTACTCGGAGGTTGACCCCAAACTGGGTTCATGGAAAGAGATCGAACATATCAGTCAAAAATATAGATTAATGGTAGATGGGGTGATCAATCATATCTCCCAGTTCTCAGACTGGTTCAAGGCCTATATGGCAGGAGAAGAAGCCTATAAAGATTTTTTTATCGAGCTTGACCCTTCTGCGGACCTTTCCCAGGTTGTTCGTCCGCGTGCAACGCCTCTGCTACATGATTATGAAGATGACGCGGGAAATATACGTCATATCTGGACGACTTTCAGCCGCGATCAGGTGGATCTGAATTATGCCAATTATAAGGTGCTTTTAGCAGTACTGGATGCGCTTTTTTATTATATTCAGATGGGAGCGACTCTTATTCGTCTGGATGCAATTGCCTTTATCTGGAAAGAGTTAGGTACGGATTGTGTACACCTTCCCAAGACCCATGAACTGATTCAGTTGATGCGGGAGGTACTGCATGAATTGGCTCCTGAAGTCATTATCATTACCGAGACAAATGTGCCTCATGATGAGAATATCTCCTATTTTGGAAGCGGCAATGATGAGGCTCAGATGGTCTATAACTTTGCGCTGCCGCCTCTGTTGGTACATGCTATTCATACGGGAAATACACAGAAATTGACCTCCTGGGGGAAAAGTCTGGTATTGCCCAGTGATAAGGTCTGTTTTTTTAACTTTACCGCCAGTCATGACGGCTGCGGATTACGTCCGGTGAGTGCTCTTCTTGATCCAGATGAGATTGAACATATGGTGGAGAAGATCCAGGAGTTTGGAGGATTGGTCTCTTATCGTAATACTCCTCAGGGGAAAAAACCTTATGAGCTTAACTGCAGTTTTATCGATATGCTCAGTGCTCCTTCGGACTCGGATAATCTACGTGCAAAACGTATGTTGGTAACCCAGGCAGCGACATTGGCTATGCCCGGAGTTCCCGGGATCTATTTTCACTCTCTGGTAGGTTCCCGAAACTATCATGAGGGGGTCAAGTTGACCGGGGTGAATCGAACGATTAATAGAGAAAAGCTCAATATTGACAGGTTAAATGAAGAGCTTAATGTACCCGGAAGCCTACGTGAGACGCTTTTTAATGGGTATATACATCTGATCAAGATACGTACCTCTCATAAGGCCTTTGACCCCTTTATCCATTTTGAATTCCTGCAGCTCCATGATGGTATCTTTGCGATCTACAAGAAATCGGCAGGGGAGGCGATCCTGACCTTACACAGTTTTAGCGATGCCCATATCAACTGTCCTCTTCCTGAGTTTGTTCCTGAAAAAGTGTTTGAACTTGTAAGTGAGACGGATATTGTTCAAAAAGGTACACTTCCGATTCCGGCCTATGGGATCATGTGGCTCAAATGGACATAAATTAATCACATCGGCGGCTATTCATCTATATCTTTTACTATAATTAAGTATAAGAAAGGATGATAAATGATTACAAAATGTTTATTCCCGGCAGCAGGATACGGGACACGCTTTTTACCTGCAACCAAGGCCATGCCCAAGGAGATGTTGCCTGTTCTGACCAAGCCCCTGATCCAGTATGGAGTCGAGGAAGCCTATGAAGCCGGATGTGATATCATGGCAACGATTACGGGGCGAGGAAAACGTGCGATTACCGACCATTTTGATATCTCTTATGAGTTGGAACACCAGATTAAGGGCTCTTCGAAAGAGGGAATGCTCAAAGATATCCGTTCGCTGATCGATAAATGTACCTTTACCTATACCAGACAAAATGAGATGAAGGGCCTTGGAGATGCCATCTATAAAGGTAAAGCGCTTGTAGGAGACAGTGATCCTTTTGCCGTCATCCTGGCAGATGATCTTTGTGTGAATCCGGGGGGAGACGGTATCTTAAAACAGATGGTTGATCTTTATCAGAAGTACAAATGTTCTATTGTTGCGATTATGGAAGTGCCCAAGAAAGAGGTGCATAAGTATGGAGTAATCGCAGGTAAAGAGATCGAAGAGGGGATCTTTATGATCGATGATATGGTGGAAAAACCTGATAATGACAAGGCTCCTACCAATATGGCGATTATCGGACGTTATATTCTAACGCCGGATATTTTTGAGATCATTCAAAATACCAAGCCCGGTAAAAATGGAGAACTGCAGATCACCGATGCCCTGTTAACCCAGGCAAAAAAAGGGATGGTTCTGGGGTACAAGTTCAAGGGCAAACGTTTTGATTGCGGCAGTGTAGATGGGTTTGTAGCAGCAACCAATTATTTTTATGATCAAACGCAACAAGAGACAAGGCCTAAGTAAGCAGAAGAGCTTATTTAGTGAAGCCTTCTCGCATTCCCTCTGACATCTTCTCGAAACGTGTCTTAGGAGCTTCTTTTTGCTTGTTTCTCTCTTGTTTAACGCCTGTAGGAAGTACGAGCGCAAGCATGATGAAGATCATTGCGAAGAGTATAGACGAAAGGATGGTAAGGATTAGTTTGAGTTTAAAGTCGACCATCTTCTCTCCTAAGGCTTTTAGTAATTGTAGCCAATTTTTGGGCTGTTTTCACATTCAAAATATTTATTGTGTTTCACCCAAAGTCTCGATGTCTTTTATAGGAGCAATATCCTGTGGCAGCTGCTGTTTGAGTATTTCTTCTGTATGTTCTCCCGCAGGTATAGTACGGTTAAGATCGGTGATGTTTGACTCGGCTTGAAGGACATATTGTCCCGTCGGATAGCGTTGAAGATAGTATTTATAAGCATCTATGGAGCCGATTTCAACCGTCTGTATCCAAAGTTTGGCTTCTTGGGTGACAAGCTTGTCCGGAAGGTTAAAATAAAAGCTCTCTTCCCCAAGGGTGTAGTAGGATTGAGGATACTGTTTTTGCAAGATATTGACGGCTTCATCATTGGAGGTTCCCTTGACAGAAAGAATGGATATCAGCTTGGAGGTGAAGGGATAGGGCTTGACACTTTTATTGAGTTTTTGAGAGAGGATGATATCCAGGTTTTTCTCTTCCTTGATCTTGGCCAGTCCCTCTTTTTTAGTATGGTACCGGTCTCCAAAGGGACTGGCATAGGCACCGTCAAGGATAAGAATATTCAGACGATTGTCGGCCTTTTGCATCTTTTTGATGATGGCATCAAGTTCAATGGCTTCATAAAGGACATGATAATCGCTGTTGATGGAAGCTTCGAGAGGTATGAGGTAGTTCTTACCCTTGGATTGGATCATATGACCACAGAAATAGAACAGTGCGATACCCGTTGGTTCCATATGGGCATTGAAGTCGCGCAGACCCTTGATGATCTCCCGCTTGGATGCATCTTCCATGTAGGTGACCTCAAAACCGCTCTCACTTAAAAAGCGCTGCATAAGTTGAGCGTTTTCGAGGGCATCCTCTATGGGTGAAGTATCATAATCCCCATTGCCGATGACGTAGGCTACACGCTTTTCTTCTTGCATGGTTTTCAAGGTAGTTTTTGTAGCATATAAAAAAGTAAACAGAGATAGAAAAAGAAGTAGATAACGCATGAAGGCCCCGTGAATAATAATAGGAAAACATTATACACAAAGGCAGAAATAAAACAAGGTATTTAGAAGAAATCAGAGCACTCTTTAGATAAGTTGACCATTCTTAACATATTTGCTCAAAAGTTCCATGTTTTTCATCACCCGTTTGTAATAAGGCGTATTGGACATTCCTCCGTTATAACCGCTGACCATATTGAAGTAATGTTTACGGCTTTTTTTGAGGAGGGTCAGATAATAGGCTGAGATTTGAGCGGATGTCTTGACGTCTGTCAGCAGTTTGTTGGCGATCTGTGCGTCGCTTAGTGTGTTGATCCACTCCAGGGCCTTGACGCGTTTGGCGATGTAACGGGCCGTGGCCACCTGGATCTGCATGGTCCCCAGAGATGCTTTGGTGATGATTATACCTTTTTTAAAGTCACCGATGATATTTTTACCCGCACTGCTTTCTGTAAGACAGATAGCAGCAAGGGTGTTTTCATAGGTCTCACCCTTATAGTCTGGTATAGTACGTGCTACGTCTCTTACAGTTTGCAGGATCTTAAGTTGTTCTGGCGTCAGTGCAAAAACCTGAAGTGTCAGTAGGATGAATAGTGAATAAAATCGAATCAAATAGTCCCCTTGAAAATTAAACGTGGAATTATACTAAATGAAGAAGAACTTATTCATTTTATAATAATGCTAAATGATTCGCTTAAGTAAACCAATGGTAAATGATGTACTACTCCCATAACTAGGGAGTATTTTGCTTAAGTTTATTTGTATAAATTAGATAAAATAATTAAAATTGATATAAAAAATGTCTGATCTTTAAGGTTTGTTGGGAATTAATGTATCAAAATTCAAGGATTAAAGAGATGTCTTTTACAAAAAGTAACATGGATATGATGTGCTAAAAATACAAAGAACTCTTTTTTTAGTAATAAGCTTATGTATGATTGGCAGTGGTGCCTTGGCAGAACCGATAGTGGCTTTGCTAAAAGGAGTTGAATCAAACCATCTCTTACACATGAGTTATCAGCAGCAGCATTTTACCTGCAAGCCCTTTGGGGTTGAAACGGTAAGCGAACTATCAGAACGTTTGGATGTGAATAGCTCCTGCCACGCTTACTTACGGGCTTTCAGGCTGGCACATCCTGATGAAAAGGCATATGCTTCTATCACATTACAGGTACAGCAGCAGTATAGTGTGGAAGGGATAAAAGGGGAGTGTCTACTCTCTTTATCTAGCGGACATTCCTATAGTGAAGCCTTGCTGGAAGCAGGGTATGCGCGATTGCCTATAGGATTTGCCTATGAGGACTTTGTTCTCAAACGTCGATTCTATAGGGCTCGAAAACGGGCACAGAGCAACCGCGCGGGAATATGGTCTGATGCAAATATACGAAACTGTTTTTTGATCCGTAAAGAAGAGAAATAAGGCTTATTCGCTGGTAAGATAGATCCAGAACTCTTTGTGGCTTTTTCCACGGTTAAGAAAGAAAAACTGCAAGATGGCAACACGATAAAGGGTCAATGCCATTTTTGCAAAGGGGATAAGGATACTTAAACGAATCAGTACAGACTGCTCTTTTTCACCCTTTGACTCTACCATCTCCTGCATGCCTATGTTTTGACTTAGATACAGACCAAACAGAAGGGAAAAAACAAAATTAAGCATAATACCAAAGAGTATATAGGCAATCAGTTCTGCTTCAAACATACCTGCGATCATAAGTCTCCTGTCCTGTGCGTTTTAAGGGTGAAATACAGAGGTGAAGGTACCTCTGGATTATTTGTAGTTAGCGATAGCGTCTTCAAGGATTTTTGTAGCGGCTGCTTTGTCTTCAAAACCTTGTACTTTGACCCATTTATTCGGCTCAAGCATCTTGTAGGTCTCAAAGAAGTTTTTGATCTTTGCCAGAGTGTGCTTAGGGATGTCTCCAAGGTCTTGAATCTCCTCAAAAGTAGGATCGATTTTAGAGGTTGGAACAGCAAGCAGTTTTTCATCGATACCACTCTCATCTTCCATGATTAATACACCTACCAGACGACAGTTCGTGACACAACCAGGCTGCATTGGATATTCAGTTAGGATAAGGATATCTGCCGGATCACCGTCTTGTGAAAGGGTTTGGTTGACGAAACCGTAGTTCGCCGGATAATACATAGCTGAGTGCATAACACGGTCAAGTACCAAAGCACCACTCTCTTTTTCCACTTCATATTTGATGTTCGATCCACATGAGATTTCGATGATCGCTTTGACCTTGTCAGGGTTTTCCCCGTAGCCGATTTTGTCTAAGTTCATATAAAGAGCTCCTCTAAGACATAAAATAAATGGCGACATACTATCAAAATAAAATTTAAAAACATCTCATCTAAAAATAATTTCGAAGATGTGAAAAGTCAATACGTAGATTTGTAACAGTGGGAAGAAAAACTTGGCTTAAAGTGCTATTTTTCGTAACATTTTAGCATCTTTACACTAGAATAAGCAAAACTATTTTCAGAAAAGGGAAAAGATGGAAAATCTTGTTTTCGAAGGTTTTAAATTTATGATTTTAGGGATGGGAACGGTATTTACCTTCCTGACGCTTATGATTATTGCGATGAATATCCAATCATATATCATTCATAAGTTTTTTCCTGAACCAACAGCTGCTGCACCTGCAAGTTCAGCGAATAAAAGTAACAACAATGCAAAGATCGCTGCAATCTCAGCGGCGATCCAGCATCATGAAAATGCAAAAGGTTAAGGATTAAGATGGCTAAGAAGTTTATCGATGTAATGGATACGACCTTCAGAGACGGATTTCAATCTGTCTTTGGCGGACGTGTATTAATGGACGACTTCTTTCCTGCGGTAGAAGCAGCGAAAGAAGCGGGAATCACACACTTTGAATTTGGGGGTGGAGCACGTTTCCAATCGTTGTATTTTTATCTGAATGAAGATGCCTTTACGATGATGGAC
Source organism: Sulfurimonadaceae bacterium (assembly GCA_041562075.1). Lineage (GTDB taxonomy): Bacteria > Campylobacterota > Campylobacteria > Campylobacterales > Sulfurimonadaceae. The sequence continues at coordinate 3,436 of JBFEYO010000052.1, read as the reverse complement.
CGTTTCCGCGAGATCGTGGGACCGGATGCAAATCTTCAGACATTGGCACGTGGTGTTAATACGGTTATGCTGGACACAGGTTCTCGTGAACTGGTAGACCTGCATGCCAAGATGTTCAAAAAACACGGGACAACGACGATCCGTAACTTTGATGCATTGAATGATGTTGAAAACCTTAAATATTCCGGTGAACGTATTACGCACCATGGCTTGAAGCATGAAGTGGTTGTAACGATGATGGACCTACCTCCTGGGTGTGTTGGTGCTCATGATGTGGCTTTTTATGAGAAGACACTACGTGAGATTCTGGATTCAGGTATTCCATACGATTCGATCTGTTTCAAGGATGCTTCGGGGACTTCTTCACCGAAAAAAGTACATGATACGATACAGATGGCACGTAAACTCGTAGGAGATGATGTCCATTTACGTTTGCATACGCACGAGACAGCAGGTGTTTCCGTAGCGTGTTATCTTGCTGCACTTGAAGCGGGTGTAGACGGTATCGATATGGCTGCAGCACCGGTTTCAGGCGGTACGTCACAGCCGGATATCCTTACGATGCTTCATGCGACTAAGGGAAGCAATTTTGACCTTGGCGGTCTTGAGATCGATAAGATTCTTACTTATGAAAAAGAAGTCGCTAATGCGCTTGAAGACTATTTCATGCCGCCGGAAGCGACAATGGTCTCTCCACTTATCCCGTTCTCACCAATGCCGGGCGGTGCCTTGACAGCCAATACGCAAATGATGCGTGATAACAACATCCTTGAACGTTTCCCGGATGTTATCGATGCGATGCGTGAGGTTGTAGAACGTGGTGGTTACGGTACATCTGTAACACCGGTTTCCCAGTTCTATTTCCAGCAGGCACTTAACAATGTTATGCAGGGTCCATGGAAAGCAATCGCTCCGGGTTATGGAAAGATGGTCCTAGGATATTTCGGTAAGACTCCGGTCGCTCCGGATCCTGAGATCGTTAAGATCGCTTCTGAAAAGCTTAATCTTGAGCCGACAACAGAAAATGCGATTGATTTAGCCGATAAAGATGAGACTAAATCATTGGCTTATTGGAAAAAACAACTTGAGCACATCGGTATCGAAGCGACAGAAGAGAATATTTTTATCGCTGCGGCGTGTCAAGAGAAAGGGCTTACCTTCTTAAAAGGTGAAGCCGAAGTAAACGTTAGAAAAAATTCAGATATGCAAACACAAGGGAGTTCAAACATGAGTTCAGGATCATATACAGTCGTAGTTAACGGAGAAAAATTCAGCGTTCAAGTTGCTGAAGGTGATGCAAACATTGAAGTGACAGCGGTAAACGGTGAGAGTGTAAAAACATCTGCTCCTGCTACAGGAAGCGGTGAAGGTGAAGATATTAAAGCACTGCTACCGGGTAATGTATGGAAAATCGTTGCTAATCCGGGCCAATCGGTATCTGAAGGTGAAGTGATCATGATCCTAGAATCTATGAAAATGGAGATCGATGTCGTTGCACCACACGGCGGTGTGATCAAATCAATCAATGTAGCGACAAACGACAAAGTTGTCGAAGGTCAAGTCGTAGCGGTCATCGGATAGGTTTTGTTTATGCATAAGATTTTAATCCAGTTTGTAATGCTCTTGGCATTCTCTTTTACTGCTTTCGCGTCGGATGCGGCTCACGCTGCTTCTGCTGCACAAAGTACACATAAAGAGGAGAACTACAAGTCTCAGGAAATGGGTGATATGATCGTAGGTTTCTTGAAATCTACCGGTGTATATGCTCTGATGAATCCTCAGGTCGATGCTGCCGAGCTTGAAGGCTTAAGCGAAGATGAGATCTCTGTTAAGAAGTTCCACGAGTCCTGGGGACGTGTGATCATGATCCTGGTGACTTTTTTACTCTTCTACCTGGCAATTGCCAAAGGGTATGAACCGCTTCTGCTTCTTCCGATCGCCTTTGGTGGTCTTTTGGCCAATATTCCGGTAGCCAATATTGCCGGTCCTCACGGTTTCCTGGGCGTGATTTATGGAATGGGTCTGTCGAATGAGATGTTCCCTATTATCATCTTTATGGGTGTTGGTGCGATGACGGATTTTGGTCCGCTTCTATCCAACCCTAAGACAGCACTTCTTGGAGGGGCCGCACAATTCGGTATCTTTGGAACACTGGTCGGTGCTGTTGCACTTTCTCAGTACACGGAGCTATTTGATTTCACGCTTCAGCAAGCTTCTGCGATTTCGATCATCGGTGGAGCGGATGGTCCGACATCGATCTTTATCGCAACGAAACTTGCCCCTGAGCTTCTGGGTGCAATTGCGGTTGCATCATACTCTTATATGGCACTGGTACCGATTATCCAGCCTCCGATCATGAAAGCATTGACAACGGATAAAGAGCGTAAGATCCGTATGACGACACTTCGTCACGTAACACGTCTTGAAAAACTGATCTTCCCGATCATGGTACTTACCCTTGCGATTCTTGTATTGCCGGAGTCTACACCGCTGATCGGTGCCTTCTTGTTCGGTAACTTTTTGAAAGAGTCCGGTGTGGTTGAACGTTTGAACGATACGCTTCAAAATGCATTGATCAATATCGTTACAATTTTCCTTGGACTGGGTGTCGGATCGAAATTGGCGGCAGGTCAGTTCCTTGTCGTAGATACCTTGGCGATTATTGTCCTTGGTCTTGTGGCTTTCTCAATGGGTACAGCTGCAGGTGTCCTGATGGCAAAATTGATGAATCTTTTCCCGGGTACAAAGGTCAACCCGCTTATCGGTTCGGCAGGGGTGTCTGCAGTACCGATGGCTGCTCGTGTATCTAATAAAGTCGGTATGGAATATGACCGTTCGAATATGCTGCTTATGCATGCCATGGGTCCAAATGTTGCCGGTGTTATCGGTTCAGCAGTTGCGGCCGGTGTTCTTATCTCTATCTTCTCTTAGAGATCTTTCGCCCCCGGGCGAATCCCCATTTAAGGTTTTATATGAAACCACTTCTTTCCCTTTTACTTATGATCAACTGTATATATGCTCAGACCTTTGTATATGAGTGTTTGGATAATAAAGGATTTATTATCCGGCTTGACAATGCCCAAGCTGAGCTGATTACCCGGGAGAAGCGTTTACAGCTTACCAGGGTGCCCTCAACATATGTCGAGTATAAGGCCCAGGGATATCATTTTCTTCAGGATGGTTATGAAGCATCTTTGAAAACAGATCATGGGGAATACAGAGTCTGCTCAAATAACCGTTATAAAGCCAGTTGGGAGGATGCCAGATTGCGTGGCAACCATTTTCGCGCTATCGGAAACGAGCCGGGTTGGTATTTTGAACTTGCACCTTCTGGAAAAATGAGCACCCTTGTTACGGACTATGGTAAAGAGAAGTATGAACTGATGCTTTTTAGACCCTCTGTGTCTAACGATCAAAAGGTCCGCCGATACAGAAT
>JBFEYO010000051.1:0-12798 GCA_041562075.1 Sulfurimonadaceae bacterium | reverse complement strand
GAGAGGCTTTGGCCGCATTGGAAGATTAAAGCCTTTTTTATTAAACTCTATCTCTTGAATTTTTTCTTTGAGCACAAGACTTTGTTTACCCGTTTCAAGGCTTAGTTGGTAGTGCTCTCTGAGATCCTTGATCTTATTACCGGTAAGATCGTCAAACTCCCATTCGATATTCTCTATCAGGCAGAGATTACATGCCTTTTGTTTGGTATGGCTGCTACTATAAAGTTCAAAGATCTTATAATCGTGCAGTTGGATGATAAAACGCTTATAAAGAGTATAGGTCGGGAAGTCTTGTTTGCTATTATAAATGATCTCCGAGATACCATCATGGTCCAGGTCGGTGATCTCATATTCCATTGCGAAACCGGGGATAAATGCCGCTTCGTCATATTCCGGTCGTACCAGCACCAAGCCCTGTTTTAATATTCGTTGTTCTCCATTGAAATGGACTTTCACCAGGTAGGCACGCTCATTATCCGGAAGATAGATACTTTCACTGTCAGTGATATTAAAATCCGATTGGTTAAGCCAGCCTTTGATGGTCTCTTCCCCAGGCACCTTGGCTTGAGAGAGAGTGATATAGAGTATAAAGATAAGAAATTGTTTTAACACGATAAAAAACCTGAAAATAAATTAAAGGAGAGATTATAACAAAAGAAAATGATACTAAGGTATTATTTAGCCGTAAAGAAGCTCTTCAGCCTTGTCGAGCTGCTTAATCATCTGTTCTAAAAAGCGTTGGGCATGAGAAAGGACTTTTTGTGTTTGTTCTTCAGGATGAATGTACTCAGACAAGGCCTTGTCCACGCCCTTGGTAAGACCATGCTTGATGAAATTGAGCTGGTTGTGATCAGCCGGATCTTTAAAGGGTGTGAAGAGGGAAGTAATATCCTGAGCAAGTTTATTGATGGGCTGGGTCAGGGAGGATCCTTCATTCAGTCCGGCTACAAAGTTGTCAATATTAGGCTGTGCGATCTTTAAGAAGGCTTCGATCTCTTTTCTGTCCTGGGCATCAATACCGTTGCCTTCATAATGAAAACTAAAGGACTCTGTCGAAGAGAAGGCGAAGGATTCTCGTTCATTTCCCTTGGCGTATTGAAGGGATTTTTCATTATTGAAATCAAGTTCGATCAGATCGCCACTGCTAGTACGTATATCAATAGATAGTGTGTGTTGAGAATAGGCATTCAAGGCTGTGGTGGCATTCATGATATGAACCCTTTCATAGTATATCTAGAGACTATATCGGCAAAACAGACCATCGTTTAAGGGGTCTGCTTAAAATTCCAAATCGAGGTACATGGTAGGAGCGGGTACAGAAATATTGGCGATGGTGATCCCCGTATCTTCTCCGGAATTTAAATCAGTAGTGTCTGGAGTACTGGTAGGGGATAGATAGCCAAGGTATCCCGCCGCATTATTTCCGGCATAAAAGAGGTTGGTCTGTTTACCATCGATAGATGATGCTGAACTATCCAGGTAAAAACTATCGGCCTCTACCAGATCTACAAGTCTTCGGGCATCATCTCTATTATCAGTCTGGCTCTCATCAATATGCCAGATGGCCAGGCCTCCTGCAAAAGGAATATTGGCCGGTATGTCATCGAGCATATACAGGCCTGCGTCATATCCTGAAATAGAACGGTTTTCCAGTAAGAAATACTCGTTTGCATTTTGCGTAGGAACCTTGAGTGCGGTGTAGGAGCTATTACCCGTTGCATTAATCGGTATATTGTTGTTATTGATCTCCTGGTCATTTTGAACTAAAAATGAAGATTCAAATTTTGACCAAGCTGACATATGGCTTGGGGATTCGCCGGGGACCTGAGTCTGTTTATATCCCCATGATCCTGAACCCATCAGACCAAAACCGCCGATACCGGCAGAACTGCCATCGATGTCATAAAGGTCCGGTAAGTTAAAAACCCCGTGACCTAGCTCATGGGCCATAATACCGATAGTCGCATTATTCCCTGATCCATCGAAGGCAAAGTGACGCTCACCGAAAACCGTGTATGATCCTGTCGGGTACTGCATAACAGATACACCGTCGAAGCTTTCACCATTGATATAAGACATGTGCGCCCAGATACCGGGACGTAAACCGGTGGCCTGCTCACCTCCGGCTGTGAGAAACATGATCTGAAGTTCATTCCTCTCAATTTCGCCATTAAAATTTGTATCATAAGAAGCAAAATTTATATAGGGGTCGGCCGCAGCGAGCGCCGGGTGGGCAATATCATTTTGAAAGTTTCCTATACCGTTTACAGGATCAGGGTGGGCCGTTGCCAGTGTGACTTTGATAATCCCGTCATTTATATTGCCGGAATTTTCCGTCGCTTTGGAAAAGGAAAAACTGCCCTGAGAGATCTCATTAAAATAGTGGTTTAACTCTCCCGGGGAGGTGCCAAAGAGTTGTTGGCTCCAGTAACTGTCTATATTGGCAATTTTCTTATCTGTAAAATCTACCAGTATCACGACCAGGGGAACTTGTGAAGTAGAGGTTTGTGCGGATAAATAGGTGATGTTCATATCTCGACTTGTTATAACGGGAGATGGTACTTGCACCGGCGGTTCTTCATCTCCACCCCCGCTACTTCCGCATCCAATAAAGAGTAATATAGGTAAAATCGCTATCATCCAAAACTTCATAAGATTCCTTTATGATCAACTATTATATACCAGATGAGCTTAAAATGTTGACCGGTTTTTATTAGCTCTATTTGTCTGTAATAATTCTGAGTTCCAGACTTTCATTGATAAAGATATGACTGAGATAGATCACAAAGAGCAGCGGAAAAAGCACTCCTGCAAGGGGAATCAAGGTGATCAGATACATCAAAAAGGTACGCAGGCGGATCTGGTTTGCGACGACTGCTTGGATTTGAAGGAACTCTTTTTTGGTATTGATAGTCGAGCCCACATCAAAGACCAGCATCTTATGGAAGAAGTAGTAGGCGGGCAGGTTGAAGGCAAGAATATTGATAACAGGAATAAAGTATAGTGGGATAAGGACAAGATAGAGTAATAACATCACTACCAGAGACTTAATGGTATACCATAGGACACCGAAGATGGAACCATGTCCCTTGATCTGAAATGAGGGATAGTGACGGGATTTGATCTTATTGACGACGAGAGGGGTGAAAAAACCGACGATGGTGACGGCAATGATAACGGCCAGGATAAGGATAAAGTAAGAGGCTACCAAAAAGATGACCTTTTCGATGAGCCAGCGGAGCCATTCATATTCCAGCATACTTGAAAGAACATCAGAGTGTTGAAGAGACTCCAACAGTGCCATGGGATTGATATCCAACAGGGATGTTTGTGTGGCATTGTCATCAAAATCAATGGTGACAGAGCTTTGGGAGCTATGATGCGTAGGTGTGGAGTATTCAGTTGTCGTCTTTTCGATGTGTAGAGCGTTCATCTTGTCGTTGAGCATCTGCATACCGTAGCTAAGTGCACCAAACAGAATGACAAGGGTGATCAGCAAGGGAGCCAAGGCAAGGAAAAGGAAATACGGGGTAAAAAAGTCTTTTACCGAGAGACTGAAAAGATTGCGTTTTTTCATCATAGATAGACCTTTATTCGATAGTGAAAATGGGGATTTCAGCAGCTGAGTTTCGTTTAAGCTGGAAGGGTGAGGAGCTCAGACCGCTGGTGACATAAAGCAGGGTCTTCCCTTTGACATATAAGCCTTTATAATAGGGTTGATAGCGTTTTAGCAGTTTATCAAAAGGATAGGCATCAGCATTATGGGTGTGCGAGCTTAGCTGTATATCCACGCGATGATTCCCGATCAGTTCCACATCCTTGGGCTGATGGGATAGCAAGATAGTACTGATATTTTCATTCAGAGATGAAAAGAGTTCTTTAATAGGACGTTTGTCCGTTTTTAGGTTAGAGAAGTTGTCCGAGAGGCCAAGTATCTGCAAGGGAGTGTTATTAAAGATAAGATGTACACATTTGTTATCAATACAGGAGATACCGCAATGTGCCAGTTCTTTCTGCAGGATCTTGAGTCCAAAAAAACGGTCATGGTTTCCATTGACGTAATAAGCCGGTGCATCCAAGCCCTTAAGGGCATGTAACTGGGTACGTAGTTTGGATGCAAAACTTTTGATCAGGTCTCCGGTGAAGAGTACCAGGTCGAGTTCCTGCTCGTTCAGCTTCACTACAAGCTGATGCAGGTAGTTAGGATCACTCTTGGTTGAGATATGAAGCTCTGAGAGCTGGGCAATACGCAGCCCTTTTAATTCATCTGCAAAGTTTCCGGGATATAAGGAGATGGGGTTAAAGGGGAATTGCATCTTATAGATGTGCCTTGATCAGAGAAATAAGCTCTTTTATCTCATCTTGATTCAGTTTACCTTTTTTCAGGAACAATAAAGAGCCGTCCTTATCGAAGAGTAGGACGTTGGAGCTGTCATCGAGTAAGTCCCATTCTTTTACGAGCACGGATTTAAGGTCTTTGACATAGAGTGTATCGGGATACTGTTTCTGCTTTTCTTCCAGTTTGGAAGCGATGGCAAAGTTTGGAAGCCAGGTGGCTGCCATGTTGATCACGGCGACGGAGGCATAATTGTCCCGATCAAATTTCTCGGCTTTTAAGGCCTGGCTGACATGTTCGTTTAGCTCTTTTTCATCCGGATCCACGTAAAAAAGGACATGTACCTTCTGTTTAAGGCTATCACTGGAAAAGGCTTGGCCATCAAGCTTTCCTCCATTCTCTCCTTCAAGATTCAGGGGGGTGGGTTGACTTCCTATCTCCAGGGCAAGAGCAAGGGAAAAGCAGCAGAGGAACAGCGTAAGGGTTTTCATACTTTACTCCATAGTTTCTCATTGAGTTTTAGTTCTTCAATCATACCCACTGCAAGCTGAAGGGTTCGTACATATTCGACGATCAGTCCGTATTTTAGCAAGGAACTGAATACGGTCGGTTCAAACAGGTCTTTATTGTACTCCAGGGCCAGAAATATCTGCTTATCCACAAAACTGATATACAGGGGGACCTTAATACGTTTTTTATAATCCAGCAAGCGTTTCATCATGGAGTGGGTGAGGATATACCTGGCTTCCACCTGATGGGTGCCGTAGACGACAAAGTGCTGTTCAAAGGTGGGATCATCCATTTTGATCAGCGCTTCACGTCCCATGTTGTTACGTTGCAGCCAGCTACCGATCATCTTGCCAAAGAGTTTTTCAGCCTTGTCCGGCAGAACGATGGTTTGTGCTTGAAAGTGTTTATTGAAATCGGCAACGATAAATAGCCCCTGGAAGATGGTGTGCCAGTGGGTCTTTCCCTTTGAACCTCGGGTTTTATATTCCGCATGAATATCGGAGAACTGTATCTTGACACCATCAAGTTCGCCTTTGACTAGATCGTTTCCATTATACCGATCGATATGTTTTCTAAAAAGCTTCGAGCGTTCGAAGTATGCCCGGGAGACATGACGGGTTTTTGCATAGTTCAGGGAGTTGTCGATTTGCCGTATCAGTGGATGGATGATATTGTCCTTGAACGCATGGGTGTAAGCTTTGCTCATGGACTTTTTTACCCACATAAAGAGTGCCCCACCGATAAACAAGGGTGCTAAGTCCTGTTCTGAATAGTGGTTGGTGTTTTCCAAGATCAGCCAGGTGATACCCAAGCTCAGGAATGCAATGGCAAGACCGATATAGATCAGTTTGCGTGCGAGCTTTTTCCTCTCCTTTTCAAGTTTTTGAAGATCAGGATGCAGCTCTTTGTAAAAGAAGTCGGTGAGGGTGCTGAGGGTCTTCATCAGGTGTTAAAAAGTTCTTTGACATTGACATTTTGACGTTCCGTCTCAGAGATTTCAAAGACGGCTTTTCGGCCGAAACGCATCATGTTTGCCATGATATTGGTAGGAAACATCTCAATGGCATTATTATAATCCGTCACCGCCTGATTGTAGGCACGGCGTGCCGCTGAGATCTGAGCTTCTACCTCGGTAAGGGTGCGTTGAAGGTGCATGATGTTCTCATTGGCCTTCAGATCAGGATAGTTTTCCACAGCGACCATGATCGAGCCCAGGGCATTGCTGAGTTTTTGATCCAGTTCGATCTTGGATTCTTCGGAGATCCCGGGTTTCATCGCCTGTGCACGCCATTTGGTGATCTTTTCCAGAAGTTCCTTCTCATGGGACATATATTCCTGTACGGAAGAGACAAGATTTGGGATAAGGTCAAAGCGTTTTTTAAGTACGGCATCGACACTACCGAAGATGTTCTCCACCTCATTTTTACGCGAGATCAGCGTGTTGTACATCATAATCAGGATAAAGGCGATAATGCCGAGAATAATCAGTGTAGTCATAGTTTTCCCCTTAGTTTAATTCAAAAATATTATACATGCTTTACATTAGCAAAATATTAACCCTTCAGTGCAGATGCAGGGGATAGCACCAGCCCTCATCTTCTGCTTCCTTGGGGGGATGAATGCTCTTTCCCTGGCTAATAGCATAAGCGCAATAGGAGCATAAGACGGCATCAAGTAGATGCTCATCATCCACTGCATCCAGACCAAGTGTTTGCAGTATCTTTTCACCCTCTTGTTTGTATGGTTTATATCCCAGTGCCAGGGCGATCTGTTTTGGATAGACCTCATAAATGGGGGTTTGTTGCTGCTTTAGGATGATCGTCTTTCCGTTGTATTCATAATGATTTAACAGCTCTATCATACGTGCGGTAAGTCTGCCGATACGATCGCCGGCAGGGGGCATGACCCTTAGGCCGTAGTGTCGGTAGAGCCAGTAGTCCGTATAACGAAAGAGATAGGGATTGCTTATCTCCCCTTGAGCCTCTCTATTTGCAGGGATAAAACCGGGGTCAATCAGTTTTTTGGGAATCGAGAAGGGGGCATCAACGGCAATAGCATCTACCCTATGGGCTTGAAGCTGCTCTTTTAAAAAGGTGGCACAACTTGCGGGATCTTTATGTTTGGGCTCTTTGAAAAGGGTGATGATTTTGGGACGGGTCTCGTTCCATTCGATGAACGCATAAGCAGAGTTGCCACTCATACAGCCGCCCAAATCGATTCCTAATGTTCTAGTTGTCATGATTTACCTTATGTGTTATCATAACCAAAAGGAAAACAGAATGGAAAGTTATCAATTCATTGTCTCTGGTAAGGTGCAAGGAGTCTGGTACCGTAAAGCCATATGTGAAAAAGCACAGAAAAAAGGGTTTAGCGGTTATGTGAAAAATCTTCCCGACGGAACAGTCGAAGCCGGTGCTGCTCTTGAGGATGATGATTTTGCCGAGTTTATTTCGATACTGGAAGCGGGTTCCATGGGCTCACGGGTGGATAATATCGAACAGTATCAAAGTAATGAAGAGTTCAGCGGAGAGTTTACGATCCGTTATTGACTCATCTGCTCTCCTGCCAGATGGCCGCTGGCAAAGGCAAACTGGAAATTAAAGCCTCCGCGTCTTCCCACAATGTCCAGTACTTCTCCTGCAAAATAGAGTCCCTTGCATCGTGTTGATTCCATGGTCTTGGAATTGACTTCATCCGTATTGACACCTCCGCCACTCACTTCGGCATGTTTAAAGCCGTGGGTATCGGATATTTCAAAACGCCAATCCTTGATCTTTGAGACGATCTGCTTGGCTGTTTTCGTATGTATCTCCTGTGCCAGTGTCTCTTTATCGATCGTGAGTTCATCCAACAGGACCTTGGCCAGTTTGATGGGCAACAAGCCTGAGAGTATGTTGATAATAGGCAGGGTGGGAAGGCTCTGGCAAATGGATAGAATTTGACTGCTCAGTGATTGGCGATCATAATCGGGTAAGAGGTCTATACCGAGGTCCACGGCCTGGTAGTTCAGCAAGGCTTCGGAGGCCTTTTGAGAGACATCCAAGATGGCAAACCCCGAGAGTCCGTATTTGGTAAAGAGCAGATCTCCTCTGACCTCTTGTTCTTTGGAGGCATTGATATACAATGAAACAGAAGCATCAAGCTTTATTCCCGATATCAAAGAGGGGCTATTCTCCTTGGTGTGCAGTTGAACGAGGGAAGGATAGGTCGGGATAATGGTATGCCCCAAAGAGAGGGCAAGCTCATGTCCCAGGGCTGATCCGCCCAGCTGAGGTGCGGCCTCACTTCCTGTGGCAATGAGTATCTTGTCATAGGCCTCGGAGGTGCTTAAAGCGGTATGCAGGTAAAACTGTTCGCCTTTTTTTTCTATCTGCGTAATAGGATAATCGGTATAGATCTCCACGCCGCGGCTTTTGGCATAACTCTCAAAGCTCAGGGCCACGGACTTTGCCTCATTGGAGAGAGGATAGGCGCGTCCATCGTCCAGGATATTTAGCAAAAGCCCTATGGATCTACAAAACTTCTGAAGATGGGAAAAGGTGAATTGTTCCAGGGCAAAACGGCTGAATTCAGGGTCTTCTCCCGCATAGTCTTTGTACGTGACATGACGGTTGGAGATATTACAGCGTCCGTTTCCCGAGGCAAGGATCTTTTTGGCAGCCCGGGAGTTTTGCTCAAAGAGATCCACTCTGGCACCTTTCTTGGCAGCGGTGATAGCTGCCATCAGACCTGAAGCTCCGGCACCGATGATGGCAAGACGTAGAGGTTTTGTCGTTTGCATATGAGATTGTAGCCGTTTTTTCATCAAGAGGGATTAAAAATCTTGGATATAATCCCTGCATGAAAAAGATCGTTATCCATAAAAAGTATTATGGCTCCATCGAGTTGCCAAAGACACGTGATGCCTATAATATCTTTGTCCGTGTTATCCGTGCTTATAAGGCCAGAGAAGCTTTCAGTGTCAATCTGCTCTTTTCACCTGAAAAGATCAAAAGCTTTGACACTTATCAAAAAGGCGGTTCCGAGAGAGAGCTTTTGGAGCTGGAGATGTATATTGAGTTATGTGAGATCTTTAAAAAGTCGAGTAAGGACGCCCAGGAACTGAAACAGCATATTGAGTTCGTGAATGATCATGCTGAGGTGAACCTGGATATCTCCAAGGCTCTGACGCTCTTTAATAAGCCAGAAGCTTCCCAAAGCAAAAAAGCCTATCTTTTTTGGGATATTGAGAACTTTTCAAATATCTCACCCATGTTTTTTCATGTCATCGAGCCTTTTGAGATCGAAGATGAGAATATCTATGTCTCATGCAACCCTGATTCACTCTATCTTTTTAAGGCGGAGTGGGAAGCGGATCTGTATGACTTTGGAAAAACCCTGCATTCGTTTAATTTTACCAAATGTGATCATGGAAAAAATGTGGCTGACAGGGTGCTCTTGCAAAACTTTAAAGACCTGGATCCGAGGGATTCGGATATCTATCTCATGACCTATGACAGAGAGCTCAAGGAGCTTTTTAAAGGGGCTTGTCACAAGAGCAATAACCTCTATGCTTTTGAGCGGAAGATTCTAAAGTAGTCTATTCTCCGAGGAATATCTGTTTTACGGAAGAAACTGCATCTTTTTAAAGAAAGATTTGTTTTACACGTTCCAAGTCTTCTTTAGTGTCGATTCCAAAACAAGCCGAGGCGGTTTGCGAAGCAAATGTTTCTTGAAATGTTGGAGCTATTTATTCTCCGAGGAAAATCTGTTTAGCACGTTCCAAGTCTTCTTTAGTGTCGATTCCAAACCCCGTACTGGCGACTTTGACCATAGAGATCTTTTTATTATGATAGATGGCACGAAGCTGTTCAAGTTTTTCGATATCTTCGATCGGTGCATCATCCAGGGCGCAAAAATCGTGAAGAGACTTTTTGGTAAAACCGTAGATCCCGATATGCCCGAAGTAGGTGGCTGAACCGCTTCGGTTAAAGGGGATAGGGTTACGGGAGAAGTAGATGGCATTATGATCGGCATCCATGATGACTTTGACAAGGTTAGGGTCCTGAGCCGCTTCATTATTGACGGCGTTATAGCAAGAGGCCATGATAAAAGGTGCCTTGGCCGCTTTAAGCTCTTTGAGACGTTTGATCACCGAATCAACGACTTCGGGCTCAATAAAAGGTTCATCCGCCTGGATATTGACGATGATATCGTCATCCTTCAGGTTCAGAAGCTGCGCTGCCTCATTAATACGGTCTGTCCCGCTCTTATGGGTCTCAGAAGTCATCATCGCCTTGTAGCCGTATTGGTTACACAGATCAATGACTTCCTGGGAGTCTGTGGCGATCGCGACTTCATCCAGATGTTCTACCTGTTTTGCTGTTCTAATGACCATAGGAAGGCCCCCAATATCGGCAAGAACCTTTTTTGGAAAACGAGATGAAGCCAAACGGGCGGGGATAATGATCATTTTTAACCTTTGTATGGAAGAAATTGGATATAATCTCTTTAGTTTTGAAAGTATATCAAAAAAGGTGAACAACTGCTTCTATATCAGCCGCAAGAGGGTTACTGTTACAACAGTGATTCGATCTATTTGTATGACTTTATCTCCTCATTCAACTTGAAGGGACGTATGCTTGATGTAGGCAGTGGCTGTGGAGTACTCGGATTGCTGGTGGCCCGTGATAATAGGGTAAAGGCAGAGGGGATTGATAAGCAGTGGGCCTTTTGTCAATATACGACGAAGAATGCCGAGGTGAATCAGATCGATTACACCATGCATCAATGCGACTTTTTGGAATTTGAAGATGAGAGGGGATATGACGTGATCATCTCCAATCCTCCCTTCTATCATGAAGGTTCTTCCAAAAGTGAGAATGAGATGCGTCATACGGCCAGGTATAATGTACACCTTCCGATGGACAGGTTTTTTAAAAAGGTCTCCCGGCTTTTAGGACCCAGGGGACATTTTATCTTCTGTTATGATCCCCAGCAGTTTCAGCAGATCTGTGTGGAACTGGCAAAGGTGAAACTGACGATCGAGACGGTGCAGTTTATTCATCCCAAGGTGGACAGAAAAGCCTCTTTGGTGATGGTACAGGCCCGCAAGGGATCGAAATCACTGATGAAGACCAAAGAGCCTTTTATCACCTTTGAGGGGGAAGAGTTTTCGTCTTCTACCCAGGAAATCTATAAAAAAGCAAGGACCCATAGTATAAAATGTACCCTTTGATGGAAGAAGCAGGATATCATTACCGTTTTGACCCTAATGCCTGCGAGAGTTGCGGGGGGAATTGCTGTACAGGAGAGAGTGGCTATATCTATCTGAACCAGAAAGAGATGGAAGCCATCGCTCAATTTCTGGAACTTCCTATGGGGGAATTTAAAGAGGAATATCTTTATAAGAATGGATACAAGTTCTCTATTAAAGAACGCATCGTTGAGGGCTCCCATGACTGCATCTTCTTTGATCGCAAGATCCAGGGGTGTTCTATCTACCCGGTACGACCGACACAGTGCAGGACGTTTCCTTTCTGGCCCTATTTTAAATCTCATCCGGATGAACTGAAGGCAGAGTGTCCGGGAATCATCTTTAAGGAAGAAAATGCCTAAGTATATAGCCCTGTCTTTATCCTTCTTGGTACTGTTCTTTAGTGCCTGCACTTCATCGGTACCGCTTCCTTCTCCCAATGAAAAGGCCTTTGAAGAAGAGGATCAAATGGCTATCTTTGCTCTGTATGCCAAAAGCAGGGGAGATGCGAACTCTACGATTTCTCTTTTTGAAGTGCTTTATGAGAAGTCTGACAAACTGGAATACCGTAATGAAGAGATCATTACCATGCTGCAGGCGGGACAGTTTGAACGGGCCTTGGAACGGATTGACTTTTATAGATCTGAGCTGGACGAGGATGATATCGACATAGAGTTACAACGCTATGAGATCGCTGCCCTGATGGAATTAAAACGGTATGATGAGGCCAAAGAGGTAGCCCTGGATCTTTTGGAGTTTTCCAAGACGGAGCAGGAGTATCAGCAGGTCGCGGCCATCTACATGATCGAAGGGCGCTATGAATTTGCCCTGCGTTATCTGCAAAGTGCCTATGCGATCGATTATGATGAACAGATCCTGGACAAGATGGCGATCATTTTGTATGTCAACCTGAACCGCAAGGCTGAAGCGCTCTCTTTCCTTGAGACACATATGCGTTTGCATGGTTGTTCGGAGACGATCTGTCTGCGTTTAGGAAGTTTTTACAGTGAAGAGAACAATGTAGAAGGCATGCTTCGTATCTATACCAGACTGTATGAGAACACCAAAGAAGAGAAATATGCCCAGACGGTGATCAAACTGTATAACTACAAGAAAGACACGATCGGATTGATACAGTTTCTGGAAAAAAGCGGCAGTGATGATGCCCTGCTGCTTCAGATGTATATCAATACCCGTAATTATGCCAAGGTCGTCAGCCTGGGGGATAAGTTGTATGAAGAAGACGGAGATCCTTACTATCTGGGGCAGAGTGCAATCTTCGAGTATGAAGGAGCCAAAGACAAGCGTGATCCCAAGATGGTCGAATCGGTGATGCTGAAGCTTGAAGATGTGGTTTCTCATTCGGACGATGCTCTCTATCTGAACTATCTGGGGTATCTGTTGATCGATCATGAGATCGATGTGCCCGAGGGGATGCGTTATGTCAGAAAAGCACTGGAAGTCGAGGCGGATTCTGTCTATTATCTTGACTCCCTGGCCTGGGGCTACTATAAGCAGGGCAACTGCACCAAGGCACTGAGCATCATACGCAAGGTACAGAAGGGAATGGATAAGGAAGACCCGGAAGTAAGTGCCCATGTTAAAGCAATTCAACAATGTATCAAGAACAAAGGAAAGAAACAAGCGAAATGATTTTAGATGATATTATCAAAAAGA
This sequence comes from Sulfurimonadaceae bacterium, assembly GCA_041562075.1. Lineage (GTDB taxonomy): Bacteria > Campylobacterota > Campylobacteria > Campylobacterales > Sulfurimonadaceae. Next base: position 40 of record JBFEYO010000051.1, on the reverse strand, counting down.
CAAAAGAAGATTTAGAAGTACGAGAGAAGGAATTTACCCT
>JBFEYO010000050.1:0-13106 GCA_041562075.1 Sulfurimonadaceae bacterium | reverse complement strand
TTGATGCCTTTTTTTGGAAGTATAAGAGGCTGCCTAAAGAAAAAAAGAATAGGAATAAAAGAGAGAGACATAAGTAAAAAACGCCAGAAGGTCAATATGTCCACAGATACTGATTCGGTAAGGATTTTTAAGGCTGTCCAGCCGGCTCCCCAGAAAAACATGGCCAGGATCATCAATAGAGGAAAAAGCAAAGAAGAAGGCATTAGATTTGACATATGGAGAGGGGAAGAGAGATTCTGAATACGACACCCTTACCTTCATTATAAGCTGATAAGGTGCCTTGTTGATGGTCTTCAACGATGGTCTTGCTCATATACAGACCTAAGCCGGTTCCATTTTTGGTCTTTGTAGAGAAGTAGGGATCAAAGATATGCACAAGGGTCTCTTCGTCAATCCCGCCGGCATTATCGCCAATCTCAATGATGACATTTTGCTCATCTATATATTCGTTTATGGTGATGGTCGGCATGATAGGTTTACGCTCTTCTATCGCATCACAGGCATTGTTCAGGATATTGATAAGGACCTGTACCAGTTCATTGCGGTACAAAGCCAAACAGGTCTCTTCTCTGTCTTTATAGACAAGCTTAATACCCGTATTTAGACGATGATCAAGAAGCCGGACGGCCTCTTCGACCAAAGAGTTGATATAAGTGTTTTCCAAACCTTTAGTCGGTTTAAAAAAGTCTCTGAAGTCGTCCACGGTATTGGAGAGATGCTGCACTTGGGTATTGATTCGTTCGAGTTGGTCCTGAACCTTTTGTGTACTTGAACAATCCAGGCTGATATCCAGATTCATACTCGTGACGATGGTAGAGATGGTGGCTAAAGGTTGTCGCCATTGATGGGCGATCATGGAGATCATCTCGCCCATCGCAGCATGACGAGATTGGGCGATGAGTTGTTCTTGTTGCTGCAGAACGAGTTTTTTGTCTGTGATGTTGTGTGCAATCATCACAAAGCCTATCAGCTCGTCATTGGCCGTATATTCGGGGGAGATGCTCATATCCAGCCAATAGCTCTGTTTATTGTTGTCGAGGTTTTTGACTTCACCGCTATAACTCTGTTCATTATTCAGGTCGTTCCATATCTGTTTAAGATCCTGTATATGTGTTTTTGCATCAAAGAGAAGGGTAAAGGGTTTGGAGATAAAGTGCTGACGCTTATATCGGCTGAGGGTACAAAAGGCTTCGGAAACATTGGTAATCAGTCCATTAAGGTCAATGTGGGCTGTGATGACATGGCGATTGATGATATCCAGGTTGCGCTGTATCGCTTTGGTCTTGTGTTGACTCTCGATGAGGGCCTGTTCAATACGGGCCTCAAGATTCTGATTGAAATCTGCCAACTCTTCTGATTTGTCTTTTAATTCGGCATTGGCGCTTAGCAGACTTTTGTTATCAGATTCGTTTTTTTGTTTGAAGGCATTGAAGATCACCGAGACGGTGATAAAGGCAATGGAGATAAGGTGGAGTTCGATCAAAGAGTAGTGAATACCCTCTTCTCCCATGAAGTAAAAGCCGACATAATACGAAGAAAGAATGGCAGATAACCAAAACAGTCCCTGCCATGTATTTAAAAGTAAAAAAGCGCAGGCAAAAAAGATCGGCGCCCAGATGACCTTGGTAGGATCATCACCCGCAAGAAAGTAAACAAGGGTGATCGTGATATATAAAGAGGGTACAAAGATCTGACTGGCAAGTTTGAAAAAGTTTTTATCCCGTCTCAGGAGTAAAAAGAGACAAAGACTTGAGAGGGAGAAGGCATTATCGCTATAGAATAGAGTTGTGCTGATATCCTTGTGCATGTAGGCAATGATCGGGGAAAAGAGAATAGCCAGAGTCAGCATGATATTGAAAAACTTGAATTGAAAGGCTAAAAGTTTTTCATCTTTATCGAAATGGTGACCGCTGAGAAGATAACCCGCCAGCTTCCTATACATAAGGTGCCTTTTGTCGTTTTAGAACGATTAATAGTTTAATGCCGCTGAAAGCTATCCACAGAGCTGAAATAGGATAAGCATAAATATTCCATGTGAGGGGATTGAAATCCCAGTTAAAAAGGCTCAACAGTAACCACATCATGACACCTTCAAGTAAAAAAAAGAGGATGGGAACGACATACGACGGACGTCTTCGTCTTTTTTCCATAAAGGTTCTTTGCATGGTTCTACTGCACTTTTTTATAATTAATACATTGTAACACTAGAAGATGGAAAAAAACTTAAAGTACACTCTTAATAGCCGTTTTCCAAAAGGTTTTCAATTTGGATCGGGAATCCAGATCGCTTCTTGGGCATCACATGGCCTTCCCTGCAGAACATGATAAGGTTTATATTTACTTTTATATTCGAGGCTTTGACACCCTTTGACATAATATCCCATATAGATCCATTTCAAATGGTTGCTTTTGGCAATCTGTATCTGCTGAAGCATGGAAAAGGTGCCCAAAGAGTACTTGGCATAATCAGGATCGTAATAGAAGTAAATGGAGGAAATACCGCTTGGCAGGATATCAATAAGGTCAACTCCTACCAGCTTGTTATCGATGTAATATTGTACCTCATACCCGAAATCTGCATGTCCATGGACAAAAGACATATAATAGTGTCTGGCTGAGGTCGTTTCATGGTCCCAGTTACGTTTATCTTTCATATGGGCGTGGTATTTCTCAAACAGATGAAGATGAGACGTGGTGACTTGTGGGGGTTGGATAATGATCTTGGTCTTCTCGTTTTTTCGCATGATACGGCGTTCAGACTTGGAAAAGGTATAGTTGGCTACGTCGATCTTAAAGCTTTCACAGGCCTGGCATTCACTGCATACCGGACGAAAAAACATATACCCGAATCGTCTCCATCCCCGCTCTATAAGCGCTTCACAATACTCTATATTGCAGTCTTCTATGATCTTATAATGGGTGGTTTGTTTGGCATCTTTAAGATAAGCACACTGTTCTTCATCGGTGCATTCACGTAGAAGTCTATTCATAAATGCAATTCTACCCTAAACTCAAAGCAGTGATAGGAGGCTCTATCTCTGTATAGGTATTTATATGGATACGTTTACACATGGGAGGGAGAATCTCTTCGACGAGTTTCAGGTGAAATTGCAAGAGAAGGTGCATTTCCAGAGACATCTTGTTTTTCCATTTTCCCATGACCAAGACGGAAGTATTTCTATGCAAGAGGCGATACTCGAGACAACCTTCTTCCTTATGGGTGGGAGAGATAGTCGCATATATCTCGGAAAGTACCTGTGCAAGAAACTCAGCTTTGACATCAAGCTGGATGGACAAGTAGCTGATATCGGCAATATCGGTAAGGGTATGCATTGAACTCCTTTGGGAGATTATTCTAAGTCAAGTAAGATAAAATCGTGTTAAAATACAGACGATATCTCAGAGTATTTAGGGTAAAGACACAGAGATAGAAGCATTTAATTCACTATCAAAGGTTAGATCAGATGTTCAAGTGGGTGCAAAAAAACCAGAAATTAGCGGCAAAGATCACGGGCATAAACTTTTTATTGATGACGCTACTGATGCTTTTTTGGTCTCAGCCAAAGGAAGGGATGAGTGAGGAGGAACGCGCAGCGGCCAATGTGGCACGTATGGAAGCCCGGGTAGAAGGTTCATCGGGCAAATCTTCACCCTCCAATCTCAATTTGATGAAAAAACATCAGGAGACTCAAAAAGCTCAGCTGCGGGTGACACTTATTTTGATGAGTCTATGCGGGTTTGGCTTTCTTATCTATGGCTTCTTAAAAAAGGATGATTCGCTTTAGTTGTCAGCGTGATTAAGCAGATTTATTGGATTAGAAAATCTGTGTTATCCGTGTAATCATGCTGATGAAGGTTCATGGAATTGTGAGCTTGGTGTGATCGTACCGACAAGGTAGTTTTGTTAAAAACTCTCTTCCAAAAACGCTTCAAAATCTTGCATTACCTGGGCAAAGGCATTAAGCATATAATGATCATCATCATAGGTCTTGACCGTGGCCTGGGAGAAGTGGGCTGAAGATGCCTGGGGATCTATGGTCTCATCATGCTCCCCCAGGGCTACATAACAGTTTGCCGGAGGGGTTAGACTGTTCAGGTTGCTGGCAAAGGTCAGGTACATGTTGGCCGCATTAAGGATGACTTTTTTCTTTTCGGGGTTTTGTTCAAGTTCAAGCATCTTTTTGGCTTCCATAGCCGGTTGGTAGACGGGATTGATGAGAAGACAGTCTTTTTTGAATTTGGCTGCAAGATAGTAAGCGTAAAATCCGCCCAAAGAGGCTCCTATGATGATCGTGTCATTGGACGCGGTACGAAGCGTGTCTTCACTAAGCTTCATGCACTCCAAAGGGTCCAGGGGGAGATCCGGAATAAGCAGACGATTCTCAGGATAGAGTTGGCGGAGCATATTGGGTTTCTCTCCCTGGGAGGAAGAGTCATACCCGTGTAAAAATAAAATTGATCGATTATCAAAATGTCCCATGATAAACCTGCTTACTAATAATTTGGAATATTATACTCAAAAGCACGGTACTTGTATATAGGAGCCTAGTGAGTGCTTTGGGAGATCAGTACCCCTTCGATCAGTTTGTCGATATCCCCATCGAGAATAGCGGTCACGTTGGAAAACGCCTCGTTGGAGCGGGTGTCTTTGACCTGCTGATAGGGCTGCATCACGTAAGAACGGATCTGGTGTCCCCATCCGATCTCTGATTTCTCTACCCCGTCTTTTTCAGCCTGCTGTTTTTCCAGTTCAAGCTCATACAGACGAGATTTAAGCATCTTCATCGCGGTCGCCTTATTTTTATGCTGGCTTCGGTCATTTTGACACTGTACGACGATATTGGTCTCGATGTGGGTGATACGGATAGCGGACTCGGTTTTATTAACGTGTTGTCCACCGGCACCGGAGGCGCGGTAAGTATCGATACGAATATCTTTGTCCTCAATCTCAATATCGATGTCATCATCCAGTTCGGGAGAGACCATGACCGAGGTGAAAGAGGTATGACGTTTGGCATTGGAATCAAAGGGAGAGATACGTACCAGACGGTGGATGCCATTTTCTACTTTAAGGTATCCATAGGCGTTTTCACCTTTTATCAGCATGGAAGCATCCTTGATCCCCGCTTCATCCCCGTTCTGATAATCCAGAATCTCTGTTTTAAAGCCCCTGCGTTCAGCCCATCTGGAATACATTCTAAAGAGCATATGTGCCCAGTCCTGAGACTCGGTACCGCCGGCACCGGGATGAATGGAGAGGATGGCAGAGTTGGCATCATGCTCCCCGCTGAGCATGACTTCGATCTCCATCTGTTTGACACTCTCTTCAAGCTCTCCTGCCTCGGCAAAAAGCATCTCTATACTCTCGTCGTCCTTCTCTTCTTTGGCCATCTCATACAGATCCCCGGCATCTTCCAGCTTACCTGCGGCCAGCTGATATTTTTCCAATTTGCGTTCCAGCTGTGTCTTCTCTTTTTGGATCACAGCTGCTTTGGATGCATCATTCCAAAAGTCCGTTGAGTTCTCCATAACCTCGATCTCGTCCAAACGGGCTTGTATTACATCCGGTTTGACGATATTGCAGATATTTTGCATCTTGGTATCTAAGGTCTTTAAGAGTTCGCTGTATTCATAATGGTCCATAAGTTTTGTCCGATAAATAGTATATAATTGCATTATTATAATGCATGAAGGCTTAAGATGAAGATTGTCCGCTCCCCTGAGGAACTCAAATCACTACTCAAAGAAGAGAAGGGCTCTATAGGTTTTGTACCGACGATGGGTGCCCTGCATCATGGACATCTGAGTCTTATCGAAGCCTCCGTCAAAGCCAACAATATGACGGTCGTCTCCATCTTTGTCAATCCCACACAGTTTTTAGAGGGTGAAGATCTGGATAAATATCCCAGAAAGTTTGAAGCAGATGAAAAGATCTGCAAGTTGGCGGGAGTAGATATACTCTTTTACCCTCAGGTGGAGGAGATGTATGAGGCGGATGAGATCAAAATCGTCGCACCCAATATCCGTGGCTATATACTTGAAGGCCATATTCGTCCGGGGCATTTTGACGGGGTCTTGACGGTGGTCATGAAGCTCTTGAACATCGTCTCACCGACACATGCCTATTTTGGAAAGAAAGACGCACAGCAGCTGGCTTTGATCATGCAGATGGTCAAAAACTTCTGTATGGATGTGCAGATCGTTCCTTTGGATACGGTACGAGAGAGTGACGGCTTGGCGATGAGTTCACGTAATGTCTATTTGACGCCTGATGAGCGTATTGAGGCTTTAAAGATCTCTAAGTCCCTGAAAGAAGCCACACGTCTGGTGATGCAAAAGGTTCTGGATGCCGAAGATATCAAAAGGGGAATGTCCGAGGTACTTGAGCCTTTGGATGTGGAGTACATCGCTATTGTCTCACGGGCCTTTGAACCTCTGCAACAGGTAGAAGTGGGGAACAGTATCATTTTGGTTGCGGCCAGGGTCGGTACAACTCGTTTGATCGACAATTTGTGGATTTAGTGATTGTCAATATAGCTGTTTGTCGGGTTTATTGAGCCATTGTTCAAAGAGACGGGCATTTTTTTCCTGATCGATCTGTATTAATGACAGATGGTTTTCGGGATGGAGAAGCTGTTCATAAAAATTGAGATCATCAAAGCCGCCTTTTTGGGCATCTTCTTCGCTTGCTCCGTAATAGACGGTTGGAATCCTTGCCCAGAAGATAGCCCCGAGACACATGGGACAGGGTTTGCAGCTGGTATAGAGGGTACAGCTGCTCAGATCATAGTCCCCCAGGATTTCACTGGCCTTTCGGATGACGTTAATCTCCGCGTGGGCAGTCGGATCATTACTTAAGAGTACCTGGTTATGGGCCTGAGCAATGAGCTTGTCTCCTTGGGTAATGACGGCTCCAAAGGGACCGCCTTCATTATGAAGCATTGCTATTACCGCCTCGTCATAGGCGACTTTCATCCATTTATTCATTCTTACCAGTCCCACTTGAGCATGATCTGAGGTACGGCTTCGTTGATCCGTCCATGAAAGGGTGAGGCAGAAGACTTATAATAGTATAACTCAACGCCCACTTGCAGCTCTTTGAGTTGTTCGGTAAAGGCTTTTCCTTCCAGAAGTAATTGGGGCTGTGTGATGATCTCTGTCCCATAATCATTCCCGTAATAATCCAAAAATCCTCCGAAGACAAGAGGTAGGCTGAGCAGCTCAAAATGGCTTTTCCAGGCTAGGGTGATCTGGAAAGTAGGTGCATTATAATTGTCTTTTCGATGAAACAGGTTCAGGTCAAAAAAGTCAAAGCCCTTGAGATCAAGGCCCAGTCCGATACCAAGGTTGTAGGCTCTAAAGTCATCCCCCTGGTTGATCTCTCCCGCCAGATAGGTCTCTTTGATAATGCCCCATGATATATCTTTTTTAGTGACTTTGGAGAGGTCCAGTTTGGGAGCCCATTCTGCGTAGACCTTATGCTTTTTTCCTGAAGCAAAATCGGCCGAGCTAAGGTCACAGAAAAAGAAATGTTTTCCGTAGGCCCATCCTCCTGCGTGTTCGAGGGTGATGGTCTGCATCTCTCCATTTGGAATGCTATCTCCTCCTATGAGGATGTCGAAGTCGTTTCCATAGAGAAACTGGACATTGGTCTCACCCCAGGTCTCAGCACTAGAGAGACTGCATAAACTGAGTAAGGTACATATGGATAGGAAAAGGCGCTGCACGAGGTCTCCTTTGATCGCGTATATGATTTATTATACTATAGCGCAAGATACTCTGCGCTTACAGTTAGAAAGGGGAGTGTCATTAAGTGGGGTTAGGGTTTCGGATGCAGGTAGTCGAACTCGACCAGTAAGTCGACGATCTGTTTATAGGTAGGCACGGCGGTCAAAGAGGCAAAGTGGTTGGCTTTGGGTTGAACGACCGTGACACCGATGGTATATTTATGTTCCGTATCATTGGCAAATCCAAAGAAGGAGGTATTGTATTTATTGACATATTTCCCTTGTTCGGCGATATGAGCGGTTCCCGTCTTCCCTCCGATCTCAAGCCCGTCGATGTTGGTTCCCACACCGGTTCCCTCTTTGACGGTTTTGATCATGATCTTTTTCATGCGTTCAGCGGTGGATTGAGAGATGATCTGAACGGAACCCTGAGGGGCCATCTCCTGGGTGTTTCCGTGCATATCGATAAGTTTGTTGACAAAATAGGGTTGGAGTGTACGACCACGGTTATTAAAAGCATTATAGGCTTTGAGTATCTGCATCACATTGACGTTCAGCCCATATCCATAAGAGGTTGTCGCCTTATAGATTTCACTTTTTAGCCGGTTGATAGCCGGTACGGAACCCTGTTTTTCATAGGGGAGGCTAAGCCCTGATTTTTGTGCAAAACCAAAGTCAATAAGCCCCTGGTAGTAGTCCAAAGCAGGAAGCTTTTGCGCGAGCTGGGCGATACCCACGTTGGAGGAGTGTACAATGACGTTTTCCGCACTTAGCCATTGGAACTTATGCTCATCGGTGATGATTTTTCGTCCCAGTTTCATGCGTCCGTTATGACCATTGACCAGGTCGTAGGGATTGACGAGCTTATGCTCCAGCAGCAGGGAAAAAATAATAGGTTTGAGTACGGAACCCGGCTCAAAACTGTATTCGATCACATTAGCATTTAAAGAGGGGTAGTCCTCGCGGCGGATATGATCGGGAGTGAAGCGATTGGAACTTGCCAAAGAGAGAATCTTTCCGGTAGATGACTCCATTACGACAGCCATAATCTCATCAGCATCCAGTTTTTCCCGCATCTTAGTTAATGTCTTTTCCACCCGTTTTTGCAAGGTGACAGGGATGGTCAATTCAACGTTAAGTCCGTCTACATCGGGTTTGGTGTAAGACTTTTTGTTTAAGATCATATAGTTATTGACGTCGCGGGGACCGAACTGTTTACCATCCTCTTGGGCATTCAGGGCGTACTCAAAGCTTTTTTCTATGCCTTTGACCCCCTGGACACGGGTATATGACTCGTCTTCTACCTTATGGATATAACCTACGATCGGTGTCAGCAGGTCATTATAGGGATAGATACGCTGCTCACCGCTGGGAAGGATATTCAAGCCGTGCAGAATAGTGCGTCCATTGGGACGGGTATACTCCACAAAGACCTTCATCCGTCGTAGACGATAGGCCAGATTCTTAAGGTATTGAGCTGCCTGAGGATCGATGTGGTAGGAAAGGACTACGCTTCCTTTACGGGATTTTAAACGTTTATGGATATTTTTTTCACTGATCCCGCTATAGATGGAGAAGAGTTTGACAAAGAGCTCTTTTTTGTCCGGGTCGATATTACGTGTGTCTACTACTGCTTTATAGAGCTGCTGGGTAGTAGCGATATGATACCCATCGGCGGAGATGATCTCTCCTCGCTCGGCACGGGTCTCATTTGAGGTGAACTTTGAGGGAAGATGGCGCTCATGGATGACGGTATAGAGTTGGGAGCTTAGAAAAAAGATAAACCCGGTGATAAGGAAAAGAAATAGGACTAATATTTTCTTGGATTTACTTCGATTGCTCATAGGACTTCTATTATTTTCTGCAATTGTAACGGAATATTGTTAAAATACCGTAATAAAGAGTGCCGATATAAGAAGGATGAGCCGATGATAAAAAGATGGATGCTATTGTTGGGAATGTTTTTGTTAGTGGGATGCTCTTCCTTGAAGGTAGAGGTAGATTATGACCCTGATTTTGACCTGGCTTCCCAAGAACGATTTGTCATCGTACATCCTGTCAAAGAGGGAGAGGATACGCTATTTAGTGACAGGGTCATAGATGCATTGCAACAGGAGCTTGAGGCAAGATCATATATAAGCAGTGACAGGGCTGATGCGGATCTTGTCTTTGTCTTTCATGCGAATGTGGAAAATATCAAGGATATCGATAGGGATTATGTGATGGTCGGATTTGGAAGATATGGTTATAGCGGGCATATGATGGCCACGACGCGCACTTATGAGTATACGAGAGGAACCTTGATCATCGATGCTTTGAACCCCAGAGACAATAAGATCGTATGGAGAGGAGTAGCGAGGGATGTGCTTAAAGAGTATGACACCCCGCAGGAGCGCCGGGCTTATATCACCAAGGTGATTCAAAATATCATGCTGGAATTTCCGATGCGAGACCCCCTTCCTTGATGCGTTTTCATAAGGAATCAATGCTCACTATATCCGAGTGGTTGAAAGAAGCATTACAACACGATTGCAGTGTGAGTTTTGAGGTGCTTAATCCGGACCTGGCCCCGGGAAAATATGCCGGTGAAGAGGTGAGCATAGGGGGGAAAGTTTATCTTTACAGAGGGTATAAGGCCTGGTCGGATCTGGCAGAGTCTTTAATGTGCCGTATGTTGACGCCCTGTGTCGTTGACGGGGAGCATGTACGTTTGAGTTTTGAACAGCTGAATCAGCAGGACTCATTCCACAGCCAGGAACAAGGGCGTGAGAAGTACGGGATAGATTCGGAGTTTTCCCGTATTCACAAGAATGAGGAGCCGGCATTTTTAGCGGCCTATAAACAAGCCCTTGAAGAGGTTGGAGTAAGTGCGCGCAAACGGGTGTTGGACCTTGGGGTGAACAGCGGAGAAGAGTTTGAACTTATACGCATGCTCATACATGAAGACAGCTATAAACAGATGGAGCTCGTAGGGATCGATTATTCCGCTTCTGCCATTGCCCGTGCGAAGCAGCGCTTTGGTGAGGCACATGTCCATTTTTATGAGCATGATATCAACCGACTGGATGAATTGGAACTGGGGCTATTTGATCTGGTCATTTCGATCGGCACCTTTCAAAGTCCGAATATCGATTTCAAACCCTTTTTTATGTCTTTGGTTCAAGACTATCTGCGCAAAGACGGAGCGATCATACTCGGATTTCCTAATTGTCGCTGGATAGACGGAGAAGTGATCTATGGAGCCCGGGTGCCCAATTATCATTTCTCGGAGATGGGGATGTTGTATAGTGATGTGATGTTTTGTAAAAAATATCTGCAGCAGAAGAAGTTCAGAGTCAGGCTGACGGGAAAACAGTATGTATTTTTAACGGCGACAAAGATAGGAATGGGAACGCGGGAGATATAGCTTTATGTTATACTGTCTGGATAAGGAGTGGGCATGAGATATCTATTGTGGATGAGTTTACCGATGGCATTGGCATTTGCTCAGGGGCCTATGGATGCACAACTTAATCTGAGCGTAGAGCAAAAGGCAAAGATCAAGAGCTATAGGGCAGAGTTAAAAGCCTGTAAAGAGAAGACGCAGATGAAAATCCTTTCCGTATTGAATGATGAGCAAAAGATCAAGTACCTTCAGATGAGACAGGAAAAAAAGGCTAACAAAACCAAAAAAGGCGGTTTGAAAATAGAGAAGGTAAAGATTGCCGAGTGAATCCATATCGGCTTCAGTGAAGAGAGAAGCTAGAGCTGTGTTCTAGAGATCTCTTTATAAGCATTAAGCGCTTTGTTTCTGACTTCTAGCATCAGTTTCATACTGATCTCCGCCTTGTCAATGGCAAGGGCAGCCTGGTGCAGGTCTTTAACCTGACCGGTAGCGAGATCACTCATTGCTTTTTCACCGCTTTTTTGCATTTCATTAACATCGTTAAGGGATTGCTTCAGTGCATCCGCGAATCCTTCACTGCCGGTTTGGTTCTTGGCATTGGCTTTGCCAAGAAGATCAGCAGTAGAAAGACCGGAAACTTTGTTTAAATCACTCATAACTATTATTATACCTTAATTTTTATTCTTATGCCTGAATAATACTCATCGCAGATTGTGCCATTGTCTTCACACTCTGAAACGCTGCTACGTTGGCTTGATACGAACGGGTCGCTTCGATGAGATCGGCCATCTCAATCACCGGATTGATATTGGGATAGGCGACGTAACCTTCCGCATTGGCATCGGGGTGTCCCGGTTCATACTTCATCATCGGTTCTTTATCATCACGGATGATCTTGTCAACCACTACACTCATAATCGGCGGATTAACCTTTTTGTTTAGCTCTCCCTCATCCAGGGGGTCGGAATATCCGCTATCAGCGGTGCTTTCCATCAGTTTGTCATTGAAAATTTTGTTAAAATCCATAGCCTTAAACATCACCTCTCTGCGACGATAGGGCCCACCCTCTTCAGTACGGGTCGTCTGTGCATTGGCGATGTTGGAAGAGATGACGTTTACCCGGGCACGTTGTGCCGAGAGTCCGTATCCGCTAATATCAAAACTGTTTAAAAATTGGCTCATCCGTGATCCTTATTTATTATTGTGTTCTTTCAGAGGCTTGAATGACGGCTTTAAAGATGGCCGCTTCTTTTTTCAATGCGGCGGTCAGTCCCTGGAACATCATGGAGTTTTTTGTCATCTCAGTCGTCTCAACATCCAGATCAACGCTATTTCCGTCATTTCGGGCAAGATGCCCGTCACGGTAATAGAGTTGTGCCATACTTGTGTCATTACTCTGTGTAGATTTAAAATGGGCACCATCCGTTTGTGCCAGCTCAAGTGTCGGAGCCTGAGGTTCATTAAAAATCTTTCTTGCCTCAGCCTGGAGGGTCTTTTCGAAGCTGATATCTCTGGGGCGATAAAATGGGGTGTCTTCATTGGCGATGTTACCTGCGATCATGTCCTGACGAATAGCTCTGTAATCAAGGGCCTGTTTCATCAGTTCATGTGCTCTGCTCAGTTGAATACCCATTTTTTCTCCTTAGAATTATTTTAATCAAGCAATTTTTGTACCAATAATTGAGTCTGTCTGCCGAAATATAATTGTACTCTTTTAATTAAAAACTAGGTGAGTGAAAGTTACAATGGCGCAATTCAAAATTGAAGTGAAGTTGACGCATGACAGACCGATCGTTATTCCTATCCGTGACACTGTTGATTACCATAGGTATCGTTCTCTCTTATTCACTCTCATCGTATATCGTCATTTTGTTCGATTACAACCCTTTTCACTTTGCGATGAGACAGATGGCTTTTGCCTTGTTATCCATCATGGTGATGTGGGGAATCTCCCAATTGGATGCCGATAAGGCCCTGCATCCTTTGGGTCTGAG
>JBFEYO010000049.1:0-13144 GCA_041562075.1 Sulfurimonadaceae bacterium | reverse complement strand
GAAAGAAGCAGTCATCTGTGAAAACCTGGAAGCCAAATACCTTATCGTACCTCAGAATATTGCCAAACGTATCCAAAATGCGGCGGACCACTACCTCTTTGATGCCAAAGTCCTTGTACAGATCCAAGAGGAAGACGAGATCGAAGAAGTCGCTTCCGAAGGCATCGACGGGGTGATCTTCTCCGAGGCCATTATCAAGATCTCCTGATCCACAATTCCCACACATAATATCTGTAGACTTCTCTATCATCCAGGAGGTGTCTATGGGATCCGTTCTCATTACTTTAAGTATAACACTGTTGAGTTTTGCCGCCGTGCTTGTCTTGACCTCACGGGAAAAACCCCATCTGTAGATTATGTTAAGATGGTGTTATGAAATATCTACTACTCGTTCTTACGACACTGCTCATTTTGAGCGGATGTTCTCGCAAACCCCAGCCAAACCCCAAACCGGATCAGACAAGCTATAAACAGAGCCAAACTCCTGCCAAATACACGGGGAATCAATCCACACTCAAGCGTTTATATGCGCAATATTATGGATGGAAGGGTACACCCTACCGATATGGAGGGCTTTCCAAAAATGGGGTGGATTGCTCCGGATTTGTGCATAAAGCCTATAAATCGGTCTTTAATATCACCCTACCTAGATCAACCAAAGATCAGGTCAAACAGGGCAAACGGGTCTATATCAACCAACTCCACGCGGGGGACCTGGTATTTTTTAAGACCGGGCCGAATGTGCGTCATGTAGGCATCTATCTGGAAAAAGGGAAATTCGTGCACGCTTCTACGAGCAAGGGGGTTATTGTCTCCACCATGTATAGCGGATACTGGAAGAACAACTACTGGCAGGCCAGACGCCTGATCTAGATCCTAGACGGACTCAGAAGCTCGGCTGGCGTAGATGGCCTGTTCCTTGGAGATAAAGACATCGGCCAGAAAGAAGAAAGCCTCTTTCCATGCCTCTAAGATCTCGTCTGTGGCATTCTCTCCCAGCACCTCTTTGATCGCTGCCAGAATCGCTTCGCCTACCCATGGGTAATGTTCCGGTTTGACTTCCGTATTGACGTGAATATTGGCTACCTTGTCCACCCCCTTTTCTAAGGCTGGAAGGTTATCAATATTCTCTGCATAGGCATAAACCATGGCAGCGAGTTTTTTATACTGATCAGGGGTCGCGTCCTTGAACAGTGCCTCAGCTTCTGGGTGCGCCGCAAAGAGGTGTTTATACATTGCCGAGGTGATGGCTTCGCCATGTTCTTTGATCACGGGGGCCGTTGATTTGATGATTGCTATAGTGTTTGGATTCATTTTCTATTCCTTTGAGTTCTGATGGCGGCAGTATAAACAAGAAAGAAAGGAAAGTTCTTGACATATGTCAAGAAAAAGCATTATTTTGACTCGTGATAACAAAGCTTGCAAGCCTGCAGGGTCTTTTTGAAGACCTCATCCACTCCTGCTTTAATCTCAAGTGCTTCTTTAGTCACCGGATGATTTACACATAACCTTGAGGCATGCAAAAGCAGTCGATGACACCCAAACTGCTCTCTGAAAAAACGGTTGTGCTCTCCACGTCCATACTTGGTATCTCCGACAATAGGATGCAGGATATGTTTCATATGACGTCGCAGCTGATGCTTGCGTCCGGTCTGGGGGTTCAGCTTTACCAGGGAATAACGCGTACTTGGATAGCGGCCGACACTAAAGGGAAGCTCCACCTGATCAAGTCTCTCATACAGGGTAATCGCCTCTTGAGCTTCTTTATCTTTTCTTGCCCTGGCATCGGTCATCTTGTCCAGGACCTCTTTTAAAGGGTAATCTATTCTCTCAGACTCCGGTGTATATCCCCTCACGACGGCAATATACTCTTTTTTAAACTCCCCGGCCTGCATCTGCTCTGAAAGTCCGCGTGCCACCTCTTTGTTTAGGGCAAAGAGCAACACGCCGGAGGTCGGTTTATCCAAACGATGGACGGGATAGACATATTGACCGATCTGATCACGCAGCATCTGTATGGCAAAGCGGGTCTCGTCCTTGTCTATCCAGGAACGATGTACCAAAAGCCCTGAGGGCTTATTAATCGCAACGATATATTCATCCCGGTAAAGGATCTCTAAGGTCTCTTCGGACATCTATACGATATATCGGGGAATAGATGCGGCAAGGGAGGTCAGTACCTCATAAGAGATCGTATCACAATAAGCTGCGATCTCACTGGCATCATCGAAGATCAACAGCTCATCTTTATCACAGAGGTAGGAACTGTTATCCATGGAGACCCGACCCACCAGTTGATTTCCGTCAGGGGTCTGGTAATTATTTGACAAACGTCTTGAGATACCATCGGCATATCCCAGGTCATAATTACTGATGAGGACCTCTTCTTGTGCTTCAAAGGTAGCGTTATACCCTACGCGTTCTCCTTCTGAGAGCACCCTGCTACTTATACGGTTGGCATAGAGTGAGAGGATGGGTTTCAGTCCCGTCTGCTCAAATCCTCTATCCATCTGCAAACACCCATAGGCAGCGATCCCTACACGTACCATATCCTCATCGAAATGCTGCTCGCGAAACAGGGCCGCCGAATTACAGGAGTGAAACCGTAATCCACTATACCGCTTCTTGATTGTCTCAAAGTTCTTTTTCTGCCAGAACCATTCCCCGCTCATGCTATCAGCCGATCGGTGATGGGTAAAAAGGGCTTCAAGGAGAAGACCTCTGTTACGGATCTTTTCAATGGCACTATCCACCTCATTCATAGGAATACCGTTACGATGCATCCCCGTGTCCACCTTCAGTTCTACCCTGCTTCCCGATGGAAACTTATGAATATCATCGACACTATTGATCGTATAGACGAAGGTATCTTCGGGGGATACAGGAAAGCGCGGAGAGAGGATCAAAATATATTCAAAATACCCGGCAATGCTCTTGGCCTCTTCTTCCCTTCGAACTACTGCTCTACTGATACCGTATTCCTGAGCCATCTGTGCCACTTCGACCAATCCGTGGCCGTAGGCATTATCCTTTAAAACCAGAGCGATTTTAGCTTTATCTGCGGTTTTTTGCGCGATAATGTCAAGATTATGAAAGAGTGCTGATTTACTGAGCTGAATATAAGACATGAGCGCATTATATCAAAGGAAAATTAATTGAGAAGACTCCCTGCCGAATTTGAAGAACAATCTTTTATACAGATCATCTTCCCCCATGCACAGAGTGATTGGGCAAACTACTTGCAAGAAGCCGAAGCCAACTTTATTGCTATAATCAATGCCGTTATCGACTATCAAGATTGTCTGGTCGTATGCCATGATATCGAGTATGTTCGCTCGAAGTTTGAAGCAAATAAACGCCTGCATCTTGTACAGGCCCCAAGCAATGACACCTGGGCAAGGGACTGCTCGGCCATCTGCGTGTATGAAAATGACTCACCCCTACTTTTGGATTTTACCTTTAATGCCTGGGGCGGGAAATTTAATGCAGCGCTTGATAATCTCCTTACCCAAAGACTTGGCGATTATTATGATGCCCCCATACAGCAACTTGACTTTATCCTCGAGGGTGGAGGCATAGAGAGTAACGGAAAGGGAACGCTTCTTATCACTTCCGAATGTATTTTTAATCCCAACCGAAATGACCTAAGCAGGGACGAAAGTCTGAGCTATCTTAAAAGGCAGCTTGGAGTAGAGCATATCCTCTGTCTGGAGCATGGATACCTTAGCGGAGACGACACCGATTCACATATCGACACCCTGGCACGTTTTGTCGATCCATCGACTATTGCCTATCTTCAATGTAAGGACCCTGCCGACGAACATTATGAGGCCCTACGACAGATGGAAGCACAGCTGCAGAGCTTCAAAGACCAAGACGACAACCCTTTCACCCTGATCCCTCTACCCTTTACCCGTGCGATCTATGACGAAGAAGAGCGCCTGCCTGCGACCTATGCCAACTTCCTTATTCTCAATCAAGCAGTCCTCCTCCCTGTCTATAATGATCCCCGGGACAAACAGGCGATCTCTACCCTGCAAGGGTGTTTCCCGGATCGTCAGATCATCCCTGTTGATTGCTCTACCCTGATCCGCCAACACGGAAGCCTGCATTGTGTCACGATGCAATTCCCTTCTAAAGTTAAGTTGAAAAATTTAATGTAGTTTAATACACAAGCCCCTATCATATATTCACAAAGGGGATTTTATGGAACTATCCGTCTATCTGGGCCGCATGCCCATCATGAATGGCAGCGGAGAAGTCTTCGCCTATGAACTATTGCACCGTTCCACCGATGCTAACCACACGCTGGTGGATGATAATATCAAAGCCACCGCCAGGGTCTTGGTCAATGCCCTGAATTATATCGGTCTCAAAAGCCTCACCGAACTCAAACCCGCCTTTATCAAAGTCGATGAAAAAGCGATCTTCGATGATCTTATCTACTCTATCAGCGAAAAACACTTTATATTGGAGATCCTGGAAGACTCCATTATTGATGATGCATTAATCAAACGTATACAGACCCTGCACTCCAAGGGATACCAATTTGCCATCAATCATTATAAATCCGATGAGGACTTTGTTTACAACGTCCAAAAGGTCTTCCCCTATGTCTCCTATGTCAAGATCGATATCCGCCATAATGCCAGAGATACCGTGTTGCAGATGCTTGAGTACCTACAGGGTCTGGATCTCCTCTGTATTGCAGAGAAGGTCGAAGATGAGGAGGATTATGAGTGGGCGCGCCAACAGAGATTCCACTTTTTTGAGGGGTACTATTTTTCTAAACCGAAACTTTATATCAGAGAGATGATCGATCCGGACATTCATCTGCTTTTAAACCTCTTATACCTGCTTAAAAGAGATGCTTCCCTTGAAGAGATCCTCGAAATCTTTAACACCACCCCCTACCTCAGTATCAATCTGCTCAAGTTTATCCATATGCACCATGGCAATAGCGTTGAGAAGATCTCTTCCATCGATCAGGCTCTGATCATACTGGGAAGAGAAAAACTCGGTCACTGGGTTGAGTTGATGATCTATGCCCAGCGCGACACCAAAATCAAAGGAGAGAACATCACCGCCACCTTAGGGAAGATCGCCAAATCCAGAGCTTCACTGATGTACGAACTTGCCCTTGCCACCCCGCGATCCTCGGGAGAGAACTTCACTGCTTCTGCTTACCTGGTGGGAGTACTATCTCTATCAGAAGCTATTTTTCAAAGCAGTTATGAGACGATATTTAGCCAAATGGATCTTGAGGATCGTATCCGTGAAGCGATCACCGAAAAAAAAGGGGTATTGGGCAACCTCTTACAACTTTGCCTTGCGGTGGAGCGCAACAGTTTCAGTGAGATCTCCACGCTGCTACAGAGCTTAAATATCTCGCAAGAAGCACTTAATAAGGCAATGATCCTCGCCTATCAGCGAGCTTCGAGGGAGCTTTGAGCCTCGACCTTTTCGCTCTTTTGTTCACCCTCATGAAAAAGGATGGAAAAGCCTGCGTACATGAAATAGGCCGAGCCTATCAGCATCAATCCGATCACAATCTTGTTTTTTAACGGCATAGTCCCTCTTTTTTGGACGAATACTACCATAAGATTCTATAAATAAGTCTCTTCTTTCAGGCACTATTTCTACTCCTTCTACAAATTAAAACACCCTTCATCTCAACCACTCTTGATTTCATACCCCAAAGTCTATATAATAAGATAAACTAATGTTTTAGGAGATGCTGTGATCAAGGACGTCATCAATTTTATCTTTTCGCTTGCTGATCAGGAGAGTGATACTGATGATGAAAAACGCCAGCACAGTTTTCTGATTTTTATCGGAACCTTTATGAGCCTTGGCGGTCTCACCTGGGGAAGTATCGCCCTTATATCAGGACTCCCTCTGCAAGCAGCCGTACCCTTTGGTTATGTACTCATCACACTCATCAATTTTATCTACCTTAATTTTTCAAAAAACTTTCACCTGGCTCAGACGGTACAACTGTTTATCAGTCTGATGCTTCCGTTTTTATTTCAGATCTCGTTAGGAGGATTTGTCTCTAGCGGTGCACAGGTCTTCTGGTCCATCCTTGCTATTCTTGGGGCCTTTACCTTCAAACATCATCAGACCATTATTAGCTGGTTTATCTTCTATATCATCCTCATTATTATCAGTGGCTTGATTGACAATTCCGTTACGCAGATGGAACTCATTGAAGTCCCTCAAGGGATCAGCACCCTCTTTTTCACCTTGAATATTGTGACCCTTTCTTTCATCATCTTCGCACTCTTTTACTATTTTGTGGGAAGTGAAGAAAAGTACAGGGAGTCCCTAAAAGAAAACCTACAGACCCTGCAAAATACGCAGGTGCAATTGATTGAAGCGGAGAAAATGTCCTCTTTGGGCGGATTGGTCGCCGGAGTTGCCCATGAGGTCAATACCCCACTGGGAATTTCTATCACCGCCGCCTCTATCTTCAAGACAAAGTTAAATAATCTCGAAGCGGCCATTGCAGAGAATCGACTGAGTAAAAGCGATCTTGAGAATGCCATTACCGATATGCGTGATGCCGATGAGATTTTGATCAAAAACCTGGATAGAGCTGCCGTACTGATTAAAAACTTCAAAAAGATTTCCGTTGACCAAAGCTCCGAAGATATTCGCCATTTTGAACTTAACGATTATATAAAGGAGGTCATTTCCACCTTTCATAACGAACTCAAGCATAATCATGTCACACTCAATCTGGAACTGGAAGCAAATGAAATTCATATGCACTCTTATCCCGGAGCTATCGCCCAGATTATTATCAATCTCTTGCAAAATGCCATCGTTCATGCCTTTGAAGGGAATGTGCAAAAAGTTATTACCCTTCAGACCCGTCAGCAAGAAGACAATGTCATTATCACCTGCTTTGATAACGGGAAGGGTATTGATGCATCGGTTTCAGATAGAATATTTGAACCCTTTGTTACGACAAAACGTAATAAGGGTGGTACCGGTCTTGGTCTGAACATCACTTACAACCTGGTGACCCAACACCTTAAGGGGACGATCAAACTGGCAGAAAGCTCCCAGACAGGCGCCTGCTTTGTGATATCTATTCCAAAATCGGTGCAGGAAGAAAGTTATTAGGCCAGCTTATTGATACCAATGGCGCTCAAGCTCACCGCTGGCAGTATATTCGTCTATAAGGACCTTTCGTGGAGTATCATCGGAGACCGAGAGGATAATACGTCGTCCGTTGGAATTGATCTCCACCAGTTTGGGTTCTTCCGAGATAACCTCAAACTGACCGGCATTCAAATGCTCAAAGACACGCGAAAGCAGATGGGTAGACGTCGGCAGTCTTAGATGCTGTAGATCCAAATCATCGATCATAAATTGATAGATCAGACGTTTTTGCAAGATCAGTGTCGAAAAGTAAGAGGCGTTTTCACGCGAAGACGGTGTCTCTACCAACGATCGTTGCAACATCCCAAGAATATTGATCCTGTCCACCTTTGCGCAGGAAACCCCAACTAAGGAGACAAAATTCTCATCCCGATATCCGCCATAAAAAAGTTTTCCTCCCTTATCACAGATCCTATTATATTTTTTTGCCTTAAAGTCTTCGATGAAGGGGGTAATATCCCGTGCCTGTAGCAACATCGCCCCTAAAAGACCCATCCATACCAACTGTTTTATATATTTCTCCCTAATCGTCTGAACGACATCCTAAAATTAAAATTTGCCCCGGTTCCTCTTGCAGTTCAATATCATGTTCATTAGCCCATACAAGGATCTCCGCGTCCAGAGTCACAAAATCGTCCTGATCCAGAAGGTCATTTTTGATCTTGATCATATGGTGACCGCTGCGCAATGAAAGGTAATAATCACTATGGTCTAAAAAGGGTTTCAAGTCAGTTAATGCTTCTACGACCTTCTCAAAATGAAGGTAATTGCTCTTGACTTCACTCACAAGTTGACGGCCCTTTTCATCATCTTTGTATCCGCACATTTCTAAGAGTTCTTTTTCCATCACCACACTCCTTGGCGGGCTAAGAAGCAGCGATAAGCGGCTATGCAGCCCTAATCATATGTACCATGATAGCACTTATAATATAAATGAAGTTTGAAGGAATTAAAATAGGCTGGCCGTACTGTCGTCTTTCTTCTTCTTTTTACGGCTCAAAGAAGCGAAATACTCAATCTCAAGCTCTTTTAATATCCGAATATTATTGGTCGTTCCAGGAACACCCACCGGGTCTCCCGCCGTGATGATATAGGTATTCTCTTTTTTGATAAAACCGCTCTCCAGCCCCTTATTCATCACCTCGGACACCATCAGTTCAAACTTGTTCTTTCGTACGGAAAAGGCCGGAGCAACACCCCAGACCAAAGTAAGCCGACGGGCCACTTTTTCATTATGGGTAATCGCCAGAATATCTACACTTGGACGATATCGCGCCATCTTTTTAGCGGACATCCCCGAGGTCGTCAAGGCCAGAATGCCATTGGAGTGAAGTTTGGTGGCCAAGTGGGTCGTCGCCAGATCGATGATATCCTTGTCATCTCTATTGGGGTACTCATGCAGCTTGTTGTAGCGATAGACCGTCTCCGCCTGGATAATGGTATTGGACATCGTCTCTACGGCAAGCACAGGATTTTGACCGATAGCCGTCTCCTCTGAAAGCATCACCGCATCGGTGCCATCCAGAACTGCGTTGGCCACATCCGAGATCTCTGCCCGTGTGGCCACCTCATTCTCCGTCATGGAGAGCAGCATTTGTGTCGCCGTAATTACAGGCTTTGCCTCGGCATTGGCTTTTTTGATCAGGGTCTTTTGAATCGTTGGAACCGTAAAGTAAGGCACCTCTATACCCAGGTCGCCGCGGGCGACCATCAGTCCGTCACTCTCTTCCAGGATCTCATCAATATTCTCTACCGCATCAAACTTCTCGATCTTGGCGATAAGGTCCTGGCTCCCCCCGTTCTCCTCCAAGACTGCGCGGGCCTGACGCATGTCCTCTGCATTTTGTACAAAGGAGATCGCCATAAAATCCACCTGATTCTTAATCCCCCAGAGCATATCTTCCTTGTCTTTATCCGTTAAAACATTGATATTGATCTTGGTATTTGGAAAGTTCACACCCTTGTTTGAGGCCAGAACGCCATCATTCTCTACCGTTCCCATCACCGCATCATCTGCCACCTCATCCACCTTCACACGAATACGCCCGTCATACAGATAGATGTACTCACCAACCTTCATTAGCCCCAGAATAGAAGGCTGGTTAATACTGAGCACATATCGGTCTTCTGACTCCTGATACCCTTCGATCTCTTCTCGCATAAAGACAAGCTTATCCCCTGTTTTAAGCTCAAACGGTGCTTTTAATGTACCTACACGCACTTTGGGACCGCAAATATCCTGTAAGACACCTACGATCCAACCGCAGTTGCTCATTGCCGTTCGAATATTCTTTAAAACCTTTTCATGATCTTCATGAGTACCGTGGGAGAAGTTCAAACGAAAGACATTCACCCCTGCACGAATTAATTTTTCCAGACTCTCTACATCATGACTTGCAGGACCTACCGTCGCCAATATCTTCGTTCTGCGTTTCATCAACTATTCCTTAAAAATGTTTCAATTGGGTCATATTAACACAAATCGATACCCTTTTAGTTCTTTTTATAGTTAAACATACTATTATTTACAAAATTAGTCTCGAGGGCAGTACGTGGCAAAGGCACCTTCTCGCAATTACAATACGGATATTGTACTTGTGGATATCATCAGTTTTACACAGCTTACATCCCGTCAACAACTGGAACTGATTGAATATATGACCATGAGTTTTACACGTATGCTGGAAAAACTTCTTTCCAATTCGGATATGAAGCTCTCCCAAATGGTGCTTGGGTTTATCTCTACAGGGGATGGGTTCTACTGTATCCTTAATCCGAGAATGAAAGGTTTTGGCACTATCCTCGCTCTCTCTTTCAACCATTTTTCCGAACTGATCTCTGCAAAACTTCCCTACTTTAAAGGTACCCGTATTGCCGTACATACCGGACGTATCTACGAGTTTACAGACATCCTGGGACATACTAACTATATAGGTGACGGACTCAACCACTGTGCCCGTTACCTCGAACACAGAGACTACTCCATCAGTACGGTCTTTATCTCCAAAGATGCCTATGCCTCCTTTAGAAACTTTTTGGACCTGTATCCCGACTTTGAAGCCTTGCTACTTGAACAGGAATTCAAACGTTCACGTCTGCAAAGCTTTAGAGATAAACATGAGAACACCTGGTCGGGCTATCTTGTCTGGCTAAGAAAAGGGAGTGTGATCAACCCTCCTAACATCAATTTCAATTCACTTCTTATCGATAAGGATTAGTATGCGTTTTACCATAGAAGAGTATGCCAAAGCCTATAGTATCTCCCCCGAGATGGTACAATCCCGCCTTAGACGGAACCGCCTTAATTACATTATTGAGAATGACACCACCTATATTGTCGTCCCAAAGCATCAGGTTCCGTTCCAAGAAGATGAGCCTTCCGAACAACACAAGACCTCTTCACCCCAAACACCTTCCCCCAAACCTGCGGTGAAGACCACCGTGGCCACGGTCATAAACCTTTATCAAAAAGAGAATAAATACCTCAAGATGAAGATCGAATCCCTGGAGGCTAAGATCGACCGGCTTATCAGTGAAAAAGAGCAGCTTCTCAAAGATGAACGTATCCGTCTGGAAAAAGTATATACCGATAAAGATGCCCAGCTTAAGAACATTCTCGAGCTTATCAATACCAAACTGATGCAAGAGAGCGCTCTGATCAAAGAGAGTGACACTACCGAGGCTATTACGATCAAGCGGGTGCCAAACAGTGATGCCGAAGCCAACCTGGAAGCGGAGATTCAGACCAAAGCCACTCCCGTTGAACTCAAAAAGTACCTGCGTTCTTTGGGTCTGAAATCATCCCAGCGCAAAACAATCAAACGCCGTTTTGCCGAAGCCTTCGGAGTAGACTCGCGCGTACTCCTTAAAGATGGTCTCTTTTACCTTGACTTTGACCGCTTCGATTATAGTGATCTCTTAGCAACACCATAGGCATACAGTGGCAGAGAACAAGAATATCATCCATACGAAAAACATTCCCCTCTCCATGAAGGAATTCGCGGATCAGTACGGTTATCCGATGGAGAAACTGGATTATACGCTTCTAGGGGTACAGACCTACTTTAAAAGTTGTCACCTGGACTCCTTTATAAAGTACCATGACGATTATAAAAAGGAGTACGACTCCTCCGAAAAAATCATTAGTGACCATGTTCGTTTTATACAGATCTACAAGATCAAGATCCATGCCCGGAAGAAAAAACCGATCAGACTGAAGTACCGTTTAGAGATGGGGGAGTTTTCCACCTACCCCATCATGGTCATCTCCACTGATTCTGACCTCCCCCTGAAGGACTATACCCAAGAGGAGATGCTAAAGCTTCTGTATACCGAGATCAACAAGATCAAAGCCTCCAAACGTATGCTTATCAACCTCTTCTCTTCCGCGATGGTGAAAGACCTCAAAAGCTTTGTCCTTGATATCTATAAGAACGGGTTTACCAAAGAGGCTTCCATCCTACTCTTTGAAGGGATCGATCCCATTATCTCTGAGCCAAGTAAGGTCATCAACCATTACAAAGAGAAAAATCAGGGTGAAAAAGTCTCCGAAGTAGAGGGCTCTGAGCTGATCATTACCTATATTAAGCCCATCTATGGGGATGCAGGGCTCAATGCGATGGGTCAACGCATCTCCCACGGTAAAAGTAATAATCTGGCCAAGATTGAATATCAGATCGACAAGCAGACCATCTCTATTCAGGAGAGTAGTAATGAGATCCGTTACTACTCCAAGAAAAGAGGCTTTGTCAGTACCCTGAACAACACCCTGAGCATCTCCAATAAAATCGTGATGGAGACCCTTAAGAAGGTAGAAGGAAAACTGACGAAGAAAGAAGAGAATGAAGTCTCCGTTGTCATCTCCCAGACCGATGTGACCAAAGACAGTGTAGGAGAAGGGGTGGAGCTTATCTCCGAATCTATACATATCACGGGACATATCGGTGCAAAGTCCAGAGTGGAAGCGAAAGATGTCCTCATCGACGGAGCGACCCATAATGATGCCTTCGTCACCTCAAAAAATGCCAAGATCAACCGTCACAAAGGCACCCTGCGCTGTCATAAAGCCGAGATCAATTCCCTCGAGGGCGGAACGGTCTATGCCACCCATGTCAAGATCAATGCCGCCTTGGGGGGTCAGGTCTGTGCAGAGCATGTCACGATTAATTCGCTTAAACACAACCTCAAGGTATTTGCCTCTAAAAGTATCACGATAGAGCGTATACTGGGAGAAGACAATCATTTTGTCATTGATTACAGGAAGCTTCCCGTCTTGCAAAGTAAGCTGCAGTTTCTGGATGAGGAGAGAGAGGACCTGGTATGGAAATATGAAGATGCCAAAAAGCATTCCGCAGACAAACTCCCCGAACTTAAAGAAGCGCTGCAAAAAAAAGAAGCTGAAATCAGTGCCATCAAGCTGTGTCACTTCGATGCCGTCATCACCATTATGGCACCGGTTGATGGTCTCAATACCATTGAGTTCTCCATCCCTGAA
Organism: Sulfurimonadaceae bacterium; assembly: GCA_041562075.1. GTDB lineage: Bacteria > Campylobacterota > Campylobacteria > Campylobacterales > Sulfurimonadaceae. Next base: position 480 of record JBFEYO010000049.1, on the reverse strand, counting down.
AAGCAGAGCTCCCTGATCTATCGCACCAAAGAGGCTAAAACCTTTGAACCTTTCTATCTTAAAAAAAGTGAAGACCATATCATTTTAGAACCCGTAGGCGTATCTCTAGAGATCTAGATACGCCCTCCCTTTTTACCCTTCCCTGATCACTCCATTTTACATTATCCGCTTTACACTACAGTTCAGTATTCTTACTTCTTATAAAAAATTTATACGATAAACCGTATTATTTATACTATAATAAATATTTTACATACATTTATAATTATAATCAATACTTTAATGTGTATAAATTACACATATTAATTTATATATTAAAATATTTTACGTATTTTATACACGTATATTTGTATACTTTAAGTTTAATTCCTATAAACTCTTTCCTATGGATTTGGTTGATGTGTTCAATATTCTTCATAATGCTGTCGAATCCGAGCACATGGGTAAAAAGATCTCTCAAAAGGAGATGGCCAACAAGAT
>JBFEYO010000048.1:0-13203 GCA_041562075.1 Sulfurimonadaceae bacterium | reverse complement strand
TGTAATCTCTGCCTGATAGAGAATATCGAATGGGAGTTTGACGATCTTACCGGTAATAAGATCAAGGATCTCAAAGAGCACTACCAACTAAGCCTTGAAACGGGTAAACAAAGTCTTGTGCTCAAAGAAAAAATTCAAGAGATAGAGTTTAATAAAAAAGGCTTTAATCTTCCAATGCGGCCAAAGCCTCTCACGCTTAATCAACTTGAAATCGCCAAGGATGTCATCGATCGTACACCTATCATGCCCACTCAAGCGTTTAAGCTCTCAGAAGACAAGGTCTTTTGCTTTTTGGATTTTACAGATGTACTGCAAGAAGAGACCGTCACCTACCATTGGTATCATGAAAGCCTGGGAGAAGTGATCAGCGTTGAACAGAAGGTCCATCCAGCCAAACGCTTCAGAACCTGGGTCTATAAAAGCCTGCACAATAAACAGGAGTATCTCGGTCACTGGAGAGTCATTATCACCGATAGGTATAATCGTATCCTGGGTTCAAAAGAGTTTACCATCAGTGCTAGTGAAGAGAATCCTAGTCTAACTGAAACAGTGAATCCTTAAGGGTTGATTGTCCCGTTTCAGGGATACCGAAAAGTTCTTCCTTCATCTTGACGTGACAATCCCTGCATCCTTGAATCACTTCATGCTCCTTCACTCCCAGCCCGTTGATCTTGGACATGGGATGACAGGCAAAGCAGTCCGAGCCGCAATCCGCCATCTTATTAGGATCTGCAGAGTGACAGTTGATACACGTCAGCATAGGTTTATGGCGCTGATCTTCGTTGATAGTAGGAACAAGGTTTGGATGACAGGTGAGACAATCACCCGTGCAAGCCCATAATGTATAGGTCATTACAATTAAAAGTACTATTTTTTTCATGGCTTAATTATACATCAGCTTGGTGAACTTATTGTGAAACCTTCGCAACAAATTCATCATTTTCCACCTCAAAGGAAACACGGCTTCCTTCCTCGATCTCCCCTGAAAGAATAAGGTCTGCCAAACGATCTTCCACCATCTCATAAAGCGCACGTTTTAATGGTCTTGCTCCATATACCGGATCAAATCCTGCCTGGGCGATAAAAGCCTTGGCTTCATCACTAAGCTGCAACTGAATATCGCGTTCTTGTACTTTCTCCTGGATCTCTGCAAAGAAGAGTTCTACGATACCCTTGATCTGATCTAGACCCAGAGGATTAAAGACAATCATATCATCCAGACGGTTTAAAAACTCCGGCTTGAAGTGTGACTTTAACTCGTTTAATACAACCTCGTCTTCAGCACCCTCCATGATCTTATCCGAAGCGATATTGGAGGTAAGGATGATAATCGTATTGGTAAAGTCGACTACGACACCCTTGTTATCCGTCAATCGACCGTCATCAAGTACCTGTAAAAGGATATTAAATACATCCGGATGCGCTTTTTCGATCTCATCCAGCAAGATCACCGAATAAGGTTTACGGCGTACCGCTTCGGTCAATTGACCACCTTCATCATATCCCACATATCCCGGAGGTGCACCTACCAGTCTGGAAACTGCATGTTTCTCCATGTATTCACTCATATCGATACGTACCATCGCCTCCGATGAATCAAATAGAAACTTCGCCAAGGTCTTGGCCGTTTGGGTCTTACCCACCCCGGTTGGTCCCAGGAACAAGAAGGAGCCGATTGGTCTATCTTTGTCCGATAATCCTGCCTTATTACGTTTGATCGCACGGGAGATTGCAAAGGTTGCCTTCTGCTGTCCAATGACTTCTTTGTCCAGTTCATCCTGAATATGCAAGATCTTCTCTTTTTCACCCTGCAACATCTTCTGTACAGGGATCTTCGTCCATTTGCTCACGATAGAAGCGATGGCATTGTCATCCACGGAATTACGCAGCAGCGTACCTTCTTCTTGCATCTTTTTCCATGTCTCCTGCTGTGCCGCTTCTTCTTCGATCAGCTTTGGAATATCCCCATACTCGATCTCTGCTGCCTTGTTAAAGTCACCACTGTTCTTCGCCTGCTCTGCTTCACGGCGTTTAGCTTCCGTCTCGTTTTTAATGTGAGAGATCTTATCAAATACAGACTTCTCATTCTCAAACTGCGCTTCAAGACTACGCTGTTTTTCCTGAGCGTCTGCCAACTCTTTTTCCACCTCTTCCAAACGTTTGGTATTCGAAGCTGACTCTTCCATCTTAAGCGCTTCTTTTTCTACCTGAAGCTCAGAAATAAGACGTTTGACCTGTGCCAACACATGGGGTTCAGACTCGATCTGCATCTTCAACTCTGCTGCAGCCTCATCAATAAGGTCAATAGCCTTATCCGGCAAGAACCTATCTGCGATATAACGCTCAGACAGTTTCGCGGACGCAACCAGAGCCGAATCCGTAATCGTCACATTATGGTGTGTCTCCAAACGCTCTTTCAAACCCCTAAGAATCTGAAGTGTCTGATTAACCGTCGGTTCGGGAACATCTACCGGCTGGAAACGTCTTTGCAGGGCCGTATCTTTTTCAAAATGCTTACGATACTCTTTCAAAGTTGTCGCACCGATGGTATGTAACTCACCTCTGGCAAGCGCCGGTTTAAGGATGTTAGCAGCGTCCATACTCCCCTCACTCGCTCCGGCGCCCACAATGGTATGGATCTCATCAATGAAAAGAATGATATTTCCACTCTCTTTGACCTCATCCACTACTGCTTTGAGGCGCTCTTCAAACTCTCCACGGTATTTGGCACCGGCGATCAGGGCATTCATATCCAGAGCAATCAAACGCTTGTTTTGCAGACTCAGCGGAACATCCCTGGCTTGTATACGTTGAGCCAAACCTTCAGCCAATGCCGTTTTACCAACTCCAGGTTCACCTAACAAGATAGGATTGTTCTTGCTTTGACGGATCAGGATCTGCATCATTCTGTTGATCTCTTCATCACGGCCGATCACCGGGGAGAGTTTGCCTTCTGCTGCAGCTGCCGTTAGATCGATCCCGTATTTATCCAGGCTCTCCAATGTTTCATCCGCCGACTGGGACTCTATCTTTTGTCCTCCACGCATGGCTTCAAGGTTCTTGCTTAAGTCTACCAGGTCCACATATTTCCCCAGCAATGATTTCAAAGGCTCTTTTTTAATATTGGCTAATATCCATGCATCCACTGCGATAAAGCTGTCACCGTTTTGTGTCATCCATGATTCAGCTGCTTCCAGGCTCTGGGCAAAATCACGAGAAAGCCTGATGTTCTCCTTCGTCAGTTGGGAACTTTTAGGCAATTTATTTGCCGTACTTTTAACATCCAGTTCTATCGCTGTTTTATCAATACTCATTTTATTAAACAGTTGTGACAAGACCGAATTGGAATTGGTCAACTGTGCCCATAAAAAGTGAACACTCTCCACTTCTGCATTCTGATTATGCAGGGCTAAAGAGATGGCAGACTCAATCGCTTCTGTCATCTGGTGGGTTAATTTTTCAAAAATATTCTTCATTGTAAATCCTTATGCTAATTTATTATTCTTTATACACATAGCATTATACAACTTTAGTCTATTAGTGTCAAGTGTATTGATTTCAGGCTCTAACCCAGCTTCCTGATCAAGACGGTCTAATATAGCTTTCAGTCACATTAAACTATAATCTCTGTCTAAATTTAGATCTAATATTCCAAGCTAAATGAGCGCTTAATGAAAAAAAGAAACGTTATTACTCTTGGTTTTGTCTCTACGGCATTAACGGGAGCGCTGTTATTGACACCTTCCCTCTTTGCCAAAGAGGAACCTCAGGCTGAAGAAGTCTCTGTTCAGACCTCAAGGCTTCAATCCTTAGCCAAGTTCACCAAGGTTCTAGGACTGGTCGAAAAGTACAATGTCGATCCGATCACCATTGAAGAGCTGATGGAAAAAGCCCTTAGCGGGATGCTCTCCAATCTGGATGCGCATTCTACCTTTTTAAATGCCAAACACTTTGAAAGCATGAAGATACAAACCGACGGTGAGTTCGGTGGCCTTGGTATCACTGTCGGGATTAAAGACGGTGCCCTTACCGTGATCGCTCCAATCGAAGGAACACCGGCAGACAAGGCGGGGCTGAAAGCCTCAGACATCATCTTGAAAATCAACGATCAGTCAACCCTGAATATGACCATCGATGATGCTGTCAGCATCATGCGCGGGAAAAAAGGGACCCCGATCAACCTGACCATTGTCCGTAAAAACGAACCTAAACCTCTGAGTGTCGACATCATCCGGGATATCATCAAGATCCAATCGGTGTATGCCAAAAATATTGGAGATGACATTCTCTACCTACGTGTCACCAGCTTTGATAAAAAAGTTGTCGAAGGGGTAGAAAAAGAGCTGCAAAAGAGTGTTAATAAAAACAAACCGATCATCCTTGATCTCAGAAACAATCCGGGCGGTCTTCTTGATCAGGCAGTCGGTCTGGTTGACCTTTTTGTCAATGAAGGCGTGATCGTCTCCCAAAAGGGACGGGATAAAGAAGAAGAGAAGACCTATAAGGCAACAAGCGCAGGAACAAACACTGACAGTCCTATCGTTGTACTGGTAAATGAAGGGTCCGCTTCAGCCTCCGAGATTGTCTCCGGCGCCCTTCAGGATCATAAACGAGCGGTCATCGTGGGAGAGAACACCTTTGGTAAGGGTTCTGTTCAAGTCATCCTTCCGATCACAGAGACCGAAGCGATCAAACTTACCATTGCACGTTATTATCTCCCAAGTGGGCGTACCATCCAGGCAGTGGGTGTCAAACCTGATGTAGAAGTCCATTTAGGTGAGGTCAAGACCTATGAAAATGAATTTGCCATCAAAGAGGCAGATCTGAAAAAACATCTTGAAAGCGAACTGGCCAAGGTCAACGGTGACAAACCTAAAGCACAGGATGAGAAAAAAGACAAAAACCTAATTACAGAAGAAGACCTGACCAAGGACCTTCAGCTCAAAGAAGCAGTAGGCATCGCCAAAGCGCTTCAGATAATGCGAAAAAAGTAGGCCGGGAAGTATCCCTTGGATTCGAGACCAAACTCCGGTTTGGGACTAAACTATAAAACTTAATAAAAAGGCAAATTGATGAAAGCAATTGTAAATATCTCACTTAAAGCGGGTGTACTTGACTCCCAAGGAAAAGCTGTCCACCATGCACTTGACGCTTTAAAATTTGAAGGAGTCGAAGATGTACGTGTTGGTAAACAGATCGTACTGAAACTGGCATCCACCGATAAAGACGCGGCACACAAAGAGGTAACAGAGATGTGTGAGTCCCTTCTTGCCAACACCGTTATCGAAGACTACAGCATCGAGATCATTTCATGAAAGTAAGTGTTATTCAATTCCCGGGTACGAATTGTGAATACGACACACAATACGCCTTTGAAAAATTAGGTGCCGAGGTAGAGATTGTCTGGCATAAAGAGACAAGCATCAGCAAGGATACCGATCTGGTTGTCGTAGCCGGTGGCTTCTCCTATGGAGATTATCTTCGTTCCGGTGCCATCGCACGTTTTGCTCCGGTAATGGAAGCAGTTGCAGCTTATGCCGACAACGGCGGAAAGGTATTGGGGATCTGTAACGGTTTTCAAGTTCTCACTGAAGCGGGCCTGCTTCCTGGCGCACTCAAGCGTAATGAGGGGCTTCATTTCCTGTCCAAGCATCATCATCTCAAGGTCATCAGCAATGACAATACCTTCCTATCCAAATTGAATGTGAATGATGTCGTTAATATCCCTATTGCTCACCATGACGGCAACTACTACATCGATGAAGCCGGTAAAGAAGAACTTTATGCCAACGGACAGGTCTTACTGCACTATACCGATGAGCATGGAAACATCTCCAATCCTAACGGTTCAGTTGATTCTATCGCCGGTGTCTGCAATAAGGCTAAAAATGTATTTGGACTGATGCCTCATCCCGAACGTGCGATGGAAGCCATTCTTGGTTCGGATGATGGCGTTAAGATGCTTGAAGGGTTTCTGGCGTAGATGCGCGTCTTCTTACTGTTTCTTTTTACTGTTGCCCTGAGTGTCGCCAATATCACTGATCTCAATGACTCTCAACCCTTCAGTGCCGAACCAAACAGTTCCGAAGCCAACCTAAGTGAACCTTCTGTACTTGAAGAGCCCCAAGAGGAGGAAATAGAAGCGAAACTTCTGTATCAATCCTATTTTGAACTGCCTCAAAAACTCTTCAAGGGACAGATCTTCACCCTGACGATCAAAGCCTTATCAGCCCAGGAGAATTATGACGGTATCAATTATGACTTTTCCAACAGTGTCGGCCTGAAGTTACTGACACAAGAGCCTGAGCACAAGCTCATTCCACCCTATTTTTACGATACCTTCTACTTCCAGGTAACCGGCAACTGGGTCAAAACTCCTGATGTCATTACCTCATTACTCTATGAGGATATGGAAAAGACCCTGCAAGAAAAACTAGCCGGGGTGAAGATCAACACTGTCAAACTGAATCCGGAAAAAGACTTCTCTTCTGTTTTAGCCGAGCATTTCAAGGTGATCGAATATAAAACGACCCAGTATGACAACCAAAGCAATATTGTCGTCTTTTCCGCAGAGGCAAAAATGGCCAATCTTCAGGACTTTTCACTCAAGATCGCTTCAAAAGAAGGGATCGATGCCTATGAAGAGCAGCTTCCCCACTCGACATTCACCTATTATGCCGTGGTTTCAAAACAACTCAACGAATTGAAGTTTTCCTACTTTGATATCAACTCCAGACGTTTTAAAGATGTTGTCATCCCTATTATCGTTGAAAATGACCGTGTCAGTACCCAGACTGATCTGGCACCGACTCAAAACACCCATGCTCTTAAAAAGATGGTACTAGCAGGAACCGTCTCTATCATCGGACTTGTCTTGTTTATCCTAAGACGCCGAAAGTTTTACTTGGTCATCTTTATCCTGCCACTGTTTTATATTGCCAAGCTCTCTGTACCTACGCAGCATGTCTGTATTCGAGAAGACTCCAATATCTACCTCTTGCCGATGAAAAACGGGACCATATTTGAACAGGTCCCATATCGTTTTACCACTGAAGTCCTTGGAAAATCCAAGGACTTTACCAAAATACGTATGAAAAATAAACAGATAGGATGGGTAAAAGATGAAGACCTTTGCCAAAATTAGTTTCTATTATGCGGCTGCGATTGTCTTTATCGCAGTAAGCTTCCTGATCTTCTTTTTTAAGATACTCCCAAAACCTTTTGGGATCAAGTTTAGCTCAGGTATCATCAACAAGATGCTTTTTTATCGTGTCAAAGTCTTTGGAGAGGCAGACCCGGATGTACAGATGCTTATTGTGAATCACCAAAGCGGTATCGACATTCCCGTCTTAGAGAGTACGACCAAGCACAATCTGGCCTGGGTTGCCAAGCAAGAACTCTTTGACATGCCTTTTTTAGGTCTTGGGGTCAAACTTCCAAACGATATTCCCCTTCAGCGTGAAAGCAAGACAGCCTTGGTCTCATTGCTACGAGACTGTAAAGATAGACTCTCTCATAATCGTGTCATAACCATCTTTCCTGAAGGGACACGCTCCCGTAACTTTAAGATGGGAAAATTCAAGCCCGGGGCCAAAATGGTCGCTGACAAGCTCGGACTAAAGGTACAACCCGTCGTCATGGTCGGTACCGCCAGTACATTTGATTCAGGTAAACGTCTTTTTTACCCATTCAAAACACTGCATGTAGTCTATCTTGATCCTTTTACTGCGGATAAAAATGACAAAGAGTGGCTAAACAATGCCCGTGAAACAATGCAAAAGGTCTATGATGAACATGCTCACACTCTTGGCTGTCGGTAGCGGAGGCTTCATCGGTGCTGCACTGCGCTATCTTCTAAACAATCTCGTATCTCACCATTTTCCCCATACTATTCCATTGGGTATCCTCTTCGTCAACCTCTTGGGAAGCTTGATCATTGGAGCAGTCTTTGCACTGTTTACGGTAACTTCACTCTTCTCCACCGATACACGTATCTACAGTTTCATCACCACCGGGATAATGGGTGGACTTACGACCTATTCGACCTTTGCTTTGGATAGTTTTATGCTACTCAATACAGGGCATTATGGAGCAGCTGTTGTCAATATGAGTCTAAACCTGTTTGGAACGATATTGTTTGCAGGGATTGGATTTCTAGGCGTTAAATACCTTTTAACCTAGGCTATATCCTTCTCATTTCATTACCGATAAAGCCTAAGCTCAAAGGAGGTTCATGTCTCTTATCACTCTTGAATACGTGGATGTACTTGATACTGCCAATGAAAAGAAAGTGTTACGATTTTCCGAAGAGCTCTTACAACAGCCTGTAAACAAGGCTTCCCTTTTTGTCATCAAAGTCGACGGAGAGTCCATGCAACCTTTAATTCAAGACAGGGCATTGGTTGTGGCCGATCTTTCACAAAAACATGTTGAAGACAAGCGTATCTACCTCGTTCATCACAAGCAAGGAACATGGATAAAACAGGCTCAAAAAGAGCCCGACGGGAGGATGAAATTTGTTTCTATCAATCGAGCATTCTCACATCTTGTCTACGAAGAAGAAGAGGTGCGGGTCATAGCCAAAGCTGTTTTGACCTTTACGAAGCTCTAATCAATGAGTTGATACTCATCCCTTAAAATAGAAATAACCTCAGCTTTTGGATTATCCGAAAGTACGATCTTTTCGCCCGTAATCTTTTCCGCAATATCCGTATAGGTCTTAGAGACATTCATCAACACTTCTGTCGGCAATTCATTATCACGGGCCAATGCTTCACGCTCAGGCATGCGGGACTTGTTCAGCAAGATATCCGGATCAGGAAAATGGTTCAGTAGCATCTGACGAAAACCCTCTTTTGAGTTCTCAACCACTTTACCATTACGGTACGCTTCCCCGTCCCATATACGAGATGAATCCGGTGTACCTACCTCATCCATATAAATAAGTTTTTCATTGCCTTCACGATCTTTGACATAGCCAAATTCGAACTTGGTATCTACAAAGATCTGATCGATCTTTGAGAGTTCATTGGCAATAAGATCAAAACCTTCGGTCAAAAGTTTTTCATACAGAGCGATGTCTTCTTGTGAACGGAAATTAAAGGCTTCATAGTTCTCTTCAATATTCTCACGGGTGATGTTCACATCATCCACCTCAGGCACTCCTGGTATGCCCTTTAAAATACCCTTGGTCGATGGTGTTTGTAAAAGCTCAGGAAGTTTGGAGTCTTTACCCAACCCCTCAGGTAATTCAATCCCGCAGAATTCTCTCTCACCCTTCTCATAAGAGCGCCACATGGAACCCGTAATATACTGACGACAGATCGCCTCGATCATCACCGGCTTGGCCTTTTGTACGATCCAGACAAATGGATGGGGAATATCCAGAATGTGGCTATCTGCCAAGCCCTTTTCCTTAAAGAGTTTGAACCAGTGGTTTGAGATGGCATTAAGCGCAGCACCTTTACCCGGTACCCCTTGCATGTTCCCCTCACCTTTCCAGATACAATCAAAGGCTGAGATACGGTCACTGATCACCATGATCGCCAAAGGCGTATCTAAAGGCACATCATAGCCTTTCTCTTCAATCAGACGTTTGCTGTCTGCTTCGGTAAGCCAATATACAGAACGTACTTTACCACTGTGCACAGGTGAATTGGTACGGATAGGAAGGTCATTGTTTACAGCCAGGACTTTATCAGCTAGGTTCATAAGTGTTTGCCTTTGAAAGGGTTCTTTTAAAAGGGTATTTTAACGCACTGAAGTTTTAGGTGGGCTTTTTTGTGGTGATTTTTTTAATCAACCGATAAAGTCTCGAATCTTTCCTAAATACTCATCTAGATTCTCAAAGCGGTGATTCCCGCCCTCTTGAATCACCACCTCATAATTCTCAAAAAACTCCGCTGCCTTGGAATAATCCAAGACCTCATCGCCCTTTTGTAGAAGGACCAAAACAGGCACATTAATACTGTCTTTTGAGATAGAATAGGAAAAGAGTTTATTGATATGTTCTTTGGTCCATTGAAACTTCTCCCCGCTGCAAAAATACTCATTTTCCCCTACATAGGGGGCCAGGGTTAAAAAGGGCTGAGTCGACGGGTTGAGTAAGACAGCCTTTACATCCAGTTTTTGGGCGATATGTGCGGCGTAAAAGCCCCCTAATGAAGAGCCGATGATCAAGTCAACATTGTTAGCCAATACCAGTTTTTGGATAAAACTGATCGCTTCATCCGGGTCAACGGGAATATCAGGGCACAGTACCCCGTCAAAATTCTCCCGAAGGAGTCGCGTTTTGTTAGAATCGCCGCATGAAGCGAAGCCGTGTACATATAAGATCATTTTTCTTCCAATTCTATGATTTCATCAGAGCACCATCGTGCCAGTTCATGTTCATGGGTGATCAGCAGCATCCCCACCTTATCCAGGTGTTTTAAAAGCAGCTGCATCACATCCAGCTGGATGACGTTATCCAAAGCAGACGTCGGCTCATCCAGCAATAGCAACTCCGGCTTCATCAATAAAGCCCGCAGTATTGAACAACGTTGCAGCTGACCTCCTGAAAGCTCAAAGGGTTTCTTATCAAGGAGCTCACGTTCGAGTCCCATCTCTTTTAAAAGCTCATCCATTCCCTCCAAAGAAGCAACATCCGCTATCTGATTGATAATACTGTAGGAGTTATGAAATGAACTGTATGGGTCTTGAAAAACCTGAGATATTTTCTTGGCATCGATAATACCGCCAAAAGGCCGTAAATTACCTACAATAAGCTCTAATAGGGTACTTTTCCCCGAACCGCTTGGACCGACTACGGTCTTAATCTCACCCTTATTAAGTTCTAAGGAGAAATTTTGATATAAGAGCGCTTCTTTAGAGTAGCCAAAATCCAGCCCCTTGATCTCCAATACCTTCAAGAGCGTATCTGTCCTGAACCGTAAAGCTTAAACTTATAGGTAGTAAGCCCTTCTATGCCCATAGGACCTCGTACATGAAGTTTGTTGGTAGAGATACCTACCTCCGCCCCAAAGCCGAAGGCTCCCCCATCTGTAAAGCGGGTAGAGGCATTCAGATAGACTGCCGCAGCATCTACCCCGTTTAAAAAACGTTCCGCATTAGAGTAATTATCCGTGACGATAGACTCGGAATGGCCGGAACCATATTCGGAAATATGATCAATTGCCTCTTCCACGTCTGCTACCACACGGATATTCAATATATTGTCCAGATACTCCGTATGGAACTCTGCATCTCCGGCGTGTTCTACATTGATAATCTTTTGTGTTTTCTCACACCCTTTGAGCCGAGTCCCTTTGTCATCAAAGGCCTCTTTTAATGATGGAAGAATATGATGTGATATCCCCTCTTGTACCAGCAGAGTCTCCATCGCATTACACACACCCGGTCTATGGGTCTTGGCATTTACGGCAATATCAATGGCCATCTGATAATCCGCATCAACATCGATATAGGTATGACACTGTCCTTTATCATGTTTGACCACCGGCACGGAAGCATTATCACAGACGTAACGGATAAGACCCTCACCTCCGCGGGGGACAATCAGGTCTACATACTTGTCCATCTTAATCAATTTAGCGACACCTTCACGTGATGAATCCGGTAAAAGAGAGATCATAGAACTCGGAAGATCATTCTCGATCAAGACCTCTTTTAATACCTTAGCAATGGCTCTATTGGAGTTTTCAGCCTCTTTACCGCCCTTGAGAATACAGACGTTTGAGCTTTTAAAACACAAAGCGGCCGTATCAGATGTCACATTGGGACGCGACTCATAGATGATACCTACCACACCGATAGGAACAGAGACCTTTTCTATCTTTATACCGTTATCCAGTACCCATCCGTCCAGCACACGCCCGGTAGGTTCCTTTAATGCGGCAATTTCTCTGATACTTATTGCCATAGCCTCTATACGCGCCGCATCCAAGAAAAGTCTGTCTTTTAGCGCGTTAGTTAAATTATTTTTTTCTGCAAAATCCATATCAAGCGCATTGGCTTGCACAATTTCTTCCGTGCTTTTTACAAGAGCATCCGCCATCTCATTTAAAATACGATTTTTATCCCCTCCCCCAAGCTGTGTAAAAACACGGGATGAGGACTTTGCTTCTTCTAAAAATTTTTCCATATTATCTCACATTCATATATTATTGGGGGAATTATATCAAACTACAACAAGTATAAAATAGCAGATATCAACCTACTTCTTTGCTCGTAATAACAAAATCACCGCATCTTCTTCCTGCGCATCCTCAGCTTCTTGTAAAGGGGTATTTCCCTGGGCATTCTTCGCATTGATATCTGCTCCCTCTGCAATCAGTATCTTAAGAGCGGCCACATTTCCCATATACGCAGCGATATGTAAAGGTGTCGTTAGATCTTGGCTTTTTGCATTGACCTTAGCACCTGCAGCAATAAGCATTTGAACCACCTTGGCACCGCCACCTTCCGCCGCACGGTGCAAAGGTGTGATTCCATCAGAACCTTTGACATTCACATCCGCTTCTGCACGCAATAAAAATGAGACCGATTTTGCATCCGAATAAAAGGAGGCGACATGCAAGGCTGTACGCCCATTGTTCATCTTGAGATTAACATCTGCACCAACCTCGACAAGATACTTGATAATGCCAGGCTGTTCATTATAAGCAGCAATATGGATCGCGGCCAGATTATCCTGATCCCTTGCATTAATATCCTCACCCGCTTCAATTGCCTGCTTTAAATGACTAAGATCACCCTCTTCCGCAGCATTATGTATCTCCGAACCAAAAAGTGATAATGGTATCACCACAACACTCATAACAAATAACAAAAACTTCATATGACCCCCGTCTATTGCCCATAATAACATGTGACACGCCACAGCATTATTATTCTTCGTTTTAATATTATAGATTAAGGAAGCTTTAATTAAGGAAAAGAGTCGGAATAAAAAAGGGAGGTAACCCCGGGCAAAGAGGGTGATTAATGCGCCAGTCCTTCCAGTGCCTTGATCGTCTTGATCTCTTCGCCATCCTTAGCCTCTTGAATAGGTGTTCTGCCTTCCGCATTTTTAGCCTTAAGGTCTGCTCCGTTTTTAACCAGTTCCCTGGTTGCATTAGTGTTACCTATGTAGGCAGCAATATGCAAAGGAGTAGAATAGTCGTTGGAACGAGCATTCACTTCAGCACCATTTGCCAGTAGCAT
>JBFEYO010000047.1:0-13268 GCA_041562075.1 Sulfurimonadaceae bacterium | reverse complement strand
TCAAACAGGATAGCCTAATCGCCGGTATACGTCAAATGGCCGTTATGACTAACGCCGGTATCTCAATCCACGACACCCTATATGAGATAGCTTCGGCGACTAATGACCAACGCCTACAGGAAGTCTTTAGTAAAATTGGTGAAGATATCAATGCCGGTTTAAGCATGTCCCAATCCGTAAATAACTTTCGTTATGAGATGGGAAACCTTACCTTGGCAATGATCCAGCTGGGTGAAAAAACCGGTAATATGGCCGAAGCCTTATATCAATTGGCTGACATGCTTGAAGAAATACGTAGAAATATCCTAAAATTCAAAAAAGCAATGGCTTATCCTCGTAACGTAATGATTGCAATGGCGATAGCCTTCACTATTCTTATTTCCTACGTTGTACCTGAGTTTAAAGCAATTTTTGAGCAGTTAAATGCTGAGCTACCTCTTCCAACACGTATACTTCTAGCTCTGGAGGTTGCAATTAACGAATATGGTGCTTATGTTTTAGGGGGGCTGGTCACCATAATTTTAGTTGCTCGATTTGCAATTAATCACTATTACCATGTCCGGTTTCGGTTTCATGAGATATTATTGCGACTAATCATCATCAAAAACCTGATTCACTATGCAACACTAAATCGTTTCATGCTTGTCTTCTCAGCCCTTGTTCATGCGGGTATCCCTATTGCCGATTCATTGGAAGCCTCCATTGATATGATTGACAATCTGCCGCTTAAAGAGAAGTTGAGTACGGTACGTGGGGCCGTGGAAAAAGGTAATACCCTCCACCAGGGTCTACAAGACACCGGTTTATTTGAGAACATGATCATCCAGATGGTGGCAGCTGGTGAGTCCAGTGGTCAACTCGATGCGATGATGGAGAAAGTTACCGAATATTATAAGATGAAGTTCGATGCGATCATCGATGGTCTTTCTGAGGCGATTGAGCCGATCATCCTTGCACTGATTGCTGCCATGGTACTCCTTATGGCACTTGGTATCTTCCTGCCAATGTGGGATATGGGTAAAGCAGCCAAGGGATAAGCCAAGCTTTTCCCTTCCCTATAACGAACAGAATAGCCGTAATATTATGCTTCTGTTTTTTGTGCCTCTTTTGCCACCATCTTGGCATAATTTTCATCTTTTTTCAAAAGCCCAGCCTCATACAAAAACTGCGAAGGTGCGAAATCAATCTTCTTGATCTTGTCATTTTTGGCAAAACTCAAATATAAAATGTCCTTCGCTCGTGTAACGGCAACATAAAAGAGACGACGCTCTTCATCGATTCCTCCGCCCCCTTTGTTCATCAGTTTACGATTGGGGAAACGCCCATCCATAAGATCCACGACATAAACCTCTTTATACTCCAAGCCTTTGCTGGCATGCACACTCAGTAGATTCACACCTTCTCCTTTGGTAAGATCCTGTGAGCCTAATACCATGGCATTGATGTAACGCTCATGGGAGTTATAAGGCTTGGCAAGGTCATATAATAATGAGCCTTTTCTTCGAATACGCTCCAGGGCATCCTGTTTCTGTTTTTCATCAATCGTCCCATCTTTAAGCTGCGCCCGTTTGCTTGCAAGCTGATCGATGATGGTATTATAAAATTTGGAAGCTCGTATCTTTTCGATCATAGAAGCAGGCTGAGAAATACGCTTCAATGCCTTGCTCAAAGTATAAAAATCATATAAAAACTCGGCGCTCTCCTTGGTAAACTTCGGATGTTTTAACACCGGATTAGCCAAAAAACTCTCTTCAAATCCCAGTCCCATATATTTAGCAACCGAACCCAATTCGATAAAATCATCAAAAAGACCAAGCTGATGATTTTGCCGTCGTTTTTCAAAGGGGTTACGTATCTCTTTGCTCGGGTTATAGAGTCCTTCAAAAAGCGAACCATGTCCAAGCTTTTTAAGCGCTAAAAAGAGTTCTTTAGCAATTGCACTCCCTATCCCCCTGGCATATTCAAACAAGTGGATAAAGGCCATCATATCATTACTATTGACAAAGAGTACATAGATATCCAATATCGCCTTCACCTCTTTGGCATCAAAGAAACTCTTTCCTCCCTTACGCTTGCAAGGCAGTCCGATCTCACGCAGCGTTGCTTCTATTCCATCCGCAGAAGCATTATTACGGAAAATAACAGCAATCTCATCGGATGGGGTATAGGACTTTCGGATCATATGTGAAATCGCCGAGTATTGTTCAAAGAGCTCATTATAAACCAGTAACCTCGGAGGAACAGCCTTTGCCTCACGTGTGAATTCGAGCTTTTTAGGATAGATCCGTTCATTATATTCAATGACTTTATTGGCTAAAGAGAGGATAGGTACTGTCGATCGATAGTTCTTGCTAAGGGTATAAACCTTGGCTTCTGGAAACTTGGTATTAAAAGAACCGATGATTGTAATATCAGCCCCGTTAAAAGCATAAATACTTTGATCATAATCACCCACGCAAAAAAGTGAAGATGGATTCATCGCATCGATAACTGAGCCCTGAAGTGCATTCGTATCTTGATACTCATCAACCAACACTTCCTTATAGGGCATCTGAAAGCTTGCGACCTTCTCACGCATTAACAACAGCAGGTCATTAAAGTTGACAAAACCATACTCTTTTTTCAGCGTCTCAAACTCCTGACAGATATCCACATAAATATCGATATAGGGAGCGTGTTCCTCATTATGCTCTTTCATCCATACATCAAATCCCCGATGGATCTCCGTATTTTGATAAAGCGAATATATATCATACAGGTAATTTCCACCATAAGGAGAAGTCTCATGATCAAACAGATGAAAGGATCGCTTGTCATACACGGATCTAAAGAGGGTCTTTAACTCAGAGGTCTGTTTAAGTACAATCTTGCGATCAAATTTTTTAAGCCACCGATAACTAACCGCATGAAAGGTTCCTGCTTCGATCTTATGAGCGACCTCTTTTGAAAAGTAACCGGCAAGCCGCTCTACCATTTCTGCAGCTGCCTTGTTGGTGAAGGTAAGTAATAGTATCTCTTCAGGTTTAATGCCCTGATGTAACAGGTGACCGATACGACCGACAATAGTCGATGTCTTTCCGGTACCTGCGGATGCGATAATGAGGTTCTGCCCACTGGGTGCAGTGGCAGCATCAAGTTGCTCTTTATTTAAACGAGAGAGGGGCATAGGCGGTAGTCATCTTCCTTAATCAGATCCAGATCCAATTTTTTGGAGATTCTACCCTCTTTTCACTCATATAGAGCTAAAATCAAACGTTTGCGATAAAGGTTTTCAAGCTTTCATCCAAGCCATATTGAGGATAGTTTTGAATCCCAAGAACTTCCTGAGCAACCGTACCGTTTGCCGTATTGAATACCAATGGAGCCAAAAAGTTTATCTTGGATTCATCCAGGGGATTTTGAATAACGACAATGTTGCATACTCTCAGATCATTTTCATTTTTAATATCCAACAGTGCTTCTGTAGCACTTGAAACTTCAAACTCATATTCACGCAGACGATAGGGATTTACCAACGTAAAGGAGATGCCTTCATCTTCACATGAACGAAGGGTACAAAAAAGATCATCAACCTCGCTAAGTTCTACTTCTTTGACGTTCTCAAATCCTAAGATATCTGACTTGACTTTAAACTTCATACCATGCCTTTTTTATATTATTTAGACCTAAACAAGCAAATCATATTCCATATAGACATAAGCCATATTTTACCCCTTATTGGCTATAATCGCGAAATAAATTGAGGCCACTTACATACAGGTCTCAAATCATAACTAAACCTAATTGATGGTACCTACTAAAAGAGAGAGTATATGGCTGAGGCGAGTAACAGTTACAACCCAAAAGAGATAGAAGAAAAATTTTATAAAACCTGGGAAGATCGGGGATATTTTGAAATCGATGGTAATGCATCCATTCAGAGAGACAATAAACACTTTTCGATTATGATGCCCCCTCCAAATGTCACTGGTCGTTTACATATCGGTCACGCATTGACCTTTACACTGCAAGATATTATCGTACGTTACAAGCGTATGGATGGATACAAAACACTATGGCAGCCGGGAACCGATCATGCCGGTATTGCGACTCAAAATGTTGTAGAGAAACAACTCTTGGCAGAGGGAACGACCAAGGAAGAGCTTGGACGTGAAAAGTTCTTGGAGCGCGCCTGGGCATGGAAGGCTGAATCTGCAGGTATTATGACTGACCAGCTACGGAAGATGGGTGTATCACCGGCCTGGCAACGTGAACGTTTTACCATGGATGACGGCCTGCAAAAATCTGTCAAAGAAGCCTTTGTACATCTTTATAACCAAGGTCTGATCGTACGTGGAAACTATATGGTCAACTGGTGTACCCATGATGGAGCACTCAGTGACATCGAGGTGGAACATGAGGACCATGATGGTAAGTTTTATCATATCAAGTATCCATTTGCCGATGGAAGCGGCCATGTGGAAGTCGCTACAACTCGTCCTGAGACCTATTTCGGAGATACTGCAGTAATGGTTCATCCGGATGATGAACGTTATCAAGATCTTATCGGTAAAACCATTCGTCTTCCTCTACTTGATCGTGAGGTAGAGATTATCGCCGACACCCATGTAGATATGGAGTTTGGAACCGGTGTTGTTAAAGTCACCCCTGCTCACGATCAAAATGACTACGAAGTCGGTAAACGTCATGACCTGGAGTTCATCACCGTATTTGATGAAAAAGGGATCTTAAATGATTATGCAGGAGAGTTCAAAGGCCTTGAACGCCTTGAGGCTCGTGATATCATTGTCAAACGTCTTGAAGAAGAGGGATATATCATCAAGATTGAAGATCATCAGCATCAAGTCGGACACTGTTACCGCTGTAAAAATATTGTTGAGCCTTATATCTCCAAACAGTGGTTTGTTCGCAATGAAGTGGCAAAAAGCTCTATAGAAAAAACCAACAACGGCGAAGCACAATTCTTTCCTCCACACTGGATCAACTCCTATAACGCCTGGATGGGAGAGCTACGTGACTGGTGTATTTCCCGTCAACTATGGTGGGGACATCAGATTCCTGTCTTTTATTGTGATGATTGCGATCATGAGTTCGCCAGCCAGGATGAGGAACCTGGTGAATGTCCTAAGTGTGCTTCCAAGAATATTACCCAGGACCCTGATGTCCTTGACACCTGGTTCTCTTCTGCACTATGGCCATTTTCAACCCTGGGATGGGGAAATGGCGACAGCGAGATGGACAGACTTTTCAAATCCGACGATATGAAAAACTTTTATCCAAACTCTCTGCTCATCACAGGTTTTGACATCCTCTTTTTCTGGGTAGCCCGTATGATGATGATGGGTGAAAGTTTCCAGGGTGAGTTGCCATTCAAACATATCTATCTGCATGCACTTGTACGTGATGAACATGGGCAAAAAATGAGTAAGTCCAAAGGAAACGTGATCGATCCTTTGGATATGGTAAACAAATACTCTGCAGACATCCTGCGTTTCACCCTGGCTATCTCAGCCGCCCAGGGGCGTGATATCCGTATGAGTCAGGACAAACTGGAGCTCAACCGAAACTTTACGAATAAACTTTATAATGCTTCAAAGTTCTTACAGATGAATGTAGACACCTTCCCGGATATGAAAGGCTTCTGTGTTGATACTGAGCTTGGAAAGTACATGATGTCCCGTTTGAATGTAGCGACCAAGGAAGTACGTGAAGCCCTCGATGAGTATAAGTTCAATGACGCTGCTACCGTTATCTACCGCTTTATCTGGAATGAGTTTTGTGACTGGGGTATCGAACTTAGCAAAGCGGATAAAGGTGCGATTGTCGAACTGGGTGCTATCTTCAAAGAAGCGATGAAACTACTGCATCCCTTTATGCCGTTTGTGACCGAATATCTACACCATGAACTCTCCGGTACATCCCTTGAAGATGCTGAATCCATCATGATTCAAAGCTT
The DNA here is from genome assembly GCA_041562075.1 of Sulfurimonadaceae bacterium. Taxonomy (GTDB): domain Bacteria; phylum Campylobacterota; class Campylobacteria; order Campylobacterales; family Sulfurimonadaceae. The sequence goes on along the minus strand of JBFEYO010000047.1, from coordinate 7,312 downwards.
CCCCTATAAGACCAAGGTCAATGAGCCGATTGAGAAAAAGTTCAATATCATCATGGATGCTATCGTCTCTATTCGTCGTGCAAAAGTCCTGGTAGACCTCGCTAATCAAAAGATTGACAAAGCTTTCGTAAAAATCGATGGCGTATCCGAAGAGGAACAGCAGACGATGCTTCCGTTCATTCTCAAACTTGCAAAGGTTGAAAATGTAGCATTCACACAGACCAAGATCGACAATGCCGTCAGTGATATTTCCGATTATTGTGAGACCTTTATCCCAACCGATTCTATCGATCTTACGCCGATTATTTCCAAGCTTAACAAACAAAAAGAGAAGCTGGAAAAAGAGATAGGTAAGCTTAACGGCATGCTCAGTAATGAAAAGTTTGTGGCCAATGCTCCTGAAGACGTGATTGCCAGAAATCGTGAAGAACTTGAAACAGCCAAAGACAAAATGAGCAAGGTCGATGAACAACTTGCTTCATTACAATCCTAAATCGACGATTTAGTAGCAAACAAATAGCAAGGAAACAGAGTGATCAATCTCAAAAATTATGCTTCTGATAATATTAAAAATGACATATTATCAGGACTTGTTGTCGCCGTTGCCCTCGTACCTGAGGCTATCGCCTTTTCATTTATTGCAGGGGTCAGTCCTATCGTAGGACTTTATACGGCATTTATTCTTGGCCTTGTCACTGCCCTTCTTGGAGGGAAACCGGGGATGATTTCCGGGGCCACCGGAGCCGTTGCCATCGTCTTTGTCGGTCTCGCTATCAAAGCCAATGAGCAACTGGCCCATGCCGGCATTAGTGGAGCCGCCATGGCCGAGGGAATCTTACAATACATCCTTTATGCATCTATTGTGGCAGGTCTTATTCAGATCTCTATCGGGCTTTTAAAGCTAGGTAAGTTTATCCGTCTTGTTCCTCAGCCTGCTATGTATGGATTTGTCAATGGTCTGGCAATCGTCATCGCTATGGCGCAGTTCAAATTTTTTGAGGCTGCAAACACTGCAATGTATATTATTGTCGTGATTACCATGCTGATCATGCACTTCTTGCCCAAGGTGACCAAGATCCTTCCAGGCGGGCTTTTAGCCATCGTCGGTCTTACCCTTGTCGTCTATTTTTTCAAGATTGACACCCTTACCATCGGAACCCTTAATACGATTGACCAGTTTTCTGATATGCCCAACCTCAGTGACTTTAAAGGACAGCTTCCAAGTTTTGCTGTTCCGGAGATTTTATTTTCAATCGATGCTTTCTTGCTGATCCTTCCTTACGCCGTTCTTGTCGCCTTGGTAGGACTGATCGAATCTCTGCTGACCCTCTCAGTGCTTGATGAGATGAGCGGTACCCGTGGAAGTGGGAACAAAGAGTGCATCGCCCAAGGTATCGGAAACACAACTTGTGGTTTTTTCGGTGGAATGGCAGGATGTGCCATGATCGGGCAGTCTATTATCAATTACACCTCCGGCGGTCTAGGCAGGCTCTCTTCCTTTACTGCTGCTGTCGTACTTATCCTGCTGGTCGCAGTACTCACAGACCTGATCAATATGATTCCCGTTGCCGTACTGGTCGGAATCATGTTTATGGTCAGTATCGGGACCTTTGAATGGGGAAGTATCAGCCGTATTAAGCATATGCCCCGCTCGGATGCCATTGTCCTTATCCTTGTCACCTTAATCACTGTCATGTTTGACCTTGCCATTGCCGTCATCTCCGGCGTGATCATCTCTGCCCTGGTCTTTGCCTGGAATCATGCCCGTATCTATGCCCGAGAGAGTATGGAAGAGGACGGGACAAAGGTATATGAACTTGAAGGTCCGCTCTTCTTCGCTTCCACCAACAGCTTTTTGGAACTCTTTAAACTTGAAAATGATGCACCGAAGGTGGTGATTGACTTTAAAAACACCCGTGTCATGGATATTTCAGGAGTAGAAGCCATCGATACGCTCATCAAGAAGTATGAAGAGAGCGGTAGAAATATCCTCCTTCGCCATCTTAGTAAAGATTGTAAAGAAATCCTCAAAAATGCGGGACCATACTGCTCCTTTGAAGAGGATGATCCAACTTATAAAGTCGCCTACAACTACTAATACAAGGGGGATAAAGCCTATCCCTCTCTTTTTATCCCTAAATTTCTACATTTTTATCGTTTAATTACTATTTTTTATATCAAAATAAGTCACAATACGTTATTTTTTATCTAAATTATCAAAAAGTAGGGACAATGTTTGGATTTACTATGCTCTATATAAGCTCGAACATTGATAAAGCCAAACAGCTCGCTTCCCAGTGTGAATTATCTGAAAAGATCAATTTTCAATTTACTGACAGCGGGATAGAAGCCCTCTCCCTTGTCTCCGATTATCGTATCAAACTTATTATCGTCCATAATGAACTCTCTCATAAGATGACGGGTACGGAAGTGTGTGAGCTCTTGATGAAAAATGAACATACTGCTCATATTCCCGTAATCTTGATCAATAAAGAGCAGCCAGAACTCAGTCACTGTAAAAATGTCGTCAAACATCTGAATGAAGAGCCAACTCCCGAAATCTTAAAGACACTGATCCGTCAACATTACCATGTTCGAGAAGAGAAACACCATCTACAGATCGAAAATAATCTTATCCTGTCTATAGTCAACAAAATCAATGCCCCTATCTTTATCATCGATCATACTCATATAACTTTTGTCAATCAATATTTTTTAGATTTCTTCCTTATTGACTCCTTAGAAGAACTTCCTGAGCGTTACCCTAAAATTCAGGACCTATTCCTTCATGACAACAGAGAGGATATCTCACTTATCGAGTGGTTAAAGAGCTTGATTTCCTCACAAGAAGAGCAGAAGATCATCATGCAAAATGCCAATGCCGATATTCTGCATCTGAAAATTCGCGGTGAGCTACTGGAGCACTCCAATGAATACCTGATCATTACACAAGACATCACTGCCGAAGAAGCCCACGCCCAGGAAATAGAGGATCTTTATAATACTGACCATCTAACGAAACTTCCCAATCGTCTTAAACTCATCAAAGATCTTGAAGAGTATGATGATCTAGCTCTGGCTATTTTTGATATAGATGATTTTAAAAACATCAATGACTTTTATGGTCATATCATCGGTGACTTTGTGATAACAGAAGTAGCGATGCGTATTTTGCAGTATATCTCCCATGAAAACCTTATCCTCTATCGTCTTCCATCAGATAGCTTTGCTATCATCAATATCAATCATATTGAAAAAGAGTATTTTGAGATTATTATCATCTCCCTTATTCAAATTATCTCTAAGACCCCTGTTATCTATCAGGGTGACGAGGAGATAGAAATTTTTGTTAATGTCACTGCCGGTATTGTATTTGAAAAAGAATATGCCCTGGCGCACGCTGATATTGCCCTTATCGAAGCCAAAAACACCCATAAAGATTATATGATTTATCATAATGAGATGCGCCAGGAACTTGTGTATAAAAATAACATGGAGTGGGTGCATAAAATTAAACTTGCTATCACCAACAATAAGATTGTCCCCCACTTCCAACCCATCATCGACAACCAGACCCAGAAGATCGTCAAATATGAGTGCCTGATGCGCCTGATTGATGAAGAAGAGAATATTATCTCTCCCTTTTTCTTTTTGGAAATCGCCAAGCGGGCCAAGCTCTATGAGCCCTTGACCAAGATCATGATCAAGAAATCCTTTCAGACCTTTATCAGCAGTCATTATGAATTTTCAATCAATCTCTCTATCGAAGATATCACCGATTACAACCTGACAGGCTATATTAAAAGCATGCTGAGCATTTACCCCTTGGGCCAAAGGGTCTGTTTTGAGATCCTGGAGACGGAGAAGATCGAGGATTATCAGATCATTGCCGACTTTATCAATGAAGTCAGGGCATTGGGATGTAAAGTCAGTATAGACGATTTTGGATCAGGTTATTCCAACTTTTCACACCTTCTAAACCTTAAGTTCGATTATCTGAAAATTGATGCCTCTTTGATCAAAGATATACATACGGATCAACACAAGCAGATCGTCGTCAAGACGATCGTCACCTTTGCACAGGAGCTTGGTATCAAGACCATTGGAGAGTATGTCGAATCTGAAGAGGTATATAAGTTTATCAAGGAGATGGGAATAAGCTATTCCCAAGGATATTACTTCTCTGCCCCCGTAGATACGATCTCATAAGACTTTGTCCCGATAAACTGAGGCATGCTCATCCCCACACTGGCATTGATATAGGTAGGATCAGCGACAAGATAGGATCTCTTTCCTGCATATACATATTCTCCCTTGAGTTGTTCATCTACCTTAACCGCCGTGGCCATATGGTTTGGATATTTTACCCCGACAATATCGATACCTAAAAGTGTTTTCACCATATAGGTAAACAGAATTGCCCTGTCCTCACAATCCGAATAGGGATAAAAGAGCGTTTCTGAAGGAAACATCACCTTCTCCTGATTGAACTGTTTATTATCCACCTGGTATTTAAAGGCATTTTGTACGAAGTTCAAAATAATATCAATGGACTCTTCCTGGGACTTTCCTTCCAACAAAGGTGTAAAGGATGTTTTGATACTCTCTTGCAGTAAAATCGACTCCGGTGATGAAAAGTAGTTTGTATAAGCTACCTGAGGGTAGGTCTGAAAAAAGTTCATCAGATTCGTGTTATAACTGAGTTGGACTTCCCTGGGCTTATTATCCATCTGAAAGAGTAATCGTTTTTGTGCTTTTACATCGGCAAAGCGTGGCAACTCAGTTACCGCAAAGTCGATACCGGCATTTGCCCCTTCATAAGTATTATCATAGGTCATGATAGAGCCTATCTTTCCTTTGGCATAATAATCAATCGCATAATACTTTTTATTGTTCAAGGTGTAATAGATCGTATTATAAAGGTCACCCTCAATCGGTAACAACAATACGACACGCTGGGACTGATAGGCCACATGGGCATCATACCCCATCTTCAGCAATGCAAACCAGGAAAAGATCTTCGCCTCATTCTCCTTGTGATAGATCCCCGATGCCACTTTTTTAATAAGTAGATAGCGGGCCCAATCATTGAGTTGCAAGGTATCTGAAATCGTATTGAGTTCTTTGATCGTCGCCTCATAATCACTTTGAGCCAGGTGATCCCAACTATCGGCAATATCACTTTTATCAATCCTTGATGAAACAGAAAACAGGATAGATGGATCATAATGCACCTGAACATCCACCCCGAAAAACTTCAGATATAATGACTTCAAGCGCTGATTTTCCGGAGGGATAACGATCTTTGTATACTGTTTAGGTCTCTCTTTTTCCTTGACAACCGGTGGTACCGCAACGACTTTAGGGGTGCTCTCTTTGGGGACCACTACCGGTGGCGGGACGACCTCTTTTGGCTTGATCACCAGGTTCTTCACCTCTTTCTTGGGCTCCGGTACGGGTTTTATCTCTTTCTTTGGCGGGTGTGGAGGACGTGGGATCTTTTTAGGCTCTTCTACCTTAGTCACGCGCTTGGGAGGTGTCTGTTTCTGTTTTGGCGGTGCTTTGGGAAGAGCAAGAGGTTTTTTCTCTTCATAGGCCTTATACCCTTGTGCTTCCTTATAGGCCTTCCACTCTTTGTTCAAAAAGTCGGAAAAAGCCTTGTCTCTCTCCTCTTTATAAGCAGAAAAAGCTTGCTGCTGTGCTTTGAGATACTCTTCATAAGTCTCGGCAAAGAGCGAGGCCGCTAACAAACCGGATAATAGAAATAGACGCATTGAAACTCCTTATGCAGATATACTACATAAAGAGATATAAAAAAAAGCTAATAAGGGAGGGTTAAAATGGCCAAATAGCCTGCATCATCTTTGTTCCCCATCCCTGCTCTGTCGAACGTTTGATATCACCCTCGGTTTTGTACATAATCTTCGCATCCGCCATTTGTGCCGAATTGATCTGATTGTTCTGATCGATATCAAAAGGACGGATCACACCTGAAAGCTGAATCACCTGCTTTTGTCCATCTACCAGAATCTCCCGTCGTCCGGAAATAAAATAGTTTCCATTTGAAAGAATCTTTATTACCCGTGCTGAAACAGTTGTCGTAAAGCTATTGTTCTGAGCGGCATTTCCCGAACCCTGAAAACTGGAGGTGCTGTTGGTGTTGAAACCGATCGCCGTTGCACGGTTAAGTTCATTGGCGATACTGTTCAGGTTTCCGCCTCCCGCTTCCGGTGCCGCACCGAAGACACCTCCGCCCAATGCTGACGTATCCGTCTCTGCAAGTTGCTTGGTATTAGAAGTAGATGATGTTGCTGTCTCCGAGATCACAACCGTCACGATATCATGTACATGCATCGCCTTATGGTCTGAGAAAAGCGGATTATCCCCCTGCCCAAAAAGGCTTCCCTGAGACGCCAGGTTTTCATGGGTCTCTTTTGCCGGTAGCTGCTCTACATATTCGGGAGGCTGAAACTCGATATCAGGATCCATCACGTGCTGCGAACAGGCTGAAAAGCTTAGTGCCAGTAATACTATTGTGAGATATGTCTTATTCATGTATAATTCTAAGCAAATTAAGTACCACATTCATACCTCGCTTAGCTATTAACCGCAGGGGTATTGTCATTTGGTCTCAAAAAGGAAAACTATGTCTACACTCAGAGAACAGGTCAACAACGATATGAAAGCAGCTATGAAAGCAAAAGAGGTCGAAAAACGCGATGCGCTGCGTCTTTTACTGTCAGCTTTTAAACAAATTGAAGTAGACGAAAGAAAAGAACTGACTGATGAAGATGTGTTAAAAATCATCCAAAAGCAGGTCAAACAGCGCCAGGACTCTGCCGCCCAATACAAAGAAGCGGGACGTGATGACCTTCTGGCCAAAGAAGAGGCAGAGATTGCTACCTTTATGGTCTACATGCCAAAACAACTGGATGATGCGGAGCTGGAGAGTGCCGTTGCGGCTATCATTTCTGAAGTAGGTGCCGAGTCTATGAAGGATATGGGTAAGGTGATGGGTGCTGCTTCGGCTAAGCTTTCCGGGCAGGCTGATGGGAAACGGATCAGTGCTTGTGTTAAACAGCTTTTAGGCTAATACTTACATTTTCACAGAGGGCTTTATGCTCTCTACTTCACCTAATCAATTCATATATTATTTAAAGATTACTCTTTCTGTGATGCTCCCTCACTTTCTTCGACCGCGAAGAAAGTAAGCAAAGAAGCCACCCCACTTACGCTTTAGCGACGGAGGTATCGGCATTTAGTGCCAGATCTCTCAACAGCTTCGTATCGGGTAACTACCCGACACTTTCAC
>JBFEYO010000046.1:0-13340 GCA_041562075.1 Sulfurimonadaceae bacterium | reverse complement strand
TGACAGAAACAGGGCCCTCTCAGGATACCTGCAGGGTGTTTATACTATTGCCGAAGGTCATGAGGGCATACTTCGCCTGGAGAGTTATGATAATGACACCTATGCCGTAAAGGATACCTTTGGCATCTTCGGCTACACCTACAGGCCTCATTATGCCATAGCGATCAAGAGTGAGTATCAGTGGCACTCTTATAAACAGGAGAACAAGTTTCTGCTCTCCTTTTCGGCGTTGTTTTAGGCATGTATATGAGAGTGCTCTTTAGTCTGCTTGTCCTATCCGGTCTGCTGCTGGCTGAGCCATTGGTAGTCATCACCCATCCTCAGAGTCCTATTGAGGAACTGAGTGCTGCCCAACTCAAGCTTATCTATCTGAAACAGCGACGGTATTGGGATGGTGTGAAGCTTGAACCTATCAATCTTGCGCCCAATGATGAACTGCGCAGGGCATTTGAGAACAACATACTGAAGATGAGTCATTCCCAGCTTAAAAACTATTGGCTCAAGCAGCACTATAGAGGGCTTCGGCCTCCCTACCCCGTAGGGTCTGTCCAGAGTGCGCTGATGTTTGTTCAAAAGGTCAAAGGGGCAATCGCCTATATCCCAGAAAGCCAGCTGAGGGAGGATGTCAAAGTCCTGTATCGCGAGCCGGAATCATGAATCCTTTTACGATGTTTGTACCTAAACGCTTGAAGAGCAAACTACTGCTTGCGCTGTTCAGTGTGGGCTTTTTTCCTTATCTTTTGATGCTGATCTATACCCAAAACCTTGGAAAAGAGAAAATACGCGAGAGCGCGTTGAACATGCATCACATCCAGATACATCAGACCGTACAGCAGTTGGAGTCGGAACTGAATTCCCTGCACAAAGAGCTGCGTTTTCTGGCCTCTTTGGAGATGATGAATGATATGATCGTCTCAGACATTGATCAGCGAATTACGCAGTTATTGGTTCAGAAACGCTCAGATCTCCCCGGGGAGATACACCTTTATGCTATTGACGCCGGCTTGGAGCTTATCGCCTCATCGGATACACAAGAGAACCATACTTTTAATTATCAGCAGAAGTTTTCTCAGGCACGTCAAGCCGGCCGGTCTCACTTTTTTACCTATAAAGGCCTGGTGCTCTTTGCTCCTATTCACGGAAGTTTTAAAGAGGATGAACCCCTGGGATATATGTTTGCAGAGTATGCATTTACAAATTTTAAGCGCTATACACGTGAAGGGCATGGAATACGTTCGCTGATCTACAGCAAAGAGAACGTTTTACAGATCGGTCATCATCAATTAAGTGAAGATATTATCGAGCAGATGGGGGATTCACCCAGTTTGATGACCCGGGAGCACATGATCATGCAGGAGGGATTCGGGGGTATCCTTCAGGATTGGTCCCTGGTATATGTGATCGAGGAATCTACTGCTTTTAGATTCCTGGACGAGTTTGTCTATTTCATCTGGATGCTTTTTGCCTTGGGGGTTGTGGTCATTGCCATGATCTCTTCATGGATCAGTCGGCGTATTCTTGAGCCTATTTCGAGTTTGAGCAAGGCCACCAAGTCTATCATCTCGACCCAGGATTATACGACACAGGTTCAGATATCCTCTCAGGGGGAGATAAGGGAGCTGGCCAATGATTTTAATACGATGGTGCAGGCGACCAATCATGCTTTTGAAGTGCTTGAGGAAGAGAACAGCGTGCGTCTGCTGCGTTTTACCCAGTTGATCAATATCTTTAATCATCTGATCGCGACCCAAAGTGAAGAGGAGTGTATTCATACGGTTATCAAGGAGTTACAGGGACTGGTTCCGGATAAGCAGTTTACTTTTGATAAGGTTTATGAGCGTGCAGATGAAGAGAGGTCTTCGATAGAGTGCATGATGCTCTATGTCCAGGACTTTGATCACAACAGACGGGAGTTTTATGGGAAGATTGTCTCCAGGCAGGAGCATCCTTCTAGTGACCCCTACGAGGAGAAGTTTTATCAATCCATCGCGACGATGATCATGCTGCAGCTTGACCAGATCCGTCTGGTCAGCCGTACCGAGGAGGTGTCCCGTGCCAAGTCGACCTTTATCTCTTTGATGTCCCATGAGCTTCGCACCCCTTTGCATACGATACTCAGTGCTGCACAGTATCTGATCGGATATGCCCAGACTACGCCTGCTCAGCAAGATAAGATTGCCGTCATGGAGTCTTCGGCCCATCATCTGCTTGGTATGATCAATGATATTCTGGACCTGGTGCAGCTTGAGGCCGGAAAGGTCACCGCCAAGATAGAGGTTGTAGAGAGTGAAGGACTTTATGAGGTACTTGAAGAGATCGTACAGATGCTTCAGGTACTTTCGGAACAAAAAGGGGTGGAGCTGAGCTTGGTGAATCATCTGCAGACATCCTTTACCCTTCCTGTTGATATGCGGCTACTGAAGCAGATCATTGTCAATCTCATCTCCAATGCGATCAAGTTTACCTCTGAAGGAAGTATAAATGTGCTCTTGGAAGTGTGCGAAGACGCTGTCTGTATAGAGGTGAAGGACACCGGCATTGGTATTGCAAAGGAGGATCTTAAACATCTGTTTAAAGAGTTCTCGCAACTTGAGTATTCCAGAAAGAATCAGCAAAAAGGAAGCGGCCTGGGGCTGGCGATCAGTCGACGAATGGCCCAGCTTCTGGGGGGAGAATTGGAGTTGTTCAGCGAAGGTGAGGGGAAGGGAACCCGTGCCGTACTACGTTTAAGGACTACTCCCTGATCGTATAACCCACACCCCGAACCGTTGTGATAAACTCCTCCAGGTCTATCTTTTTGCGCAGGTTTTTGATGTGTACGTCTACGAGATTGCTCTGCTTGAATCCTTCATATTCACGGCACAGATGCTCATTGAGCTGATATCGGGTCAATACGATATTCTTGTTTTGCAGTAAAATCTCCAGCAGGTCGTATTCCGACTGGCTGAGTTTGATGGACTCGCCTCTGAGACGTACATCATGGTTTTTGGTATCCAGACTCAATTCTCCTATACTAAGAAGGGTGCCCTTTTGAGAGCTCTCACGGCGCAGGAGAGCACGGATGCGTGCCAGTAGCTCGATATTGGAGTAGGGCTTGCATAGGTAATCATCTCCACCTGCATCCAAAACGCTAACCCGGTCATCGATCTGGGTATTGGCGGAGAGCATCAGTACCGGAGTCACAAAACCTTCTTCTCTTAGCCACTTTAAGAGGCTTAGTCCATCTCCATCGGGCAGGTTCCAGTCCAGCAGGATCAGGTCGTAGCGTTTTTCATCGATACGCTCAAGGGCATCATGATAATTATAGGCAATATCACAGCGGTAGTGTTCATGTTCCAAAAGCTCTTTAAGTTGATCGGCTACGGGGGTTTCATCTTCTACGATCAATAGATGCATAGGTGCTCCTTGTCTTGGTCATATTATAAGCTCTGTGAGCTTAAGTGAGTTAGACAATCTTCATAAAGCCTTCATAAAGCTATCTTATACTACCGGTATATTAAGAAAAAAAGGAGAAGCAAAATGCGTTTTTTTAGCGATACACCTGCCTACCAATGGGCCTTTTTGTTGCTTTTTGCTTCCGAATTCACATTTTATCTTTTGATCCTTCAAACGGGGGTCGTAGAGTACCATCATTCGGATATGCATCAGATCTGGATGGTTCCCGTGGGGGGAATTCTGGGGATCATTATCTCTGTCTTTGTGCATAAGGATCGCCAGTGGCTGATCCCTGTGATCTTGATGGCCCAGCTTATACTCTCTTTTGATTATGCGGGGGCGGGGCCGATTGAGTTGTTTCTGTTTGGTTTGATCAGCGGATTGAGTGCACCGATGCTCATCGCCCGCATCGATCGCTTCTGGATGGTGATTCTGGCCCTCACGCTTTCTTACAGTTATGGAACCTACTATTTTGATGTGGCGGCGGCTGATCGAACAGGTATTTCTCTGTTTTTGTCCTTGATTGCCTTTGTCTCTTCGCTCTTCGCCCAGATGAGACGTACCCAAAACCATACGACGCAGATCACCCTCTTTGGTGCGGGAACGATTTTTTTGTGGTTATTGCTGGATGCAGCACTGTTTGAGACCCTCTCCCGCGATGAAATAATGCGTATATGGGGTGAGGGAGAGTTTACCTATAACATCATCATCTTTCATATTATCGGACTTATGACAGCCTATAAGGCACGGGATTGGAAGTATACGGAGGAAGCCCTGCTGGGACTGTTTGCCCTGACCTATTTTGTGTATAGTATAGGCTGGCAGTGGGGACTTAGTCTGGTCTACCCCTTTGTCATCTCCTATTATAATGTCATCATCCTCAAAGAGCTGATCCGTCTGCCCTATGCCCTTCTGGCGGTAATGGCTTTGAGTTTGTGGATGGCCTCGGGGATGGGCTTGATGGTGGCACTTTCAGGCAGTTTCTTGTTGGGATGGCTGGCCCTTGGAATGTTAGGGCTGGTCTATATCTACAGACGACTTGATTTGCCGATGATGCGGATGGCAGAGGAGATATTTGCACGTCTTCAACGCTATTTGCAGCATATGGGTGAGTTAAAATAAATAGACTTCTTTCATAATCTCTGGCAATATTAAAGGTTATGAAAGAAGTCTAATCAAAGGAGAAGGATATGAAAGCAGTTGTATTGTTTGCAATGGCAGCAGTGTCAATGTTAATGGGAGGCAATCTTGCCTATGTTGAAGGAAGTGTAAAGGCACATACGGAGGTCTTTGGTGACTCTTCTATCGATCCACAGACCAGTTCAATCGTCTCTCACTTGAGTATGGATGAGGGCATTACCTCCATAATGGGAACGGTTGAGGTCTCAATGACAGACCTTGCAAGTGACAACTCAAGCAGGGACGAGAATATGCAAGAGACCATCGAAAGCAATCTTTTTCCAACGGCGCTTTATAATCTTAGTGCTGTTACAGAGGAGGAGGGTGGATATCTGATCAACGGAACACTGGAGTTTCATGGTGTGAAACACCCCTTTGTGATCGTGGCGGATATCCTTAAAGAAGGTAAGCAAGTGAAGATCAAGGGTCAAAGCGCTTTTTTGATGTCGGATTATGGGGTTGAACCGCCTGTCTTACTCTTTTTAACGGTACGTGACAAGGTGGATATCATGATCGACGTTACCCTTAAAGAAGAGTAAGTGACCTTATGTTCAAATCATTTTTGAAGTATAAGTATAAGACAAGTCTTATACTTATATCAGCAACTGCGGCCATTGCATCCATCTTTTTGATTACGGCTTTGGGTAACGGTATCATCAGTATGTATGCCTCCATGCTCAAGACCGATGGGGATATCATCGTCATGCAAAAGGGTGTAGCGGACACCTTTTTCAGTGATGTTGATCGCGCGCTTCTGGAACCTATTTCTCAGATCAACGGGGTCAAAGAGGCTCAGGGAGTCATTGTCGGTGCCGGTGCTATCGGTGCCGTGCCCATTGCAGGGATCTATGGGGTGACACAGAACCGTATGGAAAACTATCATTTGATCCAGGGAGCTTATCCAAATGAGGGAGAGGTAATGCTGGGGGATACCGTAGCATCTATTCTTAAGCAGCCCGAAGTTCTGAGTCTGCTGGGAAAAGAGTTTCAGGTATCGGGTATCTATCAAAGTGATATCGGTTTTGAGAACGGGGGTGTGGTCATTCCCATCTCGGATGCGCAAAAGCTTTTCAAGAAGAGCGCCTCCTTTTTACTGATCTCCCAGAAAGATATCCAGGCGAAGAATGATGAGATCATTCGGCAGATACAGGCTTTGGATAAGGGAATCGAGGTAAAATCAACGACGGATTTTATCGATAACTATAATCAGTTCAAGATCATACGTATCTCCAGCGGAGTCATCGCATCGATCTCCTTCTTTATGGGGTTTTTGGCCATTGTCAGTCTGATGAGCATGATGATCAATGACCGGCGTTACGAGTTTGGTATCAAGCGGGCGGTAGGGATCTCCCAGTCTCAGATCGTCTTGCATATTGTCATCGAGGTGATCGTCCTGACCCTGATCTCTTTTGCTTTGGCTTACGGGATCAGCCTGGTACTGCTTGAACAGCTGCAGGAAGTGGAGAAGTTCCAGGGCTATCTCAGCGGGGATATTGATCTGGGCTTGTTTGTCAAGCTATTGATCGGTTCCATTAGCATGGCACTTATCGGTGCTCTGATCCCGGCCTTTCTGGCCGCGCGGGTTGATCCCATTATCCTGATAAACCGAGGGCAGTAGATGATAGAGATGAAACATGTATTCCATGATTATGATAGTGAACGCATATTACATAATATCAACCTGAGTATCCCTGATAAGCAGTTTACGGTGATCACGGGGGAGAGCGGAAGCGGCAAATCGACCCTGCTCTCTATTCTATCGACCCTGCTTCGTCCAAGCGAGGGTGAATTGCTTTTTGACGGTAAGGGGATAGAAGCCTGGGGAGATATCAACCGTTTTCGAAATGAACAGATCGGTTTTGTTTTCCAGTTTCACTATTTGATCTCCCATCTAAGCGTATATGAGAATATTGCCATGGTCACCAAACGCTCCAAAGAGGAGATCGAAGCGCTTTTACACCAGCTGGACATTGCAGAGCTTGGCAATAAATATCCTGATCAGATATCAGGGGGACAGCGTCAGCGTGCGGCTATTGCCCGTGCGATCATCAATAAACCCAGATATATCTTTGCCGATGAGCCGACGGGAAACCTGGACTCGATGAATTCGGATCGGGTCTTTGATCTCCTCCGCAGTCTGGATGCCACGGTGATCGTAGCAACCCACGATCACTCCCATATCCGCTCGGAGGATAGAATTATCTCACTAAAGGATGGACACTTATGCTAAGAAGACATATCTCAATTTCATATGCCTTTTTAATTTTGGCAGCCTTTTTCGGCCTTGTCTTCGCATTTCAATTGATCGATATCGGTACGGATCTGATCCGCATGGATATTTCCAGAAGCCTGCATATCTCATTGATGCTCTACGGTTTTATGCCCTTGATGCTCTCGGTCCTTCCCTTTGCTCTGTTTGACAAGGAGAAGGTGCTCACTGCAGAGTCTTTATGGTATCTGGATAAGTATTTTATCCTCTGGTACATCTTTTTGGTCTTTATGATCATCTCTTTGGTGGCGGGCAACACCCGCTCCCTGCCTTTTTATGATTTTCCCTATGCCCTCAACGGGATACTGGCCTTTGCAGGGCTTTTTTATATCATCGCTTTGATCAAGAGCCTCAAAAACTACACGCTCAAACCTCTATGGGTGAAGGTCTCTTTGGTACTGGTCGTGATCAGTCCTTTTATGTTGCTGCTGCTTATGAATCCCGATTACGGACAGGTGGAGCAGATGCACATGGGCCCCCATGGGGATAATACCCTGGGGATGAGCTTTGCTCTGATGGCGATCTACTATCTGGCGATCAAGCTGGCCTCGCCGCAGATATCCTTTGAAACCAGATGGCATATCCTCTGGATGATTCCTCTGGGGTTTTATCTGCTGAGCGTGTTATACCGCAGTTTTATCGGTCCTATCAGTTACGAGGCGGAGTGGTTTTTACAGTATTTGACCCTGTTATATATCCCGACACTTTATCGATGGTGGAAGGATGCGGGTCTAAATGTACGAACACACCTGACACTGTTTATCTCGATCGTAGCTTTTTTACTGATCGATGTGCAGGGGAATATCCTCTTTATCCCCGAGCTTCGTGCCCTGTTTCACCGAAATGATCTGGTGGTGGGACATTCGCATATTGCGGTGGGGATAGGGCTGCTCTTTTTAGCTTTTGCTATTGTGGAGTCCTATTTCAAGCTTTCGGTACTGAAGCGTTATGGCCTGGTGGTGAGTCTGGGCCTGATGTCGCTGGTACTGAGTGTCAGCGGCTTCTCTCAAGCAGGTTTTTTGCAGACCGATGTGACGGCAATGTGGGAGTGGCGTGCCTTTTTCGGTCTGCTCTTTTTGTTGATCGTTGTCGTCTCTTCTGGGTATGTGAAAGGTATAAACTTTAAAGCATTGGTACCATTAAGATGGTATCATCTGTTAGCGTTTTGTTCTGATGGGCTGGGTGGATTAGTGTTGATCTTCTTCGGTGAAGCGATGTTCGGCTTTATTCATCAGGACTTTATAGGCAGTTATCAGCATATAGTCTTTGGCTTTGTGGCAGGGGTGGGAATGGCACATCTGATAGGCTTTGTACACGCCCCTTATGCTCAGGCGATGGGGTGGGCCACCTCCATAATACGCGTGATCACATCGGCAGGGTTTTTTGCCCTGTTTCAGGCAGAACTCCTGGGCTGGATCGCATTAGTCATCTCGATCGTAGACCTTGCCTTTGCGTTGGTCTATTTACTTTATTTGCAAAAGGATAGTTATGAAAAAGATAGTATGGCTTAGTCTTTTATGTGCCGTAGGGCTTTATGCACGTTTAGAGGTGGAGCAGAACTTCCCTGATGTCACCCTTCCTGATCAGTTTGAAAAACAGCATAAGATCACCAAGGCTGAGAAGATAGTCGTCATGGCCTTTGAAAAGGACATCTCCGTAGCGATGAATGAGTATCTCAAAGAACAGCCCTCCGGTTTTCTTCAGAAGCATAAGGCTAAATATATCTCCGATATCAGCTCCATGCCCTCGGTCATTACCTGGATGTTTGCCATGCCGAAGATGAAAAAATACCCCTTTTCACTGATGCTGATCAATGATGAATCCGGTAAGCAGTATGATAAAGAAGCGGGGAAGATCACGGTATATAGACTTAGAGACCGTGAGATCCGCTCCATAGAGTTCATTGCCCCTGAAAATATCGCTTCTATTTTCAAAGAGCCCTAAGGGGTAGGCAGCCTTGGGGCTGCAGCCATTCGACTCCAAACCTTTTCTTTAAAGCATATGCCGGTGTCAGCCGAGATGTGCAGAAGGCTTATGATATAGCCTCTTTTTCATAATCTTCCTCTCTTTTCTTATTTCATCTGATAATTATGGCTTGTACATGGATTATTTAGGGTTTAACTAAGCAAATATTGACATAATGTACTTTTAGAATGCAGATGCATAGCCTCAGAAGGATGAGAGATGAACATAGATTTTTTACATTTGGATGTATATAAAGCCTCCCATATCGTTCCCTACCTGGAAGGGGAGTCGGGGATCGGTAAGACATCGATTGTAGAGCAGTATGCCCGGGCAAGGGGGATGGACTGCATTATCATGGGGGTGGCTTCGCTGGATCATATCGAGTTTTACGGCCGGACGGTGTCGACGGATATTGTTGCAGGTTTTAATGATGAGAAATTTACCGTATTTAAAAAGTCTATTCCCAGCTGGGTGTCACGCATCATCCAAAATGATCAAAATGACACAGAGACCCTGCTCTTTATCGATGAGCTTAATCGCGCCGAACCTCAAAACCTTCAAAGTCTGATGAACCTTATCCTCAAAAAAGAGTTCGGTTCTGACAGTATTAAGTTACCGGAATCTTTGTTTATTGTCTGTGCGGGAAATCCTGTCGATGATGGGGATTATCTGGTAGAGTCCCTTGATAAAGCGATGCTAAGCCGTATGGCCATCGTGAAGGTCAAGACGACCCTTGAGTCATGGAAAACGAACTATGCTCTGGAATATGACAGTAAGAAAAACAGACAGAGAATACACCCCCTGCTCATCAGTTATCTGGATGATAACCGTGCGGACTTTTTACTTCAGGCCAGCGAAGATGATATGAGTGATCCGGGGATGGATCCAAGACGGTGGGATATGATCTCCCGCCTGCTGTATACCTATGAAGAGAAGGATGTGGATCCAAAGGATTTAGTGCGGCTTTTATCCAGCGTGGCCAGTAAGGAGGTGGCACCTAAACTGGCGAGCTATGTCCATGAATCCAATGTTTTGACCTTCTCCAAGATCCAAAAACAGTTGGCAGAGTTTTTAAGCACGGAGAATGCAAAGGACTTTGAAGCATACTTGTTGGAGGAGAGAGAAAACACCGAATATCGTGAATTGATAGCATCGATACAATCGCAGTGGGATGAGTGCCAGCCGGTCACTCAGGTCAACATTCTTAGTTCTGCCTTTTATGCCTGTAAGGCGAATAGTATCACCAAAGATATCTTTGCGCTGATGCTTAGCATTAGTTCAGAAGAGCATATCATGTCTATAAAAGTCGGCTTAGATGGGGCACAAGGCCTGATTGACAGGGTGGATGAAGATTATCATCTGGGTATCAGTGAAAAAGTGTCTGATGGGCTGCTAAGACATATTGATCAGACCAATCCCTTCATCGCATCGCTGATCCAGGAATAAGACGAGCATTATGATACCGGCACATCTGCATCAGGGGTTAATACAAGCATGTGAAAATGAGGACCTGGAAGATGTCAAACAGTGGCTGGATCAAGGCGCAGATGTGAACTACAATATCAACACACCTATCAATGCCCTTGGAACGGCTGTACGGAAGAAGAATGATCAGATCATTGACCTGCTGTTAGCACATGGGGCCATTGTCAAAGCGCTTGTGCTTCAACGGGCAATAGAGACCGACAAAGCCTATTTGCACCGGTTAATGCCCGATGTGAGGGCCTGCAGGGATGAGACCCTTTTGATGGGGATACTTCAAGCAGCGATTACGATTGGGGATGTGGATCTTGCGAAGCAAGCGATTGCACAAGGGGCCAAACCTGCGTCTTTGCTTCTCTCTTCTATCGGGGGTGCTATCAGTGTAGAGATGTTAACCCTGTTGATCGAAAACGGCTTTAACATACACGCCGATGATAATATGCTCCTAAGTGATTGGATGGGTTCGTCCAGATCAGGCCCATGGTGGGACAGGCGGCCCCAACGAGATGACCTGCTGGCCTTTATCGCCGGATATTATCTGCACAAGCCGGAGTCTATGGAGGGGTTTGGCTCCTTATATCCACCCTATAAGTCCTTGCTGTTCAGGTTAGGATTGGATAACAGCGACATGACGGTTATGAGGTTTGCACTACAGATAGGAGCAAATGAGAATGAGGCACTGAACTCGGCACTTCATCGATATTATGCCAATAAGCAGGAGCACACAGAGGGAAGAGCCGTCAATCTTGAGATCATTGAGTATATCCTGGACTTGAAGATAAGATTTGACAGGATAAGCATTACAAACGCAGTATGTTTTAACTATAGTGAGCTCCTGGATGCCTTGGTCTGTATGGATGACCTGGAATATGCTTATGAAATGGCCTATACTTACAATAAAGAGGAGTGGTGCGACTATTTCGCACAAAGAGGTGTGAGCGAAGAAGCACAGCGCTTTACAAGAATGAAGGTCTCATCTGTCAAGGGGGATATGAAGGCCCTGGCTCAAGCGGTAAACGAGGGGGCTGATATACAAGCGCTGAAAATAGATACCATTGTCGAGATCATTCATGCCAACAGGGTCGAATCACTTCAATATCTGTATGAGGCGGGCTATGTTCTGGATACTTCCCTTGAGGCTTGTCTGGATGAGGCGATGAACTATCATAAGGCCTATGAGAGTGTCACTTTCCTTATCGAGTGCGGCGTGAGTATCAGCCGCCTCAAAAATATACCCTTTGAGTACAAGAGACAATATCCCGCTATCGCGGATATGTGGAGTAAAGGGATGTGGGATATCTTCGAGTACACGCTCTATCTTTCTCGGGACCTTTATCCCACAAGAGAAGGCAAGGAGAAGGAAGAGACACTGGAGCGCATCGCCCAGCTTTCCACTCTGCCTTATGTGAAAAAGAGGTCTGAGGAGATGTCCATGAGCAGTGTCAAGGGCTTAAGATGACACCGATTCATCTCCATGCAAGGTTGATGGAAGCCTGTGAAAAGGGTACGCTTGAAGATGTGAAGGCCTGCCTGGATCTTGGGATTGACCCAAACTTTAATATCAACAGACCGGCCAATGCCCTGGATAAGGCTATACAGCGGGATGAGGTACAGATCATCACCCTATTGTTAGAACGCGGAGCGATCATCAAGGAGTATGTGCTTCAACGGGCGATTGAGAGGGATAAAGCGTATCTAAACCTTCTTCTGCCAAACTTTAGGGAGTGTAAGGATCAAAACCTGCTCATGGGCGTACTTCAGGGAGCGATCAGTATAGGTGACACGGCACTTGCAAAACAGGCTATCGACTTGGGTGCTGAGGTGAGATCACTGTTATTATATGCGGTGGTAGAGCTTAGCAGTGTGGAGATTTTGGCCTTATTGATTGACAACGGTTTTGATATCCATATGGAGAAAAACGCACTCTTGAGCGAGTGGCTGGGATCATCTCCTTTGGGCTATACACTCAAGCCCGGAAAACTTGAACTGCTGTCGTTTGTCTGTAAGCATTATCTGGGAAAACCCGAGTCCATAGAAAGGTTTGACTCTTTGGGCCCGGCCTACAAGTCACGTCTGTTTTTGGTGGGACTGGGGAATAATAATGTGATCATGATGAAGTTTGCATTGGCCATCGGAGTGGATAAGTCCGAGGCGCTTAATAATGCGCTACGCCAATATCACGCTTATCAAAAAGGCGATATCAGTGCTACTCAGCCCATCGCGTATCCCAATAACCCTAAGGGTGTCTTTGATTATGAGATCATTGAGCACCTCTTAAACTCCAAGATGGCATTTAGCAAGATCACCATCTCAAATGCCGTCTCCTTTCACTACATGGATGTCCTGGATGCCTTGGAGCATATGCATGATCTGGAGTATGGCTATGAGTTGGCCTACAAACGCGAGGATGATGCTTTATGTGAGTATTTTACCTTGCGGGGGGTCTGCGACAGCTCCCAAACCCGGGCCAGGATGAAAGTCTCTGCGCTCAAAGGGAATATCAAGGAGTTGCACAAGGCTATCCATGAAGGGGCCAACATCCAAGAGGTTGATACGGAGATGATCGTCCAGGTGATGGATGAGAACCAGGTAGAATCGCTGAGATGTTTGTATGACTCGGGTGTCATCTTTGACGCGGCGCTTAACCAACATCTTGATAAGGCCATGCGCCATTACAAGGCCTACGAAGCGATCGCCTACCTCATTGAGTCGGGTCTTGATATCACTTCGATCAAGAATATACCGCGGGAGTTTGTAAAGAAGTACCCCGTTTGTGCAGATATGTGGCAGAAGCGCTTTGGTGATATTTTTGAGTATGTGATCTATCTGGTAAAAGAAGTCCATCCAAAGGCGGAGGGAAAAGAGAAAGAGGAGACACTCTCAAGAATTGCCGCTCTCTCAAGTCTGCCCTATGTGATCAAAAAGTCCGAGGAACAGAGCCATGCAGACTAAACAGGAGTCTTTCTATTCGATGCAGACGGTTGAGTCTATTATCTCCGATCCCGGGGGA
>JBFEYO010000045.1:0-13615 GCA_041562075.1 Sulfurimonadaceae bacterium | reverse complement strand
TTATTGAACCAGATCATTCCAAAAACCAACTGCATAATAAAGACCAGGAAGATAATAAAAAAGATAATGGCCTGGGCAATCCCAAGTTTGTTGAAAACATAAGGGTTAAAGATTGCAGCATATTCGATAAAAGGAAGGAGCACAAATAGGATCTTGAGGTTTTTACTGCCAAAGCCGCCAATAGCTGAGAAATCAAAAATCATACGTTTGTTACCCTTGGGTGTCGTTAAGGCGTCAAGAATAGCACGGAGGGAGTAGATAGACATAAACATTCCTTGAAAATGGTAGAAGGATTATACACTCTGTAGTTTAAAAAGGAGATAGAAAAAAAGTTTTGAAGAGGTGTCCGGGAAAAATCCCCCGACACATAGATT
Source organism: Sulfurimonadaceae bacterium (assembly GCA_041562075.1). Taxonomy (GTDB): domain Bacteria; phylum Campylobacterota; class Campylobacteria; order Campylobacterales; family Sulfurimonadaceae. Next base: position 13,241 of record JBFEYO010000045.1, on the reverse strand, counting down.
AGGATGCAGCGTTAAACTTGAGCATCTCATCTATACTTAAAAGGATAATCGTACCCAAGAAAGCAAGATTGATCTGCACAAAAACCTTACGTGCATGTGTTAGCTCAAACTTCTTATATAGAAGTTGTAGGCTACTTGCAAAAGCAAGCAGTGCTGTAAGCACCAACAGTGCTAGGATCACCATACTCATCGGCTGGAAAATAGTGACCATGAAATAACCTGTCATGATGGTAAACACCAACCATGTAAAGGTCAAGCGCTGCAGACTCATACGTCCAAACAGACGCATAGCTGTCGGGTATCCTGCTCCGCCGTAATCACCATAATGTAACATGACCAGTAGCCAGAAATGCGGTACCTGCCATACAAAATAGAAAAGACCAAGCGCATAGAACTCAACCTCTAAAAGACTGTGCCCCGCCGTCAACCAGCCGATTGCAGGAGGAACAACACCCAAAAGTGCTCCCGGTACAACCGCCAAAGCACTCTTCTTTTTCAAAGGAGTGTAAAAGGCGTTGTACCAGATAAACGAGAACAGAAACAGATTGACACCGGTCAATCCAAGTAGATCATAAATCAAAACAAGCGAAGCAACGATCAAGACCGCCGCAATAATGATACCCATACCGGGAGAGACCCTGCCCGAGGCGATAGGTCTATGTTTGGTACGATCCATTAAAGCGTCCTCTTTGTACTCTTGCACCTGATTAAGTGTTGAAACACCTAAAGCGACAAGCAGCACCGCAAAGGTTGCGATAAACATATCCATCCCTATTTCACCCTTTGCCATGATATAGGCAAAGAGAGCCGAAAGGCTCACTGCGAAGGAAAGGACAAACTTTGTGAGGACAAAAAATTCTTTAATCATTGTTTACTTATTTAAATGTTCAGCGATCGCTGAAACCTCTTCTTCTGTCACATAAGGGAATGGCGGCATATAACCGATCATACCTTTTTTACCGTTTTTCAACACATTACGTAAAAGATCTACATCATAGCTTACAAGGCTTGGAGCAGTACCGTACTGACCTTTACCGTCTTCACCATGACAAGAACTACACGCTGCAAATGAAGCAGGCTGATCACCTTTCATACCACCGGCAACATAAGCTGCAATCTCTTCAGCATCCGCACCAGTTGCTAAACCAGCCGGCATTTCACCCATTGCATAACCAAGTTTGTTTTGACCGTTAACGATCACATCCATAACCTGCTCTTTTGTCAATGTTCTTGTGTTAAGAGACGGTCCTACAAGTACTTTATCATCTGTAATAGAGTGACAGCTTTTACATCCATGTTGTTGTAGTACAGCATCACCGCCTTTAGCATAGTTACCTTTTGGTGTATCCTCACTACTGTTAAACCATGCTTCATACTCAGCTTTTGGCATAACAACAAGACGTGAGTACATATAAGAGTGATCCGTACCACAGTACTCAGCACACTCGATGTCATACTCGCCTACTTCTGTAGCTTTGAACCACTGCTTAGTCACACGACCTGGAACCACATCCTCTTTCATACGGAAAGCCGGAATATAGAAGGCATGGATAACATCATCAAGTGGTGCCGTCATCTCGAGGATGATATTTGTATCAACCGGTACATACAGTGCCGATTTACCCATCGTACCGTATTCAACAACTTTACCGTTCTCATCTTGGATAGGCTTAGTAAATGCTCCGCCCAGTGTGTGAACATGACCAGCTGCATTAGCAGGATACTCATATCTCCATTTCCATTTACTACCTTCAACTTTAACCGTGATTGCATCTGATGCATCCGGCATCGTTCTAAGCGTTCTCATTGAAGAGTAACCATAATAAAAGAACACCATAAGAAGGATAACAGGGATCACTGTCCATGTTACCTCAAGAAGTGTGTGGTGAGTCGTCGTTCCGATCTCCTCATCTTTAACCTGGCTCGCACGGTATTTCCATGCGAAGTACAACATCGGCCCGACAACAGATAAAAATAGTGCAATAGAGATATAGATATTGATCATAATCGCCTGATCGACATCTCCTGCAAAGGTTGCGGCGCTTGTGTTGAATCCTTCTAAAATATTTGTTTTAGTTTCAGACATTCTATAAGCTCCTTAGTGATGGGCAGGCTCGGCATGAGCTGCTCCATGTGATTGTGATGCCGCTGCTGCTTCATCTCCAGAAATAATGTGACTTAGGTCTCCAAACTGGAAGCTGTTTACATCAAGTCCGACAATTACAAAGAAAACAAATACAAGAAAAACAGAGAAAATAACTGTCCATCCGATAAGTTTCTCACCTTTTAAGTGCATATAGTACATTAGGATTAACCATGCTTTTGCCAAACCGATCAGCATCTGAACACTGAAGGTAACATTTTGCAAGAAATAGTGCGGTTGCACAAATGTAATAGCAGTCAATACAAGAAGACCGATAAGAACTTTCCAGTATCCTGCATACTCCGCTTTGTAGTTAATATTTTCCATTAGTGTGCTCCTCCTACTGAAAGACCTGCACCGATCATATAGTAATATGGGAATACGAATACCCAGATAAGGTGTACAAGGTCCCAGTACAGTGCAATATTAAAGTGTAAAATGTGGTGATCAGGCGTAACCTTACCCGCATTAATACGTTTGAGTAACCATAACATGATCCCGATACCGATAATGATGTGGAAACCATGAAGACCTGTCATTGTAAAGTACAAACCAAAAAACAGGATTTGACCAAATGGCTTAGAGTGCTCATTTCCGGCTTGAAGTGCTTCAAGACCAAGGAAAACACCATGATTATACTCTGCTGTCCACTCTACTGCTTTAATCCCTAAAAACACACAGGCAAGTAGAATTGTCGCCCAGATCATCAGTTTAGCGCCCTTAACGTCGCCAGAACGCATCTTCAATAGACCAAGACCCATTGTTAATGCAGAAAAGAGTAGTACTACCGTATTAATACCGCCAAGAAGTCTGTTAAGACTTGCCGAAGCAATCAGATAGTCTTCCCAGTGAATAGTACCGTAATAGGTTAGTGCAAGGAACATTGCACCAAACATCATTACCTCTGTCAGCATGAACAGCCAGAAACCTAGTTTCCCGCCGTAAAAGTCACCTTGCCAACCTTGAACTACATGCTCGTTTCCATCGCGGTCAACCGCGATCTCAGGTACGTATTCGTGTCCCATTAATCAATCCTTTTCATGTTTTCATCAAACTTAACTACAGGCTCACCATTTTTGTACTCATATGGATTGAAGTCTACATATGGAACTTTCGGGTGGTTGTCCAGTGGTGGTGGTGATGATTGTGTATACCATTCAAGGGTAGTAGCTCTCCATGGATTACAAGGAGCAGGCTCACCTTTTCTCCATGCTTGGATCAATACGTAGAACATATAGATCAGACCCGCAATAAAGATAATCGCACCCCAGAAAGAGATTTGGTGATAAATCTCAAACTCAGGAAGGTAGTCGAAATAACGACGTGGCATACCAAGGTAACCCGCAATAAACATTGGGAACCAAAGTACATTGAAACCGACAAAGTTCAAGAAGAATGCAAATTTTGCTTTAGACTCGTTATACATCTTACCTGTAACCAGTGGGAACCAGTAGTGCATACCAGCGAACAGTAGGAATACAACCCCGCCAAGAATCGCATAGTGGAAGTGCGCAACTGTATAGTACGTATCTTGAAGGTGAATATCCACACCGATCATCGTAATCGTAACACCTGTAAGACCACCGATTGCAAATGTAATAATCGTACCGAGTGCCCATACCATTGGCGTAGAGAACACGATCTTACCTTTATACATTGTCGCTACCCAGTCATAGAACTTGATACCTGTCGGTACCGCAACGAAGAAAGTAAGGAATGAGAAGATCGTTTTAGCAAGGTCAGACATACCAGATGTATACAGGTGGTGACCCCATACAAGATAACCGATACCTGCGATTGAAGCATATGACAGTGCGATTGTACGGTAACCGAAGATCTCTTTTCTAGAGAAAACTGGGATGATCTCAGACATGATACCGAAAGCAGGAATAATCATTAGATAAACCGCCGGGTGAGAGTAGATCCAGAACAGGTGTTCAAATAGTACAGGATCCCCACCTTTTGATGGATCAAAGATACCAATACCGAAGTATTTCTCCAAGATTGCAAGAACCAGTGTAATACCAACAACCGGAGTCGCAAGAAGCTGGATCCATGCAGTCGCATAGATACCCCATACAAATAGTGGCATTTTAAAGAAATCCATACCTGGAGCACGTAGACGGTGAATCGTTACAAGGAAGTTAAGACCTGTAAGAATAGACGCCATACCAAGAATAAATGCAGCAACAAGAGTAGTGATTACATTTGTACCTGTATTTAATGAGTATGGAGCGTAGAATGTCCAACCCGTATCAGCAAACTTGAATAGAAGTTCACCCTCTTCGATGTTGAAGTTAAACAGTGAAGTCAATGCAACAATACAACCAAAAATGTATAACCAGAATGTGAACCAGTTAAGACGTGGGAAAGAGACATCTTTCGCGCCGATCATCAATGGCATTACAATATTTCCAAATACCGCAGGAATACCCGGGATAATGAAAAGGAAAATCATAATTACACCGTGAAGTGTAAACGCTTGATTAAACGTATCTCCATCCATAATATCTGCACCTGGTGCAAACAGCTCAATTCTCATCGCAAGCGCAGTAAATACCGCTACGAAAAAGAATGTAAACATTACAACAGCGTACATAATACCGATACGCTTGTGGTCAATTGTCAGCATCCACTGCCAAAAGGTACTTTTCGGGTGACCTATCGCACAGTGAGTTTCGTCAAAATAACTTTTACTCATATATTTTCTCCTTGAGTTGAATAACTTTTTTGCCTGTTCAAAGCTTTGGCAAAAAAATCCAATACATAATCAGGACTGGATAGTCCTAACTTCTAACCTAAGTGCCTTTTATCAGATTCTCCCTCTGATAAAAGACACTACCCATGTTTACCTCTAAAGCTTTTTCAAGCTATACAGACAGCAAAAAGAATAAGTCGTTTAACCCGGTGTTAGCTAACTTATTTTCTTTACTGTCTTGAAGCACCTTTGAAGAAGAGAAGTCTTACTTCTCTTCTTTTTCCTCTTCATGCTCGGCGACACCTCTGTCATCCTCTTTTCTACCCAACTTGATAAGATAGATAAAGAAACCGAACACGATCGCCAACATAACTGTTGCAGCGACCTTTTCCCAGGCAAATACATATTTTTTTCCGACCGGATCATAAGCGAAACAGTAAAGCAGCGTCTTGGCAATAGTCGGGCCGACCTTACCCTGAGAAGCTTCAACCAAGGCCATCTTGACATCAAACGGAAGCTGATCGATCCCATTTAGGTAACGGGTCACTTTTCCTTTAGGTGAAAGGACGATCAACGCTGCCGGGTGCACATAATCTACAACACCAGTCGGAGAAACTGTTTTTTCATAGGAAAATCCCACTGCATCGGCTAAAACTGCCGATGAGTTATTCTCGCCGATCATAAAGTGCCATGCATCCTGCACATATTCACGCTCAATTGCGTGTATGTGATTCTTACGTTTAGCTGCAGCCAGCTCCGGGGTCTCATCTTCTGCAAAACTGATCGTCAAGACTTTGTAATCCGTGTTTTCTGCAAGATCTAGTTGCCCCAGTGTTTTAGATAAGTCATCTAGCTGTGGCGTACAGATACCCGCACATCTAAAATAGTTCAGAGTGATGATGGTAGGCTTACCATCCATCATTTCCTTCAAGGTAACACTCTTTCCTTCTTCATTTAAAAAAGTCAAATCAAGAGGAACCATGTTCCCCAGTTTCTCATTGACCCCCAGTGGATTGGCAAAAAGCGATAAACTCAAAATAAGCATAGAAAATAAAAGTTTTTTCATGAATGTGTTGTCTCCAGATCTATAAGTTTTCATAATTGCTTGGATTTTATGGTCACTAAGCTTAATCGATTGTTAAAACATTAGTTTTCATTATGGCTGAAGAGTTAACAATTATTTATAATTATTATAATACCTATTTTCTTATGGTATATTCTTGTATTTTTTTTACTTATTCTTTTTTAACTAGCAAAATAAAATCATAAAAAAATCACAAATCCTTTGAAGCCTTTGTAATTAGGGATGTGATCCGGCAGCTCCCGAGGACACGCATTATAATAAATTATTATCATGTGATATTTTATTCTTATTTATTGAATTTTTCCAAGCTTTGAAAATACCTATTTTTTTTTGATTTTTTTGATTTTTTTGTCTAAATTTTGGCCATTTATTTTCTTTAAATAAATCCAAAATGTTTCGTTTCTACATACTTTTTTTGCTTAAGTTTCACTTTAAGAGTTTCGATCAGATACTTTTTTGAAGTCATTAGGTTCAATAAAAATACTAATATTATTTTATAAACTAAATTTAATATTTATATTTTTAAATAACGATATGAATTTTAAAGCCAAACCAGACTTATGAATCATTAGAGGGAATCTACCCAAAGACAATATAGTCTCTGGATAGCAGGAGGATAATGATATTTATTTATATAAGGTGTTACGGCACAGAGTCTCTAGTATAAATAAACAGAGATGCGAAGACTAGTTTTCGTCGTCTTCTTCTTGATCAAGACACTTATCGTTCTTTTTTTCACACTTTTTATAGCATTTTTCAGAGCCGTCATATTGATCATCACATTTTTCAATGCATGCATCATATTGCAGGTCACATTTACTTTTTGGCTCTTCATCATTTGCATACAGTGCAGTAGAGACCAATACACCTAGAGCCAGGGCTTTTAACAATTGAACAGTTTTCATCTAACAAGTCCTTAAACGTCGAGTTAAAACTCAAATAAGATTGTTTTGTTAGGATTCAGTTACAGTTTTTATTGAAACTGGCCTGTACAAAACGACATTTCATGTAGTTATCGGGTGTACATCGATACGAACCGCCAAGCAGTATCGATGTACTTTTAAAACTCTGTGTGTTATCCGCACGAGAAATTATACTCCCAAAAAAAAAATTTTCAGCTAAATATTTTCTTAATAATCTGAGACCCTGTTTTAGGCCTTGCCCATGATATTTCCATCAATATTTTCTCTTTTTATCCTCTTAATTACCTCCTGTTTTTTTTAAGATCTCATCTTTTAACACCTATTTCGAGCAATATTTTGTAGTTGCAGCGATGTAAAAAAGGTGTATAATTATGCACTCATATTTTAGGCTGTCTCTTCTCAGACAACGGTCTATGAGTCATGTATTAAACACGGACTTTCTGACGTGTTTGTTTTGGCTGTGTTTGATAGCTTCTATCAAACGTTTTTCTCTTGCAGATTTACTTATTATTGTTATCGAGGATACAATGCAAATTTCTGAGATTAAATTGGAAATGGAATTAAACGGTGTTGATGCGGCGGATATTGCCGAGATTATTGAACAATGTAAGGCCAAAGGCCTATCTAATGAGTTATTGGATGAAGCGCTGGTTTTACGAGGCTATGAAAAGATATTCAGTGTCAATTACGATGATTATGACGACTGGGATGAGTGGGGTGAAGATGAATACAGTTCAGTTGAAAAATTTCCTTACAAAAAATCCTATTCTGATTAGGTAAAGCGTATGGAAAACAAAGAACTGATTCGCGCCTATTATGAGATGTGGAACAACCAGGATTTTGCGCAGGCAGAACACCTGCTGAACCCTGATGTCCGTTTTCGCGGCTCTTTAGACATTATCGCCAATGGGATTAATGGATTTTTAGACTATGCCAATATGATTACCACGGCCTTTCCCAATATGTATCACGCCACGGAGATCACTGTAGTAGAGGGAAATACGGCCGCCGTATACGTGAGTTATACAGGGACCCATGAAGGGCCTGTTTTCAATTATGAACCGACCCATAAACGTATTGCTTATTCTGGTGCTTCTTTCTTCCATTTCAAAGATGGAAAGATCACCAATATCAATGTTCTTGGAGATTTAAACTCCTTGCATAAACAGCTTTCTATGGATTAACTACAGATGCCTAATCAATTAAAATCCCACCCGGGTTTTCTTGATCTGCTCAAGCACCTTGTGCGCAGACCGTCTGTGGTCGGTGCCGAGCATCCTTTTTTCCTATCACTTAAGCGGGAACTTGACGAGATCGGAATTAAAACAACCCTTTATGAAGGTCTACTTGTTGCAGAAGGCAAATCACCCGACAAGGGTATGCTGTCGGCACATATCGATCGCCACGGTCTTATCTGTACGGGACCCAATGAGTTTCAGTACGCGGCTTTTATGACCCAAAACCGTAGTGATCTCACCGGCGATTCTATCGCTGAACAGACTTACATGAGTATTGCAGAACGTTTTAAAGATGAATCGGTTCAGGCCTATGAACCCTGGTCAGGGAGCTATCTTGGACTTGGTATCATCGATAATGCCTATATCTGTGAACGCAGAAAAAACCTGGTCTTTGAACTTAAGGGTCTGGAGCACCTTATTCCCGGTACACCGGTCGCCTTTGTCGATTCCCTAAGCTACCAAAAGGGCCTCTTATCTGCACAACTGGATAATGTACTGAGCGCTGCTGTTATCATCCATCTATTTCAATGCGGATATGAAGGTACTGCCTTTTTTACAGCACAGGAGGAAGCAGGTAAGAGCTGGCGTTTTTTATTGGAATGGTTTCGCCGATTTGACAAGCGAACGGACAGGCTTCTTGTGCTTGACACCAGTCCTTATCCTGATCGACATGAGGCCGATCAACAACACCTTGTTCTCAGGCATCGTGATGCCAATGCCAAATTCAACACGGCCTTTGGTAAAGAGCTGGAAAGCCGATGTAAACAACTTGATATCTCGTACAGCTATAAGGACAGCTATATCAAACGCAATAACAAACAGCGTCTGGCAGATGGTCTGAAAAAAAGCTCTTTGGGGAGTACCGAGATGGGCAGGCTTATTGCAGCCAGCAAGGGAGATATCCAGGGAACGACCTTGCAAGTCCCTACTACCGGATATCATACTACCTCTGAAACGGCCTCGACCGAGTCTGTTTCTAAAATGCTGGCCTTGCTTAAGGACATCTACCTTCCATGAACCCCAGCAAGACCCTAGGACAATTTGATCACGGGCTTTTGCAATAGAAGGTTATTCGGATACAAGATCGTACCCTCCGCATCTTGTCTAATCTCCACTTGAAACAGAGTGATTTCCTGAATAACACCTTCTACACTGTCATCGGCATCCAGAATCCTGATCCTGTCCCCTACCCGGGCGGGGAAGGTAAAGAAGATGATGATACTGGCGGTGATATTGCTGAGAATCGACCACTGTGCAAACATAGCTACACCGATAATCGCAAAGATAGAAGAGGCAAAGAGAGAGACCCCCTTCATATCTACGCTCCAGACAAAGGCCATGACCATTAAAAAAGCTAGGGCGAACAGAACATCAAAGACTTTTGAAATATAAAACACCCTCTTGGTATTGGCTTGTTTACGTTGTGCAAACCGGTTAATCAAACGCTTGAACAGACGACTGCCTATATAAAAAAGGATCAGTGCCCCTAGGCTCAATAAAATATTATAACTCATAAATATTATCCCTTACTACGGAAGCACAGTGTCTCACAGAGGTATAGAGCCACTATGTTTTTTTGAAAAATTATACTCTAAATTTGCTACAATAAGAGATACTATAAAAGGAAAATCATGACACACCTTCAACAGTTGATTGATCCCCTCCACCTTGAAGATCTGCGTAATGTCGAGCATCCCTCTATCTTTGATGAGAATGAGACCTATGAGATGTTGATCATTCGACTTCCACTCATTCAACGTCCTCTGCAAAGTCACTCCATAAGCTTTATTCTCACCACTAAAAAAAGCCACTTTTATGATAAGACTTTGGGGGAGTTTCAAGAACTTGGTGACAAATTTGAAGGTCCATATCAGATGCTTGACAAGCACACCGATAAACTTTTAAAGTCCTTTCGACTCTATAAAGAGTCTATTTTGGACATGGAAGAGAGTCTTTACACCCATCAGGAAAGGCCCGACTTTATGACCCAGTGGCTTCAACTCAAGCAGGATATTTTACGTATTGAGCGTATTCTAACCCGCACCTGTGAAACCATGCAGGAGTTTATAGACTATTTCCAAGAAGAAGAAACTTTCCCTATCAACCACTACATCGACTTACATGAACATTTAGACCGGACACTTCGCTCATCCACTCTTCAGCTTTCCAAGCTTGATGACATTTATAATTACTATAATGCCCGTACCAACGAGAAGATGAATCGATCCGTCTATCTCTTGACCGTTATCTCCGCGATTTTTTTACCCCTGAACCTCTTGGTTGGTTTTTTCGGGATGAATACCAGTGGATTACCTTTTGCAGGGGGAGAGTTTGGAACGGTTAATGCCATAGCATTGATGCTCTCACTGGTCATTATCACCTCACTTCTGGCTTATGCCTGGCAAAAAAAGCAAAGTAGCTAACCAAAGCTATGCTCCGATCTTATCCTTGGGTTTACGTCTGCGTCTCGTAGTAGTATCATCATGTGGAGAGACATTCTTCTCAATATAATCCATCACCTTACCGGCAATATCAATTCCCGTTGCCTTCTCTATTCCTTCAAACCCTGGAGATGAATTCACCTCCATCACTAAAGGGCCTCGCTTGGAGGGGATCATATCCACACCACAGACCCCGAGTCCCATAGCTTTGGCAGCAGCCAGGGCTGTGGATTTCTCTTTTCTGCTCAATTTATGTACTGTTGCACTTCCCCCCTGATGCAGGTTTGAACGGAAATCTCCTTCAGCACCCTGACGCTTCATCGCACCGACGACCTCTCCATCTACAACAATTGCACGAATATCCGAACCACCGGCCTCTTCAATAAACTCCTGCACTAGTAAACTTACATCCATCCCGTAAAAAGCATCCAGAACTGACTTTGCCGCCTTCTGCGTTTCAACCAGGACAACCCCTACTCCCTGAGTACCTTCCAGGATTTTAAGGACTAAAGGAGTTCCTCCGCCAAGTTTGATCACGTCTTTTGCCGTTGATTTATTGGAAGCAAAAACGGTTCTGGGCATATCAACCCCGTATTTGGAGAGGATCTGTAAAGAGCGCAACTTATCCCGCGAGCGCGATATTGCCAAAGAACCTGCCGTACTGAAGGCATCCATCACTTCCAGATGTCGTACCATAGCCGTCCCGTAAAAGGTACGGCTGGCCCCGATACGCGGGATGATCGCATCAGGAACCGGCAAGGCCTCGCCGTTATAATGAATCTTCAACTCATTCTTCATGATCTCAACACTGAACTTAAGATAATCCAGAACACGAATATCCCACCCTTTGGCTTCGCCTGCTTCGACTAATCGCTTGGTAGAATAGAGGGACTCATTTCGCGACAATATATAGACTTTCATTATTCATCCTCTTCATTTATTTCTTGATACTCCATAGAGACATCCACAATAAAGCGCCCCTGAAGATAACGTCTTCCAATTAACATGGGGTAGGTCATCTTCTTACGATTTGTCAAGGAGAGTTCCGTCTCATACACCTGGCCAAGCAGTTCGATCTCCGTCTTGACCACAATCCGCTCTTCCACCTCTCCATTGGAGCTTTTGACCTTCTTGATCTTGTATACCGGCATCTCTATATGCTGCTCGCAATAATCCGGGTGATTATCATCCAAGAGTTTAAAATGTACCGTATGTTCATCTTTAAGATAGATGTCATCACAATGGATAGAGTTTCCACGTGCACCCGTATCAATCTTCGCATCGATATTAAAAAAGTTTAGTTCCGGCAGTGAAACACGTTCATTCCTGCCTATAATCACCTTTTCGATAGGCCCATCCTTTTTACGCAATCTATGATAATATTATACACTTAAAATCTAGGTTCCACTGCCTAATATATCACATCTGGAAAAAATATGCCTGATACGCTTTTAGAAATTTCCGGGATCTCTATCCCCCGAGGTACACACAAAGATATTGCCATAGAGCTTCCGGATCTGTATAACTTACCCGCTTCTATTCCGGTACATGTCATGCGGGGCAGACGTAAGGGGCCTACTGTTTTTGTCAGTGCCGCTATTCACGGCGATGAACTGAATGGCATCGAGATCATTCGTCGTCTTAGAAAACTCTCCATCCTTAAAAAACTCAAGGGTACCCTTATCCTAGTACCTGTCGTTAATGTCTATGGCTTAAGTTCCCATTCACGCTACCTGCCAGACAGAAGGGATCTGAACCGAAGTTTTCCAGGCTCTTCAAAAGGTTCACTGGCCGCGCGCATCGCCAAGATATTTTTTGAGGAGATCGTCAAAAAGTGTGACTTTGGTATCGATCTGCATACGGGAGCCATCCATCGTTCCAATTTACCACAGATCCGTACCAATACAAAAAATGAACTTACCTTGAAACTGGCCAAATCCTTTGAAGCACCGGTAATCCTGCATTCTGAGATCCGTGACAACTCCCTGCGGGCTGAAGCACAGGAAGTTGGCGTACCTGTTCTACTATATGAAGCGGGGGAGGCCCTTCGCTTTGATGAGACCTCTATAAAAATCGGGGTAAAAGGCATCATCAATGTCCTCAAAGCCCTTGAGATGCTGCCTCCAAGTCAAAAGAAGCGTTATAGAAACCCACTTTTGTTAAAAAGCAGCAGTTGGGCACGGGCGGTGGAAAGCGGCATATTGCGTACCCTTAAAAGCCTGGGAGATTCAGTTACCCAGGGAGAAATCATCGCCTTTATTGATGAAGCCCTTGGAAATAGAAGTTATGAACTCCTCGCACCCTTTGACGGTATCATCATCGGCAAAAGCCAAATCCCTTTGGTACAAGAAGGAGATGCCGTCTTTCATATCGCACGAACGAACAATCTGGATGCGGCAGAAGAGCGTATTGAGTATTTTCAGGAGGATGCTATTGACCGGGTAGATATTCACGGCTTTCATGATGAACATGCCATTGAATCATGATCAGAGATGATCTACTTTAATACCATTGACAGATCAGAAACTTAAAAAACAAAAACACTATCTTGACTTCTAAAAGAGGTTCTATCGTTGTAGGTTCAATGAATTTTTTGTTGAAAGTATTTGCTTTGGGGGATTCTAGATGGTGTCAAGAGAGAGACTTGAACTCTCGACCTCCGGCTTATGAGACCAGCGCTCTAACCAGCTGAGCTACCTTGACATCTTTTTAAG
>JBFEYO010000044.1:0-13637 GCA_041562075.1 Sulfurimonadaceae bacterium | reverse complement strand
GGATGAGAAGAAGTATTCCCTCGCTTATCCTCTCGCAAATCAGCACCCGCACTTTAAACAAAGTGATGCCTATCGATATATGGAAAACGCCTGGCATATTCAGTTTAATAAGGCCAAAATGGTGCTATTGCACAAGGACGGGGATGATAAGGTCCGCCGCTTACTGAGTGACTTTAAAGGTATCTCCGAAAAGTCTATACTGATACAAGAACTGTTCGAGCAGCGTACCGCTTATACTCTGTTTAAAAAGAAGCTTGCCAATAAAGACTATATCGCTATTTTTAATCTTCTTGAGAAGTGTCCTTTTATCAAGGAGTTTGATGAGTATGATGTGTTGATAGATTATGCTGATGACACCTATATCAAAGCGCAGAAGGCGATAGAAGAGGGTGATTATACTAATGGTATAAAATATGCCGGTGAATTGCTTGGATTTCCCGATTTAAGAGCCGACGCACAACAGATGATGGACAGAGCGAAAGTACTTCAAAGCTTTCATCAGGCATCTATAGAAAGAAATATGGGAAAGATGTATGAAATGATCGGACGTTTCCCTTTCTTGCTTGAATACAAAGAAGCTAGACAACTGGAGGATGATTGGTGCTCACACCAGCGTTTGGCTGAGAAATATGCGGCAAAGGGGGATGTGCGAAATACGGTCTTGAGCCTGGAAGACTTCTTTAATATAAAGAGCAAATATATGTCGATCGGTATTGTGTTTCAACAAGCCTATAGCGCTCAATTAGCAATGGCAATCCGTTCGGGTGTTTCATCGGTCCGTATTCAGCACGGTCTTTTAAAATACATAAGTTTTTTTGGAAAAGATGAGCATGTTGAAAACCTTATAGGTAAAGCATCTAAACAAAGGGATGAAAATATAAATGTCAATAGTGCAAAAGAGGGAAGCTTGTCTCTTTTTAGGCCGACGATGATAATAGATGACATTATGGAGAGGTAGATGATAGCTATAGATTTGGGGTCAAACTCCCTACGGATGATCCAGCGTGAGTGTGAAGAAAAAAGATTCAGTGCCGAATATGAGAAAATTGTTAAGACGGCAGAGTTGTTGCATTCTGAAGGTGTGATCTCTGAAGCGGCTATAAAGCGAATTCTTGAAGGTTTTGACGAGGCTTCAAAAGTGTTGGATTTTGATGGGCATGAATGTGTGGCTGTGACGACGGAAGCGATGCGTCGTGCAAGCAACTCGCAAGAAGCTCTGGAGCGGATATACAAGCATACCGGTGTAAGGTTTGAAGTTATTTCTGCACACAAGGAAGCTCAGTTGACGCTTTTGGCAGTGGAAGGCAGGTTGGAAGATCTTGGGTTTCGCGGATCTTTCGTGTTGATCGATATTGGAGGAGGCTCTACAGAGATCATCTTCAAAAAGGGTAATATTAGTGAGTCTAAAAGCTTTCCTGTGGGGATTGTGACGATGGCCTCCAAATATCCTTCAAGAGAAGAGATGAACAGACATCTCGCGACAGAGCTTCAGGAGATAAAAGAGTACGCGCAGGCTTATTTCGAATCAGAAGGCAAGCCTGATTTTTTTGTCGCGACGGCCGGTACGCCTACTACTATTAGCGCTTTCAGGCAGGGGATGAAATATGATGATTATGAGGCTGCACGAATCAATGGCTCGACCCTGAACTATTTTGAGTGTATGGATGCCCTGGATGATCTTTTGTCACTGAGCTTTGATGAACGGGCTGCATATGTGGGTGTCGGACGTGAAGAGTTGATCTTGGCTGGGGTGATGATCTATGCACAGTTTTTTAAGCTTTTTGATTATGAGACCTCGGTGATCATTGACGACGGTTTGCGTGAAGGCCTGGCCATTTCAGCCTGTGAACAGCGGCTCTAACTTTCTTAGATTCAGCGCGCACAGCGCTGCTTTAACCTCTATCATAGCTTTTTTCACTATAATACAAAGAATTTTTAAATATGGAGAGACACATGCAGATTAGCGGTGCTCATATGGTTATAGAATCTTTGATCGCAGAAAATGTCGAGGTGGTTTTTGGCTACCCCGGCGGAGCGATCATGAATGTCTATGACGAAATTTATAAACAACAAGGTTTTCAACACGTTTTGGCTCGTCACGAGCAAGCAGCAATTCATGCCGCAGAGGGGTATGCAAAGTCAACAGGCAAGGTCGGAGTCGCAATGATCACCTCCGGTCCCGGTTTTACCAATGCCGTCACAGGACTTGCGGATGCTTATATGGACTCTATTCCTATGGTCGTCATCTCCGGTCAGGTACCTATGTCACTCATCGGAACAGATGCATTCCAAGAGATCGACGCGGTTGGGATCTCCCGACCCTGTACCAAACATAATTATCTTGTCACAGATGCAAAAGACCTTCCTCGTATCATGAAGGAGGCATTTTATGTCGCATCTACAGGCCGTCCAGGACCGGTGCATGTAGACATTCCGAAGGATGTCACGGCGCAGATCGAAGAGTTTGTCTATCCGGACAGCGTGGATATGGAGACCTACAAACCTACGGTTAAAGGAAATCTCCGCCAGATTAAAAAAGCGGTAGAAGCGATTGCCGAGTCTTCACGTCCGATATTTTACCTGGGTGGTGGTGTCGTTAATTCCAATGCATCAGAGCTTGTACGTGAACTTGTCAATATGACAAATATCCCTGCGGTCGAGACCTTGATGGCGAGGGGTGTTCTTGGTGCAGATAATGAAAATCTAATTTCCATGTTGGGTATGCACGGTTCTTATGCGGCTAATATGTCGATGTCGGAAGCGGATCTGATGATCGCTGTGGGTGCACGTTTTGATGACCGTGTAACGGGTAAACTTTCAGAGTTCGCCAAGCATGCCAAAGTCATCCATATTGATATTGACCCTGCAAGTGTCTCTAAACTTGTGCCTGCGGACTTCCCGATTGTCGGTGATGTCAAGCATGTCGTTGAAGAGATGATCCCTCTGGTAAAAGAGAAAGTGGATGGAGCCCGTTATGCCGGATGGCGTGAGACGGTAGCTAATTTTGACAAGCTTCACCCTCTGGCTTATGAGGACAGTGATGAAGTGATCAAGCCGCAATGGGCGATCGAGCGTCTAGGAGAGCTTCTTGGAGATGATGCAAATATCACTACCGACGTCGGACAGCATCAGATGTGGACAGCACAGTTTTATCCGTTTTCCCGTGCACGTCAGTGGATCACGTCCGGTGGTCTTGGAACGATGGGATTCGGGTTCCCTGCCGCTCTGGGTGTAAAGCGAGGTTGTCCTGATAAGATCAGTATCAATGTTACAGGAGACGGTTCCATTCTGATGAACATCCAGGAATTGATGACATCGGTCGAGTATAAACTTCCGGTTATCAATGTTATCTTGAATAATAATTACCTGGGTATGGTACGTCAGTGGCAGACCATGTTTTATGACAAACGCCACTCTTCTACGGATCTTTCTATGCAGCCGGATTTCGTAATGCTAGCCGAAAGTTTTGGCGGGGTAGGTTACCGTGTCAAGACAAAGGAAGAGTTCGATGCAGCGATCAAGGATGCTGTTGAGAAGAATGTGGTTGCATTGATCGACGTGACGGTCAACCGTTTGGAGAATGTACTTCCGATGGTTCCGGCAGGTGGTTCACTATTTAATATGATGTTAGAGTATAAGGACAAATAATGGCGCAAAGTAGACGCGTAATCTCAGTAATCGTTATGAATGAAGCCTCGGTACTTTCACGTATCGTCGGTCTTTTTTCAGGTCGCGGATATAATATTGATTCCTTGACTGTAGCACCAATTCCTGAATCAAAATACTCCCGTATCACTATCGTAACAGAGGGGTCTGTGCGTGTGATCGAGCAGATCATCAAGCAGCTTCATAAACTGATCCCGGTACTTAAAGTATATGAACATGAATACCTGGTAGAAAAAGAGATGGCATTAGTCAAATTCCCTGTTTCAGAATGTCTTAGTGATATTGCTGCTCTTTGTGGTGCTTACAACGGTCAAATCGTGAATGTAAGCGAGGATGTGATTATCGCCAATGTAGCAGATGAGCCTCACCGTGTCGATAATTTTCTTAGAGCGATCAAGCGCTTTCATCCAAAAGAGATCGTTCGCAGCGGTGTCGTTGCGATGGAGATGTAATGAAGGCTAAAAGCGTAAAGCTTTCACAGATCGCTGAAGCAATCGGCATCGAGTTTTCCGGTCAGGATTGTGAGATCACAGGGATACATACTCTGAAAGAGGCGACTGATGTTCAGATCAGTTTTCTGGACAACCCCAAATATATCAATGACCTGGAATCAACTAAGGCTGCAGCGGTGATCTGCAATGCACAAGCCGCTGAAAAGGTTCCTCAGGGATGTATTGCTTTGATTGATGAAGAACCCTATCTGAAACTGGCCTACGCTTCCAAGCTTTTTGCACCGGAGGTCATAGAGACACAAGGAGAAGATGCCCAGATCGGTGAGGGAAGTTTCATCGCTCCAACAGCCTATGTCGGCAAGGGTGCTGTGATCGGGAATAATGTCACGATACTTCCCGGTGCCTTTGTAGGGGACAATGCCAAAATAGGCGATAATACGATCTTGCATGCCAATGTGAGTGTGTATCGAGACTGTGAAATAGGAAGTGACTGTATTATTCATTCGGGTACTACGGTCGGATCAGACGGTTTTGGTTTTGCACATACGAAGATGGGCGAGCATGTCAAGATTTATCAAAATGGAAATGTCATTATAGAAGATGATGTTGAAATCGGTAGTAACTGTGCCATAGACCGCGCAGTTTTTGGCTCTACGTATATTCGTAAGGGCTGTAAGATCGATAACCTGGTGCAGTTTGGCCATAACGTTGATATCGGCGAATATACCATCCTGGTCGCCCAGTGTGGTATTGCCGGTTCGACCAAGTTGGGCCGAAATGTCGTCATGGGCGGTCAAAGTGCAACGGCTGGACACTTGACGATTGCACCGTTTTCTCAATTTGCTGCGCGTTCAGGGATCACCAATGATGTGACTGACGGTTCCAAGGTCTATGGGGGCTTCCCGTTGATGGAACAGCGTACATGGTTGAAACTTCAAGCAAAATTGGCTAGACTATTGAAAAGCAAATAATCGGTTTGATACCGATCAAAGGAATAGCATGAGTCAGACAATTTCTCTGGATGGAACAAAAAACGGTGTTATATCGGTAACAAAAATTGATGAGCCTTACGGGAAGGGAAGCGGTACAGTCGCAAGTATCGGCATCTCTTTATCCGGTGATTCGGAAAATCCTGAGTGGAAGGTGCATCTTCCACTTACAAATCTAGATGATGTGATTTCTGCACTACAAGCATTGAAATAGTCATCCCCCGTGCCTTTATCAAAGGCACTTTCCTCTTTTTTACACGTTTTAAAGTGTGTCCCAATTCTTGAATTTTGATTTATTGTGCTGATTTTAATAGGAAGGTATTAAATCGCGATAGAGAAATTTAAAAGCTCATTCGCTTTTGCTGAAAGTGCTTTGCTATCGTGTATCTGGGGAAGTTTGTAGGCCGGTTGTAAGCGTGCTGAGATAAGGTTTTTGATCGTTACTTCAGAAAAATTCTCATCAAAGATATCAAAATAAGAGCTTACAACATTCTGATCAGCTATGTTTTTGATGTCATTTGCATCGGAAAATTGATGTGAGGAAGCAGCAGCATTAGAGCGTTTGTAATCGCTTTGGTTTGCTTGAGAGCTGAGGGTGAATTGATGGGCTTGGCTTTCTACTTTCATTATGCACTCTAATCAATTAATCTATATTATGAAAATTATAGCAAAAAAAATCATTTTATACTAAATAATTTGTTCTTTATAAGGAGGAAGAGCATTTACTATATAATAAACTATATAGTAAATGCTTGCGTTACAATTGTATGCTTAGTAGTTGTTTTTGATGTAGGTCTCAATACGTCGAATACCTTCGCGGATACTCTCGATGTCGGTGGCGAATGAAAATCTGAAATGACCGTCTGTCCCAAAACCGACACCAGGTACAACAGCTACTCCGGTCTCTTCAAGCAGGGACTTTGAGAATTTCAAAGAGTCTTTTTCAATGGCAGAGATGTTTACAAACAGGTAAAAGGCACCGTCGGGTTTAACAACGGATACCCCGTCAATCTTGTTGAAAAGCTCTACCGCTTCATCCCTACGGGAAGCAAATGCTTTACGCATCATCTCAATGTCGGCATCAGCTGAACCATTTAGACCGACTATAGCAGCTTTTTGGGTAATGGAACAGATGTTTGATGTACTCTGGCTTTGTAGTTTTTTCATCGCCTTGATCAGTTCAGGGTCTTTTGCAGCAAGATAGCCAAAACGCCATCCTGTCATCGCGACAGATTTGCTTAGTCCATTGATGGTGATCGTGCGGTTATACATATCTTCGCTGATGGAAGCTGCGGAAGTGAATTCCCCATCATATACCAGCTTTTCATACATCTCATCACTGGCTACTAGGATGTTTGTTCCCTTAAGCACTTCAGCCAGGGCTTCAAGCTCTTGTTTGGAATATACTGAACCGGTAGGATTGGACGGTGTGGTCAGGATCAGCATTTTTGATTTAGGTGTGATAACAGCCTTAAGCTGTTCGGGAGTAATCTTGAATCCGCTTGTGTCATTTGTCGGGATCTCGACAACTGTTCCGCCACTGTATTTTACAAGCTCCGGATAGGTTACCCAGTAAGGAGCAGGGATGATCACTTCATCTCCTTCACCTATAGTCGCTTGAAAGAGATTGAAAAGGGAGTGTTTGGCTCCGTTACTGACAATGATCTGGTTCGGCGCGTATTCCAAGTTGTTGTCGCGTTTGAGTTTGGCTGCGACAGCCGCTTTTAAATCGGGAATACCATCAACGGCAGTATATTTTGTAAAGCCGCTGTTGATCGCCTCGATAGCAGCGTCTTTGATTACCTGGGGTGTGTCAAAGTCCGGTTCACCTGCGGAGAAACTAAGCACGTCTTTGCCTGCAGCACGAAGCTCCTGAGCAAGTGTCGTAACCGCAATGGTGATTGACTCAGATAGGATGTCAATTCTTTCAGATAGCATGTGTAACCCTTAAATTAAAGCTTATTGATAGGTCTAGATATAAGACACTAATTAATAATGAGATTATAACAAGTTTTTAATCGAATTTATCTTTTGTATAAGTAGAAGGGAGGATATGAGTCTTATGACTTCATCGATTTGATGAAAGACTCATAAATATGTTCAAGTTCAAGGTCTTGTTCAAGGATCTCTTTATTGTCCTTAACCATCACGTGTTCCAGTACTGCTACACGTTTTAAAAGGTACTCGAAAATCTCTTTGTTGACATCTGGAAGTTTATTATGTGAGAACGGGTCCTGGCAACGCCCCTTGTCTACAACGCGTGCCGGAATACCGATGGCGGTAGAGCGGGGCGGGACCTCTTTGACTACAACAGAGTTCGCTCCGACTTTTGAGTTCTCACCGATAGTGATATTTCCCAGCACCTTGGCACCGGCACCGATAACAGCGCCTTTTTTGATTGTGGGGTGACGTTTGCCGGCGACAAGGTTTACCCCGCCCAGGGTAACCCCCTGATAGATAAGGACATCGTCTTCAATGACCGTTGTCTCACCGATGACAACACCGGTTCCATGGTCGATAAACACCCGTGATCCTATGGTGGCGGCAGGGTGGATGTCGATATTGGTGATAACCTGGTTGATACCCATTATGATACGGGCCAAGCGTTTCCAGTTTGCCTTGTAGAGTTTATGGGCGATGCGATGATTTGCTATGGCCCATACCCCCGGATAATTAAAAAAAAGTTCTATACGTGAGTGGATGGCAGGGTCATTTTTATATACATTTGAAAAATCTTCTTTGATCTGTGACAAAATTCCCAAATAAAATTCCTAGTTTGTTGTTCTTAGATAGCTATTTTGATATAAATAGAGTTCTAGCTTTTGAAGTGTATCACTTTTTTCTTCTTCTGTAATAAAAGTAGAACGTGCCAAAGAATTTTTTAGTTGGATTAAGATTTGATTCTCGTCATATCCAAGGTTTGAGACGACCTTGAGTAAGGAGTTTGATTCATCAATCTGTTCCAAAGTATAGCCCTTGTCATCAATCACGACAGTACATTCACTTGGATGGGAAAAGAGGTTGTGCTCCATCCCAAGGGTCTCCTGATAAGCTCCGACATTGAAACACCCAAGGAAATAGTCCTCTTCATCAAGGTCAACATCATGCAGGTACAAAGGTGAAGCGGAGGAGAACCCTATCTCTCCGTCACTGTCACAGGTAATGTCCCATAAGGATGCTGAACGCAGAGCAGGGGTGTCGAGTTTATGGATCGGCATGATCGGAAAACGCTGACTGAGTCCCCAGTAGTCCGGAAGACTCTGGAAGATTGAAGCATTGATAAGATAATACTCCTGCAAACGTTCCTGGAGTTTTTCAAGCTCCACACTTGGATGGTCTTCACATAGACGCAGGGCCTTTTTGATAATGACATGTACAAGGATCTCAGCATTTGAGCGGTCTTGCAGATCAATATAACCCAGATCAAACAGGGTGAAAAGTGATTCCATGTGATCGAGGGCATCATGTAGGTACTCGATTGCATTTTTAGGATTTACCAAGGTGTTTAGCTCCAGAAGTTCATCAATAAGCGGTGGGTTTTTCTCTTTGATACGCAGGGATTTTTCCTGGTGATCCTGTGAGAAAAGTTCAAGCACCGGTGTGATCAAAACGGCATGTGAAGCTACGACATACCGTCCGGATTCAGTGATGATATGCGGATGATCAACCCCTTTTTTGTTCATGATCTCACGCAACAAGAAGACGACGTCATTGGAAAACTCTTCAACCGTATAGGTACAGACCCTGTCGGTCTCATGCTGGGCATACTCGATGGCCAATCCGCCACCGATATTAATAGAGCTGAGATTATCAGCACCCATCATCTTTAGTTCGGCATAGATGTTTCCTGCTTCTCGCAGGGCTCGCTTGAGGGGTGTGATGTCTTTCATCTGCGATCCGATGTGAAAGTGCACCATATGAAAATAGCGCAGCAGGTCATTTTCACGAAGCAGGTGTACCGCTTCAAGCAGTTCGGTGGCAGAAAGACCGAATTTGGCATCTGTACCGCCGCTTTTAGCCCAGATGCCTGATCCCGAACTATGCAAGCGCAGTCGAATACCGATAGAAGGAACCTTGAGGTTGCAGTTTTGAGAGACATTGATGATGGCTTCAAGTTCGGCGATACCCTCTATGGTCAAGGTGATGTTATGACCCATCTGTGCCGCTATAAAGCCCAGGGTGATCATCTCCTCATCTTTAAATCCGTTAACAGTGATCGGCGCACCGTCTGGGGTCTGGCTCATGGCCAAAATAAGCTCCGCCTTACTACCGGCTTCAAGACCATAATTGAAGCGTTCACCATGCTCGGTGATCGAGGAGATGACCTGCGGAAACTGGTTGACCTTCAGGGGGAAAACCGCTTGAAAGCTGCCGGTATAATTGTTCTCACGGATCGAGCGCTCAAAATTATTATAGAGTGTACTGATCTGCTTGTCGATCAGATGTGGAAAGCGCAGGATAACAGGTCCTCTGAGTCCGGAAGAGCGTATCTCTTGGGTGATTTCATATAGTGATGGTTTGCTTAGATGATTAAGCTTGATGTGTGGACCTTCGATGATAAAATTATTATCAGCCCAGATGTTAACACCGTAATTGTTCATTTGTCGTTCTTTTCCTAGATATGTAATTTATGTTGAAAGTATTTGTCAATGTCGAAGAAGATCTCCCCATTGTGGTTTTTAAAAGTCAGGTTATGCTGATTGAGCTCATTGATACTCTTTTTGCCCATAACGGCTAACATGACTTTGACGCCTTTTAGCAAGTTGGTGTGATAATGTCCCATTTTCTCACCTTGTTTTGTGACGATATACGAAGCCCTTAGTTTTGGGTTTTGTGTAGCAAGACCGACAGGACAATCGTGTCCGCCGTATCCCGAACACATCCTGGCACGTATGCAGCCGCCGCTCATCATGAAACCCCGTGCGATCCCAATGGCATCGGCTCCCATTGAAAGCATGATGACGACATCATCGGGAGTGAGTATCTTCCCGCTGGCGATCACCTTGATGTCATCTCGCACCCCATGTCGCTTTAGCATGGTATCGAGCAGATAAAGGGCATTAGGGGTGGTGAGTCCGACGGCTTCCATCAGTTCAAGGGGTGCTGTGGCCGAACCGCCTTCACCGCTGTCTACCGAGATAAAGTCCGGGATACTAAGACCCGCCTCTTTGCGTCTGGCAATTTTGATGACGGTCTCTTCGATGTCTTTGGCATCAGAGATGACGATCTTCAACCCGACGGGTTTACCGGATATCTCTTGCAGTCGGGAGATAAAGTCAAGCAGGTGTTCCTGGGTGTCAGCGAACGGAAACCGATTGGGTGAAAAAAGGTCCTTTCCTTCTTCCACACCACGATAATAAGCAATATCAGCACTTACTTTGGAAGCACCCAGTTTCCCACCGGTCTGTTTGGCCCCCTGGGCGATCTTGATCTCTGTCATCTTGCAAAAGCGCATCACTTTCGCATAGCGGTCTTCATCAAACTTCCCGTTATCATCCCGTACCCCGTAAAGGCCTGAACTCATTTGAAAAATCATATCGGGTATGCTGTCCGGGACTTCTGTAGGAAAGCTTTCTAGAGGGGCACTCCAGTTGACACGAAAAAGCTCATGGGCACTCTGATCATAGATATAGGTGTTTTTGGTCTTTTTATTATGCAGAAGATGTTTTCGGTATTGGCGTACGGCAACGGCATTGTTAAAGATCTTGGCGGTAAGCTTGAACATAAACTCTGCATAAGGAGTACTGTTGACGATTTCAAGGTAGCCGGCATTATTCAGATCAGGCTTGAGGGTAAAGAGGTGATTGGAGGTGAGGCCTCCTTCACCGGTATTGACGATATAGTCGGATTGTACTGCACCTAAAGAGAAGGCACGTACGGCTTCCGGGCTTAAGGCCCCGTCACTCATGGCTGAGCGGATAATCGGGGATTTGGATACAAATGGTTCTCTGCGCTTGTCTCCAAAGGTGACACTGAAATCATCGGAGACCTCATTGTCATTAAGGACATTGCTGGAATGCTTGATAATGAAACGGGCACCGGCAAATGGCTGGTCTACAGAGAAGGATTTGTAGTTGGGTATATCTTTGGCCGCTTTGTAGACCCAATCGATTTTATCCCGTGATTCGTAGAAATTTTCTTCGGCAAAGTATTGGCGCAGTGGCTCGCGTAAAGCCTCGAAGAGATAACGCATACGACCGATCACCGGATAGTTGATCAGGAGTTGATGTTGACGCTGCATATATTTATCATAAATAAACAGATTAAAAAGGAAAAAGAGTCCAAGATAAAACCCATACTCTAAAAAGAGTATGAAATAGTGATTTAACTGTTCAAGCATATGGCACCCCCGTGGGTATAAGGATTAGAGTTCGCTTTGCGCTACTTCTGACTCATCTTTAGTAAGTAGATCTTTGAGCCAGACAGTGCCGTTATTGAGTTCGTTTTCTCCGAGTATAGCACAGTAGCGGGCATTTGCCTTCTCTGCGGCTTTTAGAT
The DNA here is from genome assembly GCA_041562075.1 of Sulfurimonadaceae bacterium. GTDB lineage: Bacteria > Campylobacterota > Campylobacteria > Campylobacterales > Sulfurimonadaceae. The sequence goes on along the minus strand of JBFEYO010000044.1, from coordinate 2,032 downwards.
GGGCCTTGAAGTTACGGGCCTTGTATCCAATCGTAACCTTATCCTTTTGCCGTTTTTTCATTCCTAATGTATAAGCTGTACTTATGCCATCTTCATCCATGGCTCCGAAATAGTACCCTTCTTTCTGAACTTCGGGCATCTTGATCAGTTCCATCAGACGTTCAATACCGATAGCAAAACCAACGGCAGGAGTAGGGCGGCCATCTAAAAATTCGACAAGTCTGTCATATCGTCCCCCGCCGGCAATGGCAGATTGGGCTCCGATCTCTGTAGAGATGAATTCAAAGGCTGTCTTGGAATAATAATCCAGACCACGTACAAGGTGGGTATCGATTTCGTAGGCAAGTTCATGCCTGTCAAGGATGTCAGTGAGCTGTTTAAAGTCTATGTCACAGGTGGTACAAAGGTTTTGCATCAGCTTGGGAGCATTGGCATATAGGGCCTGACAGGTTTCGTTTTTACAGTCAAGTACACGGATAGGATTGGTCGCTTTTCGGCGCTGGCAATCTTCACAGATCTCACTCTCGTGTTCATCTAAAAAAGAGACCAGGGAATCTCTGTATTGAGGCATACAGTTCAAATCGCCCAAGGAGTTGAGTTTGAGGGTAAAGGAGATGCCAAGCGCCTTGAAGATATCTGCTACCATCAGGATCAATGAAGCGTCTTCCAATACGGAATCTTCTCCAAAACTCTCACATCCAAACTGATGAAATTGTCTTAATCGCCCTTTTTGCGGACGTTCATAGCGAAACATGGTCCCATGGTAGAAAAAGCGCTGGACAGTGTCGATGCGGTCATACTTGTTCTGTACAAAGGCACGTACGACTCCCGCCGTACCTTCCGGACGCAGACAGACGTCATTATCGCCCTTGTCGGTAAACTGATACATCTCTTTACCCACGATGTCACTGCTTTCGCCAACGGAGCGCTTGAATAGGGCTGTTTCCTCCAGTTGGGGCGTCTCGATAAAACGAAAACCGTAGTTTCGGGCAATGCGTGTTGCGGTTTCTATAAAATATGTAAAACGAGCGGAATCCTCCAGCTCAAGGGTGTCATTCATTCCGCGAAGTGAACGGATCATTTGTTTTCCTTTATTGTAATCAACTGTATTTATAAATTGGCATGGAGCTCTTTGATAAAAGCATCAATCTGTTCGTGTATGGCTTCAATACTCTCTTCTGCATGTATCAAAAGAGTCTTGATGCCAAGACGGTCGCAGACATATGCCAGATTCTGTTGCACATCCAGCATATATTCTATACCCCTTTGTTCGATCACGTCATGACTCTTTTCGCCTAAACGCTCCCGCAATGTCTCTTCCTTGATCTGAAAGAGGATGATAGCCTCAGGCATAATCTCCTGCATGGCAAAACGGTTGAGTTTTTCCAGCCAATCAAATTCGAACTTCTTTGAAGCAAGGGCATAGGCCATCCCGGAGATCAGTGAACGATCCGAGATGATAAGGTGGCCGAGGTTGGGCTTGATGACCGCAGAGGCATGGTTGCTTCTGTCCGCAAGAAAAAGCAGTAGCTCCGTCACAGGACAAAGATTATCACCGTAAAGCACTAGTTCGCGTATCTTGGAACCAAGCTCTGTAGCACCGGGTTCTTTGGTGATGATAGCCTGGGGATAGCTCTGCTGTAAAAGCTCTATCTGGGTGCTTTTCCCGCAGGTGTCGATACCTTCTACAACGATATACATCAGCGGTTTCCTTTGATCATTGCTTCTACTTCCGGCGGCAGAATATGGGAAGTCTTTCCATCAAACTTCAGCAGACTTCGTACGATGGACGAGCTGACGAAGGCATGGTTTAGATTAGGCATAAGGTAGACCGTCTCTATGCTTTTGTCCAAAGAGTGGTTTAGATATCCCAGCTGGAGTTCGTATTCAAAATCACTGACGGCGCGCAAACCGCGTATCAGGATGTTGGCATTAAGCTGTGACGCAAAATCAACGGTCAGGTTGTCAAAGGACAAGACCCGGACATTCTCAAGTCCGGCAGTCGCCGCTTTGACCATATCGACCCGTTGTT
>JBFEYO010000043.1:0-14204 GCA_041562075.1 Sulfurimonadaceae bacterium | reverse complement strand
GGTGTGGATATTTCAGTAGATGCAAACAACTATCAGGCAGCGCTGAAAAAGGTATTTGTTGAAGCAGACGGCGTGATCAGAACCCTAGGAAAGATCAGAACTGAAGATGGCAAGTTCTATGTCACAGACGGTAGTGAGAAGAGTGGACGTATCATCAAAGTCGGTAATATCGCTTCTTATGGTATCGCAGATGATGCTTCAGGTGCTCTAGTGCCTGCAGGTGCGGGTAAATTGAAGGTATGGAATGCAGAGGGTTCAGCGCAAAGTGCTCAGGCCTTACATAACGGTTCTGTATCAGATGAGATCAATATCTTCTTATATGAGAATGCCAATAAAGAGATTGACGAAGCAGCTGAGAAAACGGTATTTTCTGTGATCAACTCCGGTGGGATCATCGGTTGGATCATTGTAGGACTTGGTCTTGGCGCGTTGGTATTGGTTGCACTTCGTGTTGTTTTCTTAATGAGTGCTTCCAAAACAACAGACAACCTTGCGAAATCGGCACTTGACAGACTTCTTAGCGAGGGTGTTGAAGGTGCATTAAACTACCTGAAGACACAAAAAGGTTCAACAGCTCGCGTTATCAAGGCGACTATCCGTAATCTTGATCGTGATCGTGAGCATATTGAAGATATCGTATCGGAGTCTATCCTTCATGAGAGCGGAAGACTGGATCGTTTCGGTTCAATGATCCTGGTTGTTGCTGCAGTTGCTCCACTACTGGGTCTTCTTGGTACGGTAACGGGTATGATCGCAACCTTTGACATCATCACCGAGTTTGGTACGGGTGATCCGAAGCTTCTTTCAGGTGGTATTTCGATCGCACTCGTGACGACTGAACTGGGTCTTATCGTGGCTATCCCGGTATTGATGTTAGGTAATCTTTTAAGCGGTTGGGCAGAGCGTATTAAAGATAGTATGGAACACTCTGCTCTTCACTTGATCAACGAGTATAACAAGCAGGCATAGATGGAGTTTGTTATCCAGGGGTTTGATCAGTTCGCCTCATACATGAACAGTGGCGGTTATGTGATGTGGCCGCTGGCGATTTGTGTACTTGTCCTATGGTATGCCTTGGGCTATCGTTTCTATACCCTTAACCGCGGTTCAAAAGCAACGGTACGAAACCTTGTGAGAAAATTCTCCGAGGGGATCCGTACTACGCCTAAGGGTATGATCGACGGTGCTATTGTAGAAGCACTTCAGATTGCAAAGGAACATGGTAAGGGTACGACAACACGCAGCTATATTACGGATGCGTTTAATAAGTATACGGTAGAGATCGGAAAATATTCCCGTCTGATCAAGACCATTGTCGCAGCGGCACCGCTTATCGGTCTGCTCGGGACGGTTATCGGGATGATCGAGACCTTTGATTCTTTGGCAGATGCGGCGCTTTTTTCACAAAGCGGTGGTATTGCCGGAGGTATTTCTCAGGCACTTTTTACAACACAGTTAGGGCTGGTAGTCGCCGTTCCGGGTTTGATTATCGGAAATATTCTGCAACGTAGAGCAGACAAGATGATTATGGATCTTGAACAGATCAAAGATATCGTCTGTATCAATGAAGAAGTAAAAAACTAGGAGGACGGTTTAACTGTCCGAGAGCCTTTCGCTGAGGAAAACTCAGCGTTAGCGTAACGAAGGCAAGCCAGGCTTGTTGAAGTGTAATAATAAAAAGGAAAGCAGATGCGTTTTCGTCAGCGTAAATCTCAAGAAATAGGCGTTGATATGTCGCCACTGATCGATATGGTTTTTATCCTATTGATCTTTTTTATGGTGAGTTCAACATTTGTTAAGGATATGAAACTAGACCTTAATCGTCCGGGTGCTTCTTCTGCATCGAAGGCATCTTCCAAGGTTATCCGTGTGTATATCGATAATGCAGGGGACAGTTATATTGACGGTCAACCGGTAAAGGTATGGGCAATTCAGGGAAAACTTCGTGATATGTTACGTGCAAGTGCGGAGCGTTCTGTACTTGTCGTTACGGATGACGGTATTGAAGTGAACAAGCTGATCGAAGTAGTTGATCAGTGTCGTATGGCCGGCGCGAAAGATGTTGCGGTTGCTACTGAGAAAGAAGTAGGCTGAAGTGAAACAAATGTCTAAACAGCTTAAATCATTTGCATGGATGGTCTTTGGACTGGTCTTCGTCTTTTCTCTTGTAATCTATATGAATAACAAGGGCGGTCTGAGTGAACCCAAACCGAAGAAGGAATCGATGGACTTTGTTGCGCAGAAGGTAGTCAAACCCAAACCTAAACCAAAGCCAAAGCCTAAGCCAAAACAGGAACCGTCCAAGCCAAAGCGTACAGCTCCTGCGCCAAACCTCTCTTCGAGTCTAAGCGGGATCGATACGGGTCTGGACGCCTTTATGGCAGAAGATATGAACATGGATGATCAGCTGTTGGGCGATGTCGCTAAAAACATGGTTATGAGTGAAGACTCGGTAGATGTGGCACCTGCTCCTACAGACCGTACAGCGATGGAATATCCTAAAAATGCCCGTAAGATGGGGATTTCAGGATATGTGTTAATGAACCTTCTGATCAACAAGAACGGGGATGTGGAAAAGGTCAAGGTATTGGAGTCTCAACCGGCAAACGTATTTGATGAGACAGCAGTGGCAGGTGTGAAAACCTGGCGTTTTAAACCGGCTCAATATAAGGGTGAAGCGGTTAAGGTCTGGGCGAAACAAAAAGTTCGCTTTGACCTTCAATAGGATTTGATAATGAAAAAACTACTAATTTTACTCCTTATGATCGTACTGAACATCAGTGCAGCAGAGCAGAAGACCAATGATGAGATCGATCATGTATCTCTGGCGGCACTGCTGTTAAAAGACGGTTTTGTAAACCGTGCCAAGGATGAACTGAAACAGGTTAACACCGAAGATGAAGCACTGGACTTTTCCAGATACTACACATTGATGGGACTTGTTGAGACAAAACTTGGAAATTATGAGCTTGCAAACCAGCATTACCTTCAGGCTTTGAGCTATGAAGAGACGGATAAGGCCCTGTATCTGTATGTGGCGCAAAACAGCTTCAAGCTTCAAAAGTATGAAGATGCCTTGGAGGCTATCTCCAAAGCCGGTACTATTGCCGATGAGAAAGCGTCAGTCGTGGCACTCAAAGCAGAGTGTTACTGGAAACTGAAGAGGTCAAATGAAGCACTTGTTACCCTAAGCGAGGGAATGAAGCGTTTCAGTACAGAGTGGAACTTTTACAAGCAGCGTTTTAATTATCTTGTGACACTTAAATTGTATCAGTCGGCACTTTCTGATGCTCAAGTCTACCTTGAACATGCAAAACCGACCGAAAAAACGGTATTGTCATTTATCTCTGCCTTGCGTAAAAGCGGTGATACGCAAAAAGCGATTGAGTTGGCAGAGGAGGCGAATCTACGTTTTGTCACCAGTGCCGATATCACGGTGATGCTTGCGCACTTGTATTTAGATCAGGAGATGATCCAGGCGGCGGCAGATCTCTTTGATGAAGCATCCATCGAGGATGATAAATACACCAAAGAAGCCGCAGAGATGATGCGCCGTGCCAAAGAGTTTATTACGGCGTTGTATAAAAACTCTCAGATGCTTGAGCAAAAAGAGAAGCTTAAGCAGCGTATCGCGATCTTTATCGAATTTGGTGCTTATGAGCGTATCATTGCCAGTAAAAGTGCTTTGGAGCGTAGTGAACTGATCGAAGATGAGAATATCCGATATGCCCTTGCCTATTCGTATTATATGAGTGCGGAGTTTGATAAATCCGAAGAACAGTTACAAGAGTTAACCCGTCCTGACCTGTTTAACAAGGCGACGGAACTGCGTAAAAATATGCAGAAGTGTAAAGATAATCATTGGGAGTGTGAGTTATGAGAAGTGTAATACTTTTAATTACTTTAGTCGCGTCATTATGGGCTATTGATACAGGGAGTCTGAGCTTCTTCCTGATGAAAGAAGGTAAGCCGCTCGCTAACCAAAAACTGGTTATTTTTAAAAAATCCGATACGGCATTGATTGAGATGCCAAGTACCTTTAACCGTCATGCAGAGTTTGTGACGGACAGTGACGGGTATGTGAATACGGTACTTCCGGTAGGAACCTATCAACTGCAGGTCCTGGCCAAAGAGGATGGAAAGGCCCAGGCTTTTATCAAGAAGCCTTTCGTGATCGAAGAGAACAAAGAGTCTCAGATCATCGTATCGTTGCAAGAAGATGATACGGTAGCCTTTGAAGATGATGAAACGCCGACGGTTGTAGATCATAAGGAAGATGATAATCTCAGTATGAGAGAGAATGGATCGGTATTGATCTCTCTTGTCTCTTCAGAGGATCAGGCACCGGTAAAAGATGCCCGTGTATTTGTACAGGGGCAGAGCCTGGATATTACCTCGGATGCCAAGGGTGGTGTTAGTCTTGAACTGCCTGAGGGTGAACATACCCTTTCGATCATCCATTCGGATTTCTCGGCACAGACGGTTAAGGTGACAGTCATTGCCAATGAGACAGTGAATAAGTCTTATGAGCTTTCTCCGTCTTCTATGGAGCTTGAAGAGTTCGTTGTTCTTGCACCACAGGTACAAGGAAGTATCGCTTCAGTAGTCGCTGAAGAGAAAAACAGTGAAAACATTTCAAGTATTATTGGTTCAGAGCAGATGTCAAAGCAGGGTGATTCTAATGCAGCCAGCGCTCTAAAACGTGTTTCCGGGGTGACCTTAATTGGTGGAAAAAGTGTTTATGTCCGTGGATTGGGAGATCGTTATTCGGCGACTGAAATGAACAGCATGTCGCTTCCATCACCTAACCCTCTTCAACGGACAATTCCTCTGGACTTGTTCCCAAGTTCGGTAATCGGAAGTCTTGAGGTACAAAAAACCTATTCTCCTGATATTACAGGATCATTTGGCGGCGGTTACATTAACGTGCGTACGAAAAAGTCCGTTGATGATGACTATGTCAAGTTTAAAATCGGGGTAAACTCCCATGATTCATATGGAGACGTGGCTCCGACGTATGAGGGAGGTATAGATGATTGGACAGGGTATGATCACTCTTTCCGTCCATTCCCTGGTGCTTTCGTCGGTGCAGCTACACCGGCATTGGGCGAAGTGGCTCCTGATCCAGCAGATTTTACGCCGCAAGAGTATCAAAGTATGCTTCAACAACGGAATGTTAATAACCAGACGACAAGCGTTCCTTTAGGTACAGAGTTTGAGATGGAAGTAGGAAAGGGTGTCTCCTTTTCGGCTGATCATGATTTGAACTTTTTAGCGACCTACGGATATAAATCCGAAGCGAAGTTACAATCATTTGAATCGTATGAGTATGGGATTTCCAATGGAGTTCAGTCGGATATCCTGGCTAACTCGGCAACATCGGATCACTATACGGAGACCATTCGACATGGAGGGGTATTTAATACAAATTATCATCTGAATAATTTTGATATTGGATATACCCTATTGTATGTATTAAATACGCTGGATAAGACAAGAGCATCGACGGGTACATTTGGTGAGAATCAAATTGATCAGAAGAAGAGCCTTTTCCAATGGCAGGAGCGTGAGCTTGTGACACACCAAATTGCAGGTGGCGTAGAGTATGAAGCTCTTGTTAAAAATAAATTTGACTTTGGTGCAGAAGTCGCCACAGCAACAGAATACGTCCCTAATGATGTCTCTTATAATTTCACCAATGAGTTTGGAACAGGATATAAGTTCAGTAACCAAAGTGCTTTGAAATATGAAAATAGAGAGACGATTGATGATGTGGATAATTATTTCATCAAAAACCGCTCGTATATTCCTGCTTTTAGTGATGAGGACTATATCGAGTTAGGTGGAGTTCTTGAAAGAAAAGATAGAACATATAGAACCCTTGTCTTACAAATCACGGATCCTAGAAGTAGTTTACCGGACAATATTGCATCGGGAACGATGAATGATATCATCAATTATACTGATGGAAGTGCCTTGTCATACGATTACTATACAGGTCCGGCGGATAATTATAATGCCCATATGGAACGTGATGCGATGTATGCCAAAGCGTTTGTCAAACCGATGGATTCCCTGGAGTTAAGTTTCGGTATTCGAAAGGTTGACTTAGAGCAGACTGTGGATCAGTTCTATAAGGGAGCGGGTGATATCGTTGACTCTGCTGAAACAAAACTGGATTTTTCCAAAACATTACCGAGCATTACGGCAAAGATCGCCTTTGATGAACAAAACCAGCTGCGTTTTGCATACTCTGAAACCTATATTTATCCGGATTTCAGAGAGGTGGCACCGGCACAGTTCGTACACCCGATATTTGATGCGTTAGTGATTGGTAACCCGGATTTGATTGAAACAGATATTCAAAGTTATGACGCACGTTACGAGTATTACTTTAATCCGACGGATGTATTTAGTATCGCTGTGTTTTACAAGCAGCTAGATAACCCTATTGAGGATACGGTAGTTGAGAATACGAGTGGTGCATTGACATTCTCATATGATAATGCACACTCTGCTGAGATTACAGGTTTAGAAATCAGTGCAAATAAAAGCCTTGATTTTATATCAGATGCACTAAGTGATGTTAGTCTTTCGGGTAACTATACCTTTTTAAGTTCTTCTGTTGAATTTACGGATGAACAAAAAGCGCGATATGTCACTGATGACAGAGAGTTACAGGGTCTGTCTCCCAATGTATTCAATTTCGCGGTAAATTATAATGAAGAAGGGTCACGTTCTGTGAACCTTTCATACAATATCATGGACAAGCGTCTGATGCGTATCGGAACTGAAAACCCATTAAGTACCTCCGTTAGAAACGTGTATGGTTTGGATCAATATGAGATCCCACCTGAACTTTTGGACTTAACTTGGATCGAACAGTTTGAATCAAAGGCCTTTGATACCAACTTCGCGTTGACGTTCAAAGCGAAGAATCTGCTTGACGGTGAGACCGAGTGGATCGAGGGTACAAAGACAATTTTGAAGTATAAAGTTGGACGTTCCTATTCCCTCTCTTTGAGTGCTAAATTCTAAGGATGAAAGCACTCTTTTCTCTTCTATTTTTTTGTTCGATAGCTCTGTCGGCGGGAACCCTCGTTGATGAGAAGACCTATCTGATGTGGCAGGATGTCCCCGAGAACAAAGGGGTTATCCATACCTGGAAGGATGCCAAAGAGTATTGTGAAGAGCTTGAGGAGGAGGGTTTCGATGATTGGTGGCTTCCATCGGAAGATGAGTTGGTCAGTATTGTCGATACCAGCCGTAAGAGCGGACGGATGATTAAAAAAGGGTTTATTTACTTTAAACCCCGATTCTACTGGACTTCAACGACCTATGCATGGAATGCCCCCCATGCCTGGGCGATCTCTTTTAAAGACGGATATTCTATTTCGATTGAGAAGGATCGACAGCTGCATGCGCGGTGTGTACGCTGCTCGGATTTTAAAAAATGTTTGGAGTTTTTTTATAAAAAATAGAGATTAGATAGGATGGATTCTTTAAGAACCTGATATACTTTCTCCCTATTTATTTTTTTACTAAGGAATTATTATGCAGATTGATTATGGTCCATACATCATTAAGACACACGAACTTGATAATAAACTATCCGTACAGGTGGTCTCTGATCTTGGAGACGTAAGCATGCGTGCTGAGAACAATCGTGATCATGACTTCCCCAATGCAATCTGTTTTTATATTGACAATGTCGAGAAAAAACCGGAGGCCAAGGGCTTGAAAAAATACAGCTTTGGTGACTATACCTTTGTGCTGGGAATCAATAATCTTGGAGAACTCTTTTTATTTCATAGCGTACGTCTTACTATCGGTAAAAAGGTTATCGATGGAAAAGATACCCTTACGCTTGCCTTTTTAAAAGACCCTAAAGCTTAGGGCTTGATACGCTTTTTTGCCGTATCGATTGTCTTCGTTATTTTTATAGCAGGATGTTCTTATACTCCTGCCAAACCTCTGAAAGTAGAGCCTTCTGCGACAAATGTTGACTACCTAAGCGACATCAAACCCATTTTGGATAAACGTTGTGTGACCTGCCACTCCTGTTATAACTCTCCCTGTCAGGCTAAGTTCAGCTCCTTTGAAGGGATTGATCGGGGGGCGAGCAAGCAGAAGGTCTATCTGGCCGAGCGTCTCTTTTCCCAGGAGCCGACACGTCTGTTTATTGATGCCAATAGTACACAGCAGTGGCGTGAAAAGAGATTTTTCTCATTGACAGATGATAACTCAAGTGCAGGCTTTAATAATTCGGTGATGGGGCATATACTTGATCTTAAACAGGAGCATCCTGAAGTCTATGGAGAATATGCCCCGGAGTATGATGAACTGATCTGTCCGCAAAGTCTGGAGGAGGTCTCTGAGTACCGGGATGATAAAGAGCGTCACGGTATGCCTTATGGTTTTCCGGCACTAAGCAGCAAAGAGCACAAGATAATGATGGCCTGGCTGGAGCAGGGGGCTCATGGTCCGGAGGCACTTTGGGACGCCTTGCAAAAAGAACCCTCTTCCCCTGCAGCCAAAGAGATAGCAAGATGGGAAGCCTTTTTAAACACTGATACGATCAAGCACAGGTTAAGTGCACGGTATCTGTATGAACATTACTTTTTAGCCCATATCTATTTTAAGAGTGCACCGGGAGAGTTTTATCGTCTGGTACGCTCTTTGACACCTGCTCCCATGGCTATAGATGAGATTGCTACCCTCAGACCCTATGATGATCCAAAGACGCAGAAGTTTTATTATCGGTTTCAAAGGATACATTCGACGCTCGTACATAAAACCCACATCGTCCTGCCGTTTGATGAGACAGAGTTGGGATTCATCCAGGAGCATTTTATTGATACCGAGTGGATAGAAAAACCTCATGACATGACATACTCTTCCGAGCTGTCAGCAAATCCATTTCTGGTATATGCGCAGATTCCTCCACGCTCGCGCTACGCCTTACTGTTACGCCATAACGAGTACTTCGTCCGCACGTTTATCCGCGGACCTGTCTGCAAGGGGCAGATCGCTGTCAACGTAATCCATGATCATTTCTGGGTGATGTTTCAGGATATCGAAGCGGATATCTCTGTGCAAGACCCGTATTTCCTTCAGCAGCAAGCTTACAATCTCTCCATGCCGATTGAGGGAGGAAGTGATTATAAGGTCTATAAAGTTTTCTCCGATGCATACCGGGAACGGTATCAGGCCTATTATGCCGCCAAACTGAACAAGATGCACCGGAGTGTCCCCAAAGGGTGGGGAATTGAGGGGATTTTTTCTGGCAAAGACTCCAAAGGGATACCTGCCTTGACAGTCTACCGGCATTTTGACAGCGCATCCGTTAGTGCAGGTCTTGTCGGGGAGTTTCCCCGTACACTGTGGGTGATAGATTATGCCCATTTTGAACGGATATATTATACGCTGGTTGCAGGCTTTGATGTCTTTGGAAATATCTCGCATCAGACCAACATACGCCGTTATATGGATTTTTTGCGTATAGAGGGAGAACTTAATTTTCTGATGTACCTTCCGGCAGAGGTACGTGCAGAGATCTTTGCTTCCTGGTATAGAGGAGATGATATTGTGGAAGATGCCCAGGAAGATCTGAAAGCATTGATACGGCAGACGCATAGTTCCGTAGAGTTTTCCTCGCAGGAGTACAAACGCGAACTGATGGAGCGGCTTGTTACACGGCATTTTGATAAGAAACATCAGGTTCATTTTGACAAGTACAACTATTTTTCACGCAGTGATATTATTCCTGAGTTACCTTTGAAATACGAAACAAAAGAGGACTTTGTACAGGCGATCAGGGCTTTAAACCGTCCGGGATCCGGATTTGTGAAGCATGTGGTTGATAATGACATCAATCTGGCGTTGGTACGTGTGCGTCTGGCTAATGGGGACGAACAGGTCTGGACGCTGATCATTAACCGCTGGCATGATAACGTGAACTCCCTCTTTGGAGAAGAGAACCGACGTGATCCGGACAAAGATACACTGGATATTGTCCACGCAAACATAGGCTCTTACCCAAACATCTTTTTGGATGTGAAGCAGGGACAGCTGCCGGAGTTCTTTGATATGTTGATGAACTTTGAGGATAATGATGAATATTATACAAAGATCAAGGATTTTGCCATCAGCCGATCGGATGAGAGGTTTTGGGACTATTTTGACTGGTTTGAAGCACAATTTAAAAGGGAAGATCCACTTCAATACGGCTTGCGTGATCTGAACCGCTATTATAAATCTTCCTGGACTCAAGAGGATTAATTGAAGTATATGTTCAAAAAAATGTATATAGGGTTTACAGCAAGTATAGGGTACACTTAAGTCTTTAGAAGGAGAACATATGAAACGATCACTGCTAATGGGCTTGCTTACCCTGGTGTGTGCGATCAGCGTACAGGCAGAAGAAGAACATCATTCGGAACTGGCGACACATACGGGTGTCTATTTTGAGCCGAAGTTGATGGTGACCCTTGGTGAGAAGGTGTCCCATGAGACGTCGACCCTGGAGGGAGATACCGGTTACGGTATTGGATTTGATCTGGGTTACTCTTTTAGTGAAAACTTCGCCTTTGAAATCGATGGAACATACGCACAAGCGGAGGTAACGGAGAAGCTTTCCGGCGGTGGGACAGAAGAGGATACCGGTTCCTTTTATACCTATGGGGTCAATGCGGTCTTCACCTATCCTTTACACAATCACTTCATTATCCTGGGTAAACTTGGATACGGAGCAGAATATGAAGACCTCGGTGACCTTGGTATTACCGGGACGGAACATGGAGCGACTTGGGCGGCAGGAGTGGAGTACTCTTTTAACCCCCATATTGAGGTCTCCTTGGAGTATGAGGGTGCGGACATCCGAAGTGCCCGCGGAGATACCATCCAGTTGGGTTTGATCTACAAGTTTTAAGTACACGCTCTTGTGTATGCCGGAGTGGATCAACTCCGGGTTTAATCCCCAGAAAATAAGCTTATAATTTACTTAAATTAAGTTGTTATTAAGTATATAACTGTATACTTTCGCCACTAATTAGAAGAGTTAACACTTTTCTCTTATACAAACTCAAAAAGGACAATCAGATGAAATTTACTAAAATTGCATCTCCTGAGCAGATTGATCGCAAGTGGATTCTTGTGGATGCTGAGGGAAAAACTTTTGGTCGTATTATCACTGAAGTAGCTACTAGCCTACGTGGTAAAAACAAACCTTACTATACTCCGAACATCGATTGTGGTGATTATGTTGTAATCATCAATGCTTCTAAAGCCGTATTCAACGGTGCTGGCAAAATTGCTAACAAAGAGTATTTCTCTCACTCAGGTTATTTCGGTTCTACTAAGAGTGTTAAGATGACAGAACTTCTTGAAAACAATCCGGAAAAACTGTTCAAACTGGCAACTCGCGGTATGCTTCCAAAGACTAAACTTGGTGCAGCAATGCTAAAAAAACTTAAAGTGTACAAAGGTGCTGAGCACCCACATAGTGCACAACTAGCGAAGTAAGGATAGATAATTATGGCAAAAACTTACGCAACAGGTAGAAGAAAGTCTTCTATCGCAAAAGTATGGTTAACTCCAGGTACTGGTAAAATCACGATCAATGGTCTATCTATTGATGCATGGCTAGGTGGTCTTGAAGCGAAAAAACTTCGTGTAATGCAACCACTTAACTTAACAAAACAAGCAGAGTCTGTTGACATTGTTGCTACTACTTTAGGTGGTGGTTTCGCTGGTCAAGCAGATGCTTTACGTCACGGTATCTCTCGTGCACTGGTTAAATTTGATGACAGCCTACGTGCTATCCTTAAACCTGAAGGTATGATGACTCGTGATTCACGTGTTGTTGAACGTAAGAAACCAGGTAAACGTAAAGCACGTCGTTCTCGCCAGTTCTCTAAGCGTTAAGCTTGGTGTTGGCTTACGTTTCTTTAGAAAACAAGCCGAAGCGTTTTGCCTAGGCAAATGTTTCTTCAGTAAAAACGTTAAGAACACGTTACATTTTCGAAGATCCTTATGGGTCTTTGAATCTTCTTTCTCTTCAAAAATTATTCACAAAAATTAAAATCTTATTCAGTTTTATTGATTTATCGAATTTTTCTTCTTAAGCTATACTTATCTCGTTATTTGAAAGATAACAATTGCTTATTAGGAAAACAGGTGAGAAAGATCATATTATCGACCTTGATAATGATCTCTTCCTCCCAGGCTGCCGATTCGATTGCATCCTGGTTTGAAGAGGGAAGTGTCAAGGGAAATATACGTTATTACTACATCGAGACAAAAAAGGATCTGGGCGGTGGAAACAAGACCTCGGCCCATGCCAATTCGATCGGTGGACAACTGCATTATGAGACGGGAGATCTATACGGTTTTAGATCCGGAGTGACCTTTATGACGACTAACGGTTTTGCATTGCCAAATGCTGTTGATACCTCTATTATCGGTAGAGATAATGGTGTACGTTTAGGCACCGGTGCCGGTGGAGAGGATGCCCAGGACTCCTTTTCGGTGCTTGGAGAAGCGTATGTCGCTTACAGTTATAAGGATCTGGATCTTGCCTATGGACGTCGTATTCTTGATACACCACTTATTCATGAGAAAGATGTACGTATGCTTCCTTCAGCAGTGCAGGGTGCTTTTGTTAGTTACGGATTAAGCGATAATACGCAATTTGGAATCTCCTATCTGACCCATTTTAAGCAGCGTACATCGGATCGGTTTGTTAACATAGTCCAACACGCCCTAGGTGATAATACCCAAGCAATTACCGGAGATACTAAGGGTGATGTACTTCTGCTTGATGTAGACTATAAGCTTGGTGGCTTCGGGGCCAAGGCCTATAACTATTATGTGGATGATTTCATGAACGCGCTTTATCTTGAGTCCTCCTTTAAGAACAAGCTTGATTCAGGTCTTACTTATCATGCCGCAGTGCAATATATCAATCAGATGAGTATCGGTACGGCAGATAAGAACTTGGGCAATGATGCTGCCCTGGCCGGTGGAAAGATCGATGTGAATGCCTTCGCGCTTAAGACCGGTGTCAAAATGGGTGAAAGCGGTGTGGATCTGGCAGTGAGTAAGGTGCTAAGCAGCAGTAACAAGCATGATTCTTTAGTCTTGCCGTGGGACGGTACTCCGCTGTTTACCAACATGATCACTTCCAATGACCTTTTCCAGTCCAATTACGGAAAGGCGCTGGGAGCTGATAGTATCTATATCGGCGGCTCAAGAGGGGTTAAGGTGGCCTATACACAGGGGTATGACTTTCTGGGTCTGGAAGGCGTTAAAACAGTTTTATCCTATTTAAATGTGGATAACGATAAATTTGAAGATAATCAACGGGATTATAATGCTGTAATTGCCTATGGAAAAGGAGATTTCTCATTGGCTTTAAAAGGTATATGGGTACGTTACAATAGCAGCAGCAACAGTGTAGGAACGGTTTCGCAGATCGCAAAACTGAACCAATATCGCGTTATCGCGAATTATAAATTTTAAACAAAGGAATGAGAATGAAGAGCGTAGTATTAGCTATGGGTGCAGCGGCACTTTTATCGATTGGAGCATCTGCTTCAGAGGCACAACATGAGAAGCACTGGGATTACTCACATAACGGTCCTGCACACTGGGCAGAGTTTTCAAAGACCTGCGGAACGGGACACTCTCAGTCCCCGATTAACATTGTCCCGGGTAAGACGGTTTCTATGAATCATCAGTATGATCTGCATATGAGTGAAGATGTACATACGACGGCAAAGGTCATCGATAACGGCCACTCTATCAAGGTGACGCCAAAAGTGGGCGGTACCATTGAACTTCACGGCGAGACCTTCCACCTTTTACAGTTTCACTTTCATGGGAAAAGTGAACATACGGTAGATGGTAAGCGCTATGATATGGTCGCTCACATGGTACACCAAAACCCGGAAACCAAACAGCTGGCTGTGGTAGCTGTCTTCTTTGAAGAGGGCAAAAACAATGCGCTCTTAGATAATATCATCGGCGGCATAGGGCAAAATATCCGTATTGATCCGCAGGATATCCTACCGGATGATACAGCGCACTATTATCACTATATCGGTTCACTGACAACACCTCCATGTTCAGAGAACGTACAATGGTATCTACTGAAAACACCTGCCACTGCCTCCAAAGATCAGATCGATGCTTTTCGTAAATAT
>JBFEYO010000042.1:0-14360 GCA_041562075.1 Sulfurimonadaceae bacterium | reverse complement strand
GGAATAATCATGGTAAGCATGAAAGATCTATTAGAATGTGGTGTACACTTTGGTCACCAAACACGTCGTTGGAACCCGAAAATGAAAAAGTACATCTTTGGTGTACGTAAAAACATTTATATCATCGACCTTCAAAAAACACTTCGTTTTTTCCGTGCGACGTATCAGATCGTTGCTGATGAAGCTGCAAAAGGTAAGACAATTATCTTCGTAGGTACGAAAAAACAAGCACGTAACGCTATCCGTGAAAATGCTGAGCGTTGTGGTATGCCATATGTTGATACACGTTGGTTGGGTGGTATGCTGACTAACTTCCCGACAATGCAAAAGTCTATCCGTAAACTTGAGATCATCGAAGAGATGCAAGAAAACGGACAGATCGAACTTCTTACTAAGAAAGAAGCATTGATGCTAGGCCGTGCTAAGACTAAACTTGAGTCTTACCTTGGCGGTATTCGTCATATGAAAAAACTACCGGATATGATGTTCGTAGTTGACCCGGTTAAAGAGCACATCGCAGTTAAAGAAGCACGTAAACTTGGAATCAAAGTCGTTGCACCTCTTGATACCAACTGTGATCCGGATCTTATCGATTACCCGATCCCAGGAAATGATGATGCGATCCGTTCAATTCAACTTTTCTGTAAAGAGATGGCAGAAGCGGTTATCGAAGGTAAAGCGCAAAACGAAGAGCAGGTAGAAGAAGAGACTCCTGCAACTGAAGAAGAAGTAGCAGAAGTTGTTGCAGAAGCTCAGGCAGAAGCAGCAGCTGAAGAATCAACAGAGGAAGCATAATCATGGCAGTTACAGCAGCAATGGTAAAGGAGCTTCGTCAGGCGACTGATGCTCCGATGATGGATTGTAAAAAAGCGCTTACTGAAAGCGGCGGAGACATGGAAAAAGCCACAGAGTGGTTACGTGAGCGTGGTGTAGCAAAATCAGCTAAAAAAGCTGACCGTGTTGCTGCCGAAGGTTCTGTAGGTCTTAAGATCTCTGCGGATTTCAAACGTGCAACCCTTGTTGAAGTAAACTCTGAAACAGATTTCGTTGCTCAAAATGACGGTTTCAAAGACCTTGTGTCTAAAACAGTTTCTCAAGCATATGAAACGAACACAGAAGATGTTGAAGCGCTTCGTTCTACGCAACTTGAAGGTGCTGATTTCTCTGCATACTTTGATGAGACAGTCGCAAAGATCGGTGAAAAGATCGAAGTACGTCGTATTGCTGCACTAAGCGGTGATGAGAATGTAGCGGTTAACGGTTATGTTCACTCTAATACGCGTATCGGTGTTATCGTTGCGATCGAATGTGACTCTGCTAAAACTGCTGAAGCGATGGTTCCGGTAGCGAAACAGGTTGCTATGCACGCATCTGCGATGAAACCGACGACACTTTCATACAAAGACTTTGACGCTGAGTACGTTGAGGCAGAAACAAAAGGTCGTATCGAAGCGATCAAAAAAGAGAATGAAGAGCGTGCACGTTTGAAAAAACCATTGATCAACGTTCCTCAATATATCTCTATGTCTCAATTAACTGATGAAGTTATGGCTCAGGCAGAAGCTGATATCAAAGCAAAACTAAAAGAAGAGGGTAAACCTGAGCAGATCTGGGACAAGATCGTTCCTGGTCAAGTAGCACGTTTTATCCAAGATAACACTACTCTTGATAAAGAGCAGGCACTTCTTGATCAGAACTATGTTCTTGATGACAAGATGACCGTTGCCGAGGCTGTTGAAGCGGCTGGTAAAGCGGCTGGCGGTACAGCATCTATCTCAGCTTTCGTTCGCCTTGAAGTAGGTGAAGGTATTGAGAAAAAAGTCGACGACTTTGCTGCTGAAGTTGCAGCGCAAATGGCGTAATCTTACGACACTCTTTTTTATCGGAGATGCTTTGCATCTCCATATTTTCCTTTCACACGTTTATAAGTATAAAACTCCTATAATCTTCCCATTAAATTTTTAGTATAAGAATAGATATGCAACTATTAAATGCCACTAATCTGGCCCATGATTTCGATTACCCTCTTTTTAGTGATATCAATATACAACTTGATGCCCATGAATCTCTGGCTATCATCGGTGCTTCGGGAAGCGGGAAGTCTACCCTTTTGCATATACTCTCTTCACTCTTAAAACCGAAAGAGGGAAGGGTCGAGCTCTTTGGTCGGGATATCTATACTCTCAATAAGGCAGAGATGGTCGATATGCGTCGTAATGAGATCGGCATGGTCTTTCAATCCCATTATCTGTTTAAAGGGTTTACGGGCTATGAAAATCTGGAAGTGGCCGCAAGCTTGAGTAATACGGAAGTTAATGAGCACTTTTTGGAGGCTTTGGGGATCAAAGAGGTGATCCATCAGAAGGTGACGGAACTTTCCGGCGGGCAACAGCAGCGTGTCTCCATTGCCCGGGTATTGACCAAAGAGCCAAGGCTTATTTTTGCCGATGAGCCTACGGGAAACCTTGACAGTGAAACGGCTTTGGACGTGATGGGGCTGTTTTTGGACTATATCAAAACACATGAGGCGGCTATGGTTATGGTGACCCATGAGGAGTCATTGGCAATGGAATGTGATCATGTATATCGGCTGGTCGATATGCAGCTTCAAAAGGTAAAATAGGCTCATATATGGAGGTCATCGAGTTTTTAAGCCCACAAAATGTTGTCGGTTTTTTACTCCTGTTCTTTCGTTTCGCGGGTCTGTTTATCATGGTGCCGCTTTTTTCCCATACCAGTATCCCTCCAACGATAAAGACGGCGGTTGCCTTTGTCTTTACAGTACTCTTTTATGCGGTGATGCCTCCCTTGCAGATGGAGGTGAATACCACCAATGTGATCTTGGCGATCCTGAGTGAGTTTTTACTTGGTTTTTCGGTTGGATTGATGCTGCAGCTGGTGATGAATATCATGACCTTCGCCGGTATCCAGATCTCCTTTATCATGGGCTTTTCCATGTCTTCCGTCATTGACCCTCAGACCGGTATTTCTATGCCTATTATCTCCAATATCTTTGCGCTTTTGGCCCTGATGATCTACCTGGCATTAGACGGACATCATGTGGTCTTGCTCTTTGTCAATGACTCTCTTCAGGAGATTTCTCTGGGCGGTTTTTTACTGAAAGAGGAGCTCTTTAATTATATTTTAAAAGCCACGGTTAATATGTTTCTAATCGGCTTTATCATCGCTTTTCCCATTACGGCCCTGTCTCTTCTGGCGGATATTATCTTTGGGATGCTGATGAAGACGATGCCTCAATTTAACCTCCTGGTGATCGGATTCCCGATCAAGATCATGGTGGCCTTTGTCGTCATCATCGCGGCATTGGCAACCTTTATGAATATCTTTTCAAAGGAGATGTTTAAGGCTTTTGAAAACCTGCCTCTGCTCTTTTAATAGGGGTTTGAACGTTTTAAGAACGCTTCAAAGGGTTTGATACATGCTCCATTATCAGCAAGGGCGACAGCATAGCCTCTGCCCAGAACTTTGTTGTCAAGACTTTTTGGAATCAGGTAGTAGCGTTGTCTGTCAATGCAGATAAAAGAACCGCTGTTTTCGATCATATCGTGTTGTGGGAGTGTATACACATGGATGTTTTCAAATAGAGAAAGGTGAGCGGCTTCATTATCTGTTGCTAGGGGTTCTTTGCTAATGAGGTAGACAGCCGTGTTTTGTTTTGCGAGGTGTTTTAGGGCCTTTAAAAGGGCCCTGTCTTTGAGATCAGCACTGTAAATATAGATTTCGTTTTGTGTTTTTTTAATATCGTTGATATAAGCAGTATTGAGTTTTTCGGCATCATCGGGAAGCAGGTAAAGTTCCTGGGCAAGCATTAAAATCGGTAAAAAGAGAAAAAGTCTAAACAAGTTTATTCCTTTTTGCCTATATCTAGAGATTTTTAGCTAGAATATATCTATTGACAATTATATACTAAAAAAGGCTTTTGGAATGAAGGTACTTCTTATTAATGACAATCCTGTTGTTGGGAAATTGGTGACACTAAGCGCGCAAAAGACAGGGGATGAACTGACATCTGCTGCTTCAGTAGAAGAAGTGGAAGCCGGAGCCTATGACCTTGTGATTATTGATGATACCTGTTATGACGAAGAAAGCTTTGCAACACTTAAAGATACGATCAGTTTTTCCCAGAGCTGTTTTATCGGTTCACGAACTTCTGAAACTCCCGCAGACTTTACCCGTGCTTTAAATAAGCCTTTTTTACCAACGGATCTTGTGGATATTTTTTCAGAGATCTCTGCATCGGTCGGAAGTGACGAATGTGGAATCGAAGAGAGTATGGAGGATGATGAGAAGCTGATCGATACACTGGATGAATTGGATGATCTGGATGCCCTTGAAGGTCTGGAAGAGTTTGAAGAAGCGGAGGAATTGGATACCGGTGTGAGGGAAGGATCAGAAGAAGCCGATGAACTTGATGAACTCGTAGATCTGGATGAAGACCTTGATCTGGATGATTTGATTGAGACGGAAGAGGAAACAAGTGTGCCGGAAGTTTCTGAGGATGAAGACGCTGAACCTGCTCTGGATGAGGATGAAGACCTGATGGTGGAAGAAGCATCCTCCGGAGTGTTAGACGAGGAAGATGTCAAAGAGGTACAGGAACTTCTGGAAGAGACGGAAGGAGAGGACCTCTTAGACGAAGAGATAGAGACTTTGGATGATGAACTTCCCGGCTCATCTACCTTGGCGGACGAGGAGACTCTGGATGAGATTAACGCGGCTCTTGATTCTTTGGATGATGAACTTGCTGAAGAGGAAATCTCCGACGAATTAGAGCCTGAAAGTGAAGATGATGTGGATGATGCCATCTCATTGGATGATGCGCTGAGTGAATTTGGTATTGAAAATGATGAAACTCTGGAAGAGGCATCAAATGAAGACGACGATGATGATATGGGAATCGAAAGCGAGCTTGATCTTGAAGAAGATGAAAGTGACGAGGAGATAGAGGAGCTGTCGGATGCCTTGGAAGAAGCAGGTTCTGAGGAGCTTGAGAACCTAGACACAGCTGAAGGTTCTGAAGCACCTATCGAGGATCTGTTGCCGTCAGAAGAGGATGCTGTTGAAGATGATCTCCCGAACGAATCGGAAGAAAATGTCCTTGAGCATGCTGAAACGGATGTTGATGAGCTGATGGATATCATAGACGAGGATGAAGAGCTATTAGAAGAGGTGTCCGGTGATGAGGAGATTATGGACGAGCTGGGTGATGATACTCTTGAAGATGAAGGGGATTTGCATCTAGACGACAGTGACCTGGATATGCTTATGGATGTCTCATCGGAGGAGTCCGAGGAAGAGGATGAAAATGATGTGGATGCTCTGGTGGCAGAGCTTACATCTGAGGAAAGGGATGAAGAGACGGCATTAGAAGAAGATATTCACGAACTTGAAAGTGGGGAAGATGACCTGGATATATCATCAGAATTGAGTGATGATGAGATTGCTGATCTTTTGAAGGAAGCGGACGAGGGGGTAGAAGAGGAGAACTCTACTGAGGTAGAGAATGAAGCAGCTGATACTGCGGATACCCTTTTAGAAGAAGAGGCTGAAGGTCTCGGGGCAGAGGATATACTGGAAGAATTTGTCGATGAAGAGGAGACAGAGCTGTCTGATGAGACTCCGGAAGTATCCCTGGATGAGCTTTCAGATCAGCAAGAGATGGATGAACTTGAGGCTGAATCTGATGATGAAACCATAGAAGAGCTTGATCTCGATGCTTTGAGCGAGGAGATTGAAGAGGCTTTGGATGATCTGGATGAAGAAGATTTGCAGAGTGAACTTGAACTTGTTGATGGGCTTGAAGGCCTCGAAGGTGTCAATGAAGATGAGATGAAGGTGGCACTGGGCGAAGCAGAGGCCAGTGAATCTATGGAAGATGATGAGGATAGAGAGATACGTGAGGAGATCGAAGCTCTGGAGTCTGAAACCATGGAAGAGGATGAAGATATTGAGTTTAGCGTAGGACAGAGTGAATATGCCTCTTTAAATGAAGAAGCACTGAGCGAAGCTTTGGGAGAAGACCAGGTAGGCTTAGAATCAGAACACCCGGAACTTGAAGAGATAGATGCTTTTGTAGATGCCGTTCCTGTGGAAGAAGATACCCCGGCCAATATTACGGTAGATGCCTCGAATGAAGCAAGTATTTCGGCTCTGGAAGAGCTTATAGCGACCTTGAAGCAAAAAAATGTGAAAGAGGCTTTAAAAGGTATGACAATGAATGTCAATATATCATTTAATGAGAAGGAAGAGTAGGTTTGAGTAACGGTGCAATTTTAGTTTTATCAGGACCAAGCGGAGCTGGAAAAAGTTCCTTGATTAATAAAATCGAGAAGGATATCGGTCCTTTTTATTTTTCTATTTCAACGACAACAAGACCCATGCGTGAGGGTGAAGAAGATGGAGTGCATTACCATTTTGTCAGCGAAGAAGAATTCAAAAAAGATATAGAACAGGAGCATTTTTTAGAGCATGCTCTTGTACATGGAAATTATTACGGAACATCTATTAAACCGGTTAAAGAAGCCCTTGCAAGGGGGGAGATCGTCATCTTTGATATTGATGTACAAGGTCATGACGCCGTACAAAACCGTCTGGGAGATATTACCACTTCAGTATTTATTACCACACCGTCTCTCAAGGAGTTGAAACATCGTCTCAGCTCCAGAGGGACAGATGCCCAGGATGTGATCGACAAGCGCATAGAGATGGCAGCCAGAGAGGTACAACGCATCAGTGAATATGATTATATAATCATCAATGACAATCTGGATCAGGCAGCAAAGGAACTCGTGAGTATAGCCCATACGGCACGATTGAAAATGCCTTCGATCGCCATCAGTGAGTTTGTCCATGCCTGGGAAGCAAATGATTAAGATCATTTTGTAGCATTTGTAATAAGTATAGTCACAGCAATAAAGAGATAAAATACAAGACTATTTTTTTAAAGGAAACAACCATGGGTATGCCTAGTGGAATGGAACTATTATTAATTTTTGGAATTGTGGTACTTCTTTTTGGTGCTAAAAAGATCCCTGATCTTGCAAAGGGAATCGGTAAAGGAATCAAGGATTTCAAATCTGAGATGAAAGATGACGAGCCAACGACGGTTGCATCTGATGAGCCAAAAAAAGTTGAAAAAACTGAATCTACAGAAGAGACTTCTGCTCCTTCTGAAACTACTAAACAAGCATAGTCTTGAAGCAGCGCGTCCTCGCACTGCTTTCTAGCAGTATCTCTCAAAACATTGTCTTAGAAAAACCCCGCGACCGCTCATTTGGGCATTTTGCTACACCGATCGCTTTTGCGATGGCTAAGGAACTGAAGAAGTCTCCGATGATCATTGCAACGGAACTGGTCGATATGTTCAAAGAAGATGCGATGTTTGCCAATGTGGAAGCAGTCAAAGGGTATCTGAACTTCAAATTAAGTGAAGACTTTCTAAATGAATACGCATCATGGGCTTTGGACCATCCACAAGAGTTTGGTAAAGGGGATGGAAAAGAAAAGATACTTTTAGAGTTTGTTTCTGCTAACCCGACAGGTCCTTTACATATCGGTCATGCGCGTGGTGCAGTGTACGGAGACACCCTTCTTCGTCTGGGCCGTCATGTCGGACATGATATCACGGCAGAGTATTATGTGAATGATGCTGGTAATCAGATCGATCTTTTAGGAACTTCATTGATCCTTGAGGGCAAGGCTAATATCCTTAACGAAGCGGTTGAATATCCAGAAAACTATTATCGTGGTGATTATCTGAGCGAGCTAGCTAAAATTGCGGCAGATACCTACGGTAAAGAGGTCTTTCATGATGAGGAGAAGATCAAAGAGGTAGCCTTGTGGGCAAAGGATGAGGTGATGAAGATGATCATTGCCGATCTGGATGCGATTAATGTGCATTTTGATACCTTTGTCTCAGAAGCCGGTTTGTATAGCGATTGGGATAGAGTGATGAACAAACTCACGGACCATGGCGGTACAGAAGTAATTGATGGCAAAACCTGGCTAAAATCTTCTGAAAAAGGAGATGAAAAGGACCGTGTTATTGTACGTGAAGACGGACGACCGACCTATCTTGCCGGCGATATTATCTATCATAATCAGAAGTTTGAACGGGATTATGATGAGTGTATCAATATCTGGGGAGCGGATCACCACGGGTATATGGCTAGGGTAAGAGCTTCTTTGGAGTTCTTGGGACATGATTCTTCCAAACTTGATATTCAGCTTACGCAGATGGTTTCCCTTCTTAAGGACGGGGAACCTTTCAAGATGAGTAAGCGTGCCGGTACGGTTATCGGAATGAATGATGTGGTTGAAGAGATCGGCGCGGATGCTTTACGTTTTATGTTTGCTTCCAAGAAGTCGGATACATCCCTGGAGTTTGACCTGGTTGATCTGCAAAAGACAGACAGTTCCAACCCGATCTTTTATATCAATTATGCCCACGCACGGATTCAGACGATTCTTGAAAAGTCTGAACTCTCCCGTGAGACGATCATGGCATCTCAAATCAAGGGCCTTGGAGAAGATGCAGACAACCTTCTGTTTGAGGCCATGCTTTTGAATGAAGTGGTTGAAGATGCTTTCAACTCCCGTCAGGTGCAGAAATTGACAGACTATCTAAAAGGTCTGGCAGCGACCTTTCATAAGTTCTACTATGATCATAAAGTCATTGGAACCGAACACGAAGCTAAACTTCTTAAGCTCTTTTTGGTGGTCGCCCTCTCTATCAAAACGGGCCTATCTCTCTTAGGAATCACTGCAAAAGATCGGATGTGAGTTCAGCTCTAAGGGACGTCCACTGCTGGACGTCACGCTGAACGAAACCGAAGCTGTTGTTTGCGAAGCGAACCAGCGTAGGCTTAACATCAATAAAAACACGAAGTGTTTCAATGTCTATGGACGTCCACTGCTGGACGTCACGCTGAACGTGCCCTGAGCGAAGCGAAGAAATGCCCTTGGGGTAAAACCGAAGCTGCTAAAGAAACTTTTTTCTTTCAGAAAAATCGCCATACGGCTAGTTTTGTTTACGAAGCGAACCAGCGTAGGTTTAACATCAATAAAAGCGCGAAGTACTTCAATTAAAGTGGTTAATGTGATAAAGCGTATGTTGTAGGAGTCGTCCCAAAAGGGCATGTAGGGAATGGGTCTCTAGAGGAAGCGGCGAGGCCTACCCCTCGTGTTTGTGTGCAGCCACTTCACCTAGGAATTCTTCCATATTATACTTGACACGATACTCCGGCGTCATTAGGTGGATGAGGATGTCTCCGAGGTCTGCAACGATCCACTCATCACTCTCATCCACTGCCAGAAATTTTTCTTCGGGTTTGAGGTCATTTTTCAGATAGTTCAAAAGGGCTTCGGTGTGGCGGGAGTTAAGTGCGGTTGCGATGACGACCTGATCTACAAAGTAGTCTTTACCTCTTAAGTCGAAGACTTCGATGTTTTCTGCCTTGTTCTTGTCTAAAATAGCTGATATTTTTTCAATACGTTCTTGCATGTTTTTCCTTGATGCTAGTCTTTGCTTGGTTGATAAAAGTCAATAATCTCTTGGGCAATGGATTTGTCCAGATAGGCTTCATCTATCTGCTCTCTAAGCTGTGTGGCAGAGATCTTTTGATCTATTTCGAGTCTTAGGTACTCTTTGGGAATATTAATATCATCCCGTGTTGCGACTACCCAGGTCACCAGCTTATTGAGCTCTTCATAATGTTTCCACTTCGAAAGGCTTTCCAGATTGTCAGCACCAATGATCAGGTAGAGTTCTTCGTCATCTTTAAAATGGCGTACGGTCTCTATCGTTGTTACTGGCCTGTGTTGATCAATCTCGAAGGAACTGACACGTACCTTCGGCATTCCTTTGGTCATCTCCTGTAACCATTTCAATCGTAAATCTGCCGGAGCAAAGGATTGAGATTTAAAGGGATTCAAAAAGGCGGGAACAACAATCAGTTCATCTATATTAAGAGATATTATTGTTTGTTGAATGATCTCCAAATGCCCACTGTGAGGGGGATCGAAGCTTCCGCCAAAGATTGCTTTTTTCATCTTCACCAAATTTTATACGAATTATAACCAAAAATTGGTATAATCGCGTCATATTTTCTGTCAATTAGGCAGCTATTAAAAACAGGATAGATTTATGGCACTTAAAATTGCAATTAATGGGTTGGGACGTATTGGTCGCTGTGTAGCACGTATCATTGCTGATAGAGAAGATATTGAACTGGTGGCGGTAAACGCCAGCGGTTCGGAAGAGATGATTGAATATAATCTCAAATACGACTCTGTACACGGAACACGAGGGGATGTGAAGGTTGAAAACGGATACCTGTGTATCGGTAAAAACCGTGCGAAGATCCTTTCTGAGCGTGATCCGGCCAAACTTGATTTTGCAGCTGAAGGGGCTGAAATGGTATTGGAATGTACCGGTGCTTTTTTAACTCAGCAGAGCGCACAGGCCTATATTGACAATGGCGTGAAGAAAGTACTTTTCTCTGCCCCGGCAAAAGATGATACACCGACGTTTGTATTGGGTGCGAATGAGGGTGACTACGCCGGTCAGGCTATTGTTTCCAATGCTTCATGTACGACTAATGGTCTTGCTCCGGTTGCCAAGGTACTTGACGATGCTTTCGGGATCAAAAATGGTCTGATGACGACAATTCACTCCTACACGTCATCCCAACCGATCCTGGATGCCAAACATAAAAAAGATCCTCGTAAAGGTCGTTCAGGTGCGACTAATCTGGTGCCGACGACGACGGGTGCGGCTAAAGCGATCTCCAAAGTCCTTCCTAACCTTGCGGGCAAACTTAACGGTCAGGCGATCCGTGTACCGACTCCGGATGTCTCTATGGTAGACCTTACGGTGACACTAGAGAAGAGTGTGACGGTAGAGATGCTTCAAGAAGCCTTTAAAGCAGCCAGTGAAGGTTCTCATAAAGGGATTTTAGGGGTAGATGAAGCGTATAGAGTCTCTCAGGACTTTGTGGGTGAAAGTCTGAGCACCGTTGTGGTGATGGATACGATTCAGGTGATTGATGATAACCTGGTTAAAGTCCTCTCCTGGTACGACAATGAGTGGGGGTACTCCTGTCGTCTGGTAGACATGGCACTACACATCTCAAAATAAATAAATAGGGAACTGAATGCAACTGCACTCGATCAAAGATCTGGATTTTAAAGGTAAAAAAGTTTTTATCCGTTGTGATTTTAATGTACCGATGGATGAGTATGGGAATATTACGGATGATAGACGTATCCGTTCAGCGTTGGCGACGATCAACTATTGTCTTGATCAGGATTGTGCCATTATCCTGGCTTCCCACCTTGGTCGCCCAAAGGGAGAGTTCTCAGAAAAATATTCATTAGCTCCTGTACAGCGCAGACTTCATCAGCTTCTTAAGCGTGAAGTGACCTTGACCAAAGATGTCATTGGCGAAGATGCGGTTAGCAAGGTTAACAGCATGAAATGCTGTGATATTATCCTTTTGGAGAACCTGCGTTTTGAAAAGGGTGAGACAAAAAATGATGAGATCCTCTCCAAGGCTCTTGCAGATATGGCAGATGTTTACATCAATGATGCTTTCGGTGTTTCCCACCGTGCCCATGCTTCGGTCGAAGGGATCACTAAACATTTTGACAAGCAGAGTATGGCGGCAGGATTCCTTCTGCAAAAAGAGATCAAATTCTTTGGGACACTTATCAAGCGTCCGGTAAGACCTTTTGTCTCTGTCGTTGGTGGTTCCAAGGTCTCTGGAAAACTTGAAGCACTGATCAATCTATTGCCACGTGTAGACAAGATGATCATCGGCGGGGGCATGGCTTTTACCTTCTTAAAGGCACAGGGATATGATGTCGGTAATTCATTGGTAGAAGATGATCTGATCGACGATGCACTTCATATCTTGGATGAGGCTAAAAAACGCGGTGTAAAACTCTATCTTCCTGTAGATGTAGTTGCTGCACAGACTTTCTCAGCTGATTCTGCAACAAAGATCACGACGGCACAGGAGATCCCGCAGGGATGGATGGGACTGGATATCGGTCCGGCGTCCACACGTCTGTTTCGTGAGGCTCTGGCAGATGCACAGACGATTCTATGGAATGGTCCTATGGGTGTTTATGAGATGGATCGTTTTGCACGCGGGTCCAATAAGACAGCCCACTATATCGCAGACACCTATGCGACGACAGTAGTCGGAGGTGGCGATACTGCTGACCTGGTACAACGTATCGGTCTGGATGAAGAGATGACCTTTATCTCTACCGGTGGTGGTGCTTCTTTGGAACTGTTGGAAGGAAAAGTACTTCCGGGAGTGGCTCCTTTAGTTGTTGAGGGACATGAATAATGATCGTCGCTGCAAACTTCAAGACCAATAAGACACGAGCCGAGACCCGTGATTATATGGATGAGGTGAATGCTTTTTTAAGAGCTGAAAAAGCGGGATCAGAAGTGATGGTCTTTCCTCCATTAACGGCATTGGACCGATTTGGTCAGGGAGCGACGGTAGGTGCGCAAAATGCCTATGCCGTAGAAAACGGCGCTTTCACGGGTGAGGTAGGTGCCGAGCAGCTCAAAGAGTTCGGTGTCAATACGATCCTGATCGGACACTCTGAACGCCGCCATGTTTTAGGCGAATCCCAAGAGGAGATTGCTAAGAAGTTTTCCTATTTTCAATCTTTGGGATATCGCATCGTCTACTGTATCGGCGAGAAACTTGAGACCAGAGAAGAAGGTCAAGAAGCGTTGATGGCCTATATTCAAAGCCAGTTTGAAGGGATCGATCTGGGATATGAGAATCTTGTATTGGCATATGAGCCGGTATGGGCTATCGGGACAGGTTTGGTGCCAAGCAGTGAGGATATTGCCTCCATTCACGCAGCTTTGAGAGCGCAATGTGCCAAACCTATCTTATATGGTGGATCAGTCAAGCTCGGTAATATGCAAGAGATCGTTGCTATCGATAATGTTGATGGTGTATTGGTCGGCGGTGCATCTTTGGATGCCGGTGATTTTTGTAAAATGATTAGAATAGCGGAGGAAATGAATTAATGTTGATGAAAGGCAAGAAGGGCTTAATCGTAGGCCTTGCAAATAATAAGTCTATCGCGTACGGAATTGCAAAAGCCTGTGCAGAACAGGGAGCTGAGATGGGGTTTACCTATCTTAATGATGCCCTTAAAAAACGTGTTGAACCGATAGCGGCAGAGTTTGGTTCAGACAAGGTATATAAACTTGATGTCGGCGATGAAGCAGATATGAGTGCCATTGCGGGTTTGATTGAGAAGGATTTCGGCAAGATCGACTTTTTAGTACATTCAGTTGCCTTTGCTCCAAAAGAGGCGCTGTCTGAGCCTTTTATGAAAACGACGAAGGAAGCATTTCAGATCGCCATGGATGTGTCAGTATATTCATTGATCGATCTGACACAGCGTTTGACGCCGGTTCTAAGTGAAGATGCATCGATCCTTACGCTTTCGTATCTTGGTGGACCGAAATATGTAGCCAACTATAATGTGATGGGTGTGGCTAAGGCAGCACTTGAAGCAACAGTACGTTATATGGCGGTTGATATGGGTCCTACCGGTCGCCGTGTCAATGCGATCTCTGCGGGTCCGATCAAAACACTTGCAGCAGCAGGTATTGGCGACTTCAAACAGATTCTGCGCTGGAATGAGTTGAATGCACCGCTTAAACAGAATGTGAGCATCGAACAGGTGGGTAACTCTTCGATGTATCTTCTATCGGATCTGGCTTCAGGTGTGACCGGAGAGGTACATTATGTTGATTCAGGCTATAACGTAATGGGCATGGCTGCGGTTGAAAAAGACGAGGAAGGCAAGACCGTCCTCTCTTGGGACGTTCACCAATAACCAGGGCAGTGTGTCCCTGATCTTCTTGGAGTTATTTACCGATAACCGGTAAACGCTCCAGCTTTTCATAATGTGCTTCGGGTTTCTCTTCCCCGGACGCTTTCCATTTTGCTTCTTCCGCTTCCAGATATTTTTGACGTTTGTCATAATAGTGCTGTAGGGAAAAGTGTTCATCTGCCTCTTTGTCTTTTGCCTTCTGTTCTTCATCATCGAAGGTGGGATTCCACTCCTCTTCCAGCCAGCTGTCCAAGGCTCGCTGCATGGCACCTGAACCTTTTTGTTTCTTGTCTCTCTCATTCGTGGGAGAGGTGATAATCCTCGATGTTGTAGAACCATGAATATCTGCGCCTTTCATAGGAGCGGGTTCCTCGGAAACTGATACATTGTCATCGGGCTTGGAGTTGATGTACTCATCGGCATAGGATTGTAAGGTGAATGATTTGGACCCACAACCTGAG
>JBFEYO010000041.1:0-14412 GCA_041562075.1 Sulfurimonadaceae bacterium | reverse complement strand
GCCGGTGCCGTATGTCAATAGCTTTTTCATGTTTTCCCTTCTGCGTCGACATCACGTCTATTCCTGGGAAGATTATAAAAAAAGTTTATTAACAGATGTTGTATGAAGGCTTTTTTAAGGTGTAAACCAGTCAAGTTTTTGCCTGAGCTCTACGACCTTTCCTACCACGATCAATGCCGGTTTAGGCAGATGCTTACTCTTTTCATAGATATTTCCCAGCTCACCGACGACCACCTGCTGTTCCCGGGTCGTGCCTTTAGAGATAACCGCGCAGGGATAATTGGCAGGCTTTCCTACCTCCATAAGTTTCGCACTGATCTTTTGCAGATTATGCAGACCCATCAAAAAGACCAGCGTCTCATCCTCTTTGAAACTCTCCCATGGGATCTGAGAGACCTCCTTGTTCGGTGCTTCATGTCCCGTCACCACTCGAAACGAGACGGCCACGCCCCTGTGGGTCACCGGTATTCCAGCATAAGCAGGTACGGCAATGGCCGAGCTGATCCCGGGAATCACCTCATAGGCAATGCCTTTATCCTGTAAGAAACTCCCTTCTTCGCCGCCGCGTCCAAAGACAAAGGGGTCTCCGCCCTTGAGCCGCACGACTGTCTTTGAAGTCGTCCCATGGGTATATAAGACCTCATTAATCTGATCCTGGGGCATGATATGCGCCCCGGCTTCTTTACCCACATACACAAATTCGCATCCACTCTTCGCCTCATGCAGTATGTCCGAATTGGCCAGATGATCATAAATGATGACATCCGCCTCCTTGATCACACGCAGCGCCTTCAGCGTCAACAGTTCGATGTCTCCCGGTCCTGCTCCCGTTAAATAGACCATTACTTTTTCCACCCTTTCATATACGCCTGAACCTTATCATCCAATAATCTCATCCGTTCTTTTCCCTTTGGAAGCTCTTCTCTGAGCGCTTTCATCTGTGTTAAAAAGGCGCCTATCCCCTCTGGTATCTTGGCTCTGAGATAGTGCTTGAAATGCTTGGCAAAAGCCGGAGAAGCACCGGAGGTAGAGATCGCGATGGTCAGATCATCTTCTTTGATATAGGCAGGAAAGATAAAATCACAATATGTCACCGAGTCGACGGCATTACACAGACATCTGCTTTGACGCGATTCTAAATAGATCTCTTCTTGCAAGGAGAGATCATCCACCGCAATGATGACCATATCATATCCCTGGATATCCCCTTTCTTATAGGGCCTGTATTCACAAAAGAGTCCCTGTTTATCCGCAAGAAGCTGCATCTTTGGGCTAATCTCCCTGGCAATGATATGAATATCCCGAGTAAAATCCAGCAGCTTTTCCAGCTTCTCATAGGCGATCTCCCCACCGCCTACCAGCAGTATGGTTTTTTCCTCAAGTTGTATGAATGCGGGGAAATAGGCCATAATCGTCCTTCAGATTTTGTAAGTGATATACTAGCATAGCAATGCTAGAATGGTTTTTCAATTTCGCCTATAAAATAGGCACAAAGGATGAGGAATGCAAGCGCTTAGTATCATTGGCTGCGGTTGGTTGGGAAAGCCCCTGGCCCTCAGACTCAAAGCGTCTTATAAACTTCATTGCTACGCCCGCCAAGCACCCTCTGACGATCTGCTTGATTATTGCCTCGCTCCCTCGACTGAGCATCCCTTTTATAAGAGTCCCATCCTTATCATTGCCATCTCCACCAGAGATGAATACCTCTCTGCCCTCTTACAAATTACACAGGCCTTTTCTCCCGACACCACTGTCTATCTAATGAGTTCCACCTCCGTCTACCGGGAGTTTGATCAGGAAGTAGATGAGACAGCGACCATCACACAAAAATCAGTGCAAAAAGAGGCAGAAGAACTGCTGGCCAAACACTTCAAAAAGCTTGTGATTCTCAGGTTGGGTGGTCTGATGGGAA
Organism: Sulfurimonadaceae bacterium; assembly: GCA_041562075.1. GTDB lineage: Bacteria > Campylobacterota > Campylobacteria > Campylobacterales > Sulfurimonadaceae. Next base: position 12,500 of record JBFEYO010000041.1, on the reverse strand, counting down.
AAGACCGCATTGCGGGAAAATGGAAAAGGGTGTCCACTTTTGAGGATGGCCCGGTCAACTATATCCATCAAGACGATGCCATCAAGATCATTGTACAGCTCATTGACAGAGGTATAGTACGAGGCGTCTTCAATCTGGTCTCCCCCCGGCATCCCCTTCGCTCTGCCGTACATCAGAAAAACGCCCGGGAGTTCGGCTTTGAACTGGGACAGTTTGAGGGTATACAGCATCGTATCATCAACTCAGACAAGATCATTTCCACTTTGGAATACACCTTTAAACATCCTGATCCACTGAACTTTTGGACTTCGTTATAATATCGCCATGATTTACAGACTCTCCCTGCTTGTCCTCCTGTTCACCATGCCCCTACTGCCCTCAACCCCCTATATGGGCATACCGCTATGGGCCTGGGGTTCGGTGATGATGAGCCTGCTCTACGCTATCCTATTGATCTTCTCCATCGAAGATCATTTTAAAGACAGCTCGAATGATGGATAACGCCTTGTTGAACGAGGAGGGCATCCTCTTTTTATCTCTGTATCTGCTTTCACTGATTATCATAGGTATTATCGGACTGCTCAAATCCAAAGAGAGTTCCCTGCAGGACTTCTACCTCGGCGGAGCGGGTTTTGGAGTGGGGATCCTCTTCTTGACCATGTATGCTACCCAGTACAGTGGAAACTCCCTCATAGGCTTTGCCGGATCAGCCTATAGAAACGGCTGGTTCTTCCTTGTCTCCGTGACCTTTATGATCGCTATCGTCGGCGGGTATATGCTCTATGCCCCCAAGCTTTATGCTCTCTCCAGGACCCATCGCTTTATCACCATAGGCGATTATATCCGTCACCGCTATGATCATCGCCTGCTGACCAACCTTATCGTCTTTATCGGTATTCTTGCCCTTTCAAACTATATGCTCACCAATCTAAAGGCCATCGGTTATATCCTTCATCATGTCACGGGAGGCAGTGTCGGCTTTGCAGAGGGCATCATTGCCATGGCCATTATCATGGTGATCTATGAGACCCTGGGCGGCATGCGCTCCGTGGCATGGACCGATGCCATTCAAGGTGTTTTGCTGTTGGCAGGAGTCATCATCATCTTTGCCGTCATCTGGGTTCAGTACGGTTCGGTCGCTTCCAATGAAGGCCTGTTATTACAACTCAAAACGGACTTTTTTCGCTCCCCAGTACTCTCGGATCAGGTCCATTGGCTAAGTATCCTGATCATGATCTTTTTTGGTATCTCCGTCTATCCACAGGCTATACAGCGTATCTATGCCGCCAAAGACAGCCACACCCTCAAACGCTCCTTTCAGCTGATGATCATCATGCCTCTTCTTACGACGCTTCCTCTGATCATCATTGCTATTATCGGAGCAGCCCACTTTCCCGATCTGGACAAATCCTCTTCGGAACAGATCATCCTGCTGATGCTTTCCAAACTGACCCATATTGAAGGGATGCACTATGTCATCACCCTCTTTATCGCCGCTGCCGTTGCAGCCATTATGTCCACCGTCGATTCTGCCATGCTGGCCATTGCCTCTCTCTTTACCCAGGATATCTATCATCAACATTATCCGGATGCCTCACAAAAGCGCCTTACTCTGGTCGGCAAGCTCTTTTCATGGGTGCTGATGGGTATCATGGTCTATCTGGCCATCTCCCTGCCATCGACGATCTGGTGGTTAATACAGATCAAGTTGGAGATCCTCTGTCAGATCGCACCGGCAGTGATGTTAGGCGTGCATATTAAAAAACTCGAAGCAAGGTCTCTTCTTTACGGACTATTGATCGGTCTGGGCTTCACCCTTCTCTTCCTGCTCTCGCCTCTACCCGACAAGCCTCTGGGATTTCATGCCGGTGTACTGGGTCTGTGCCTGAACTTTTTAACGGTATGGGTACACCATATCCGATATGCATCCAAGGCTGCATAGTCTTCAATCATCCTTCATTCATTCAATTGGCTCACCCTTTTAATATAAGATAAATCTATATCAGACCATAATTGTCCTATATAGCATATAAGGAAAAAGGATGGCAAGCGATGTAGAGAAGATCATCTCCCAGGAGTATGCTCTTGGATTTGAGACAGAGGTACAAAACCTTCAAGCCCCTCCGGGTTTGAATGAGGATATCATCCGTTTTATCTCCGCACAAAAGCAGGAGCCTGAATGGATGCTCGAGTATCGGTTGAAGGCCTATGCCAAATGGCTTAAGATGGAAGAGCCAAAGTGGGGGCATGTGCACTATCCGCCGATAGATTATCAACAGATCTGCTACTTTTCCGCCCCTAAAAAAAGTCCTGACTCCTTAGATGATGTGGACCCACAGATCCTCAAGACCTATGAACGTCTGGGTATTCCCCTTGAGGAGCAGAAGATCCTTGCGGGTGTGGCGGTGGACGCCGTCTTTGACTCGGTATCCGTCAAGACCACCTTTGCTGAACAACTGAACAAACTGGGCATCATCTTCTGCTCCATCTCCGAAGCGATCAGAGAACATCCCGAACTGGTACAGCAATATATGGCCTCGGTGGTTCCCGTAGGGGACAACTATTTCGCCTGTCTGAACTCCGCCGTCTTTACTGACGGCACCTTCGCCTACATCCCCAAAGGAGTCAGATGTCCCATGGAGCTCTCCACCTATTTTCGCATCAATGCCCTCAATTCGGGACAATTTGAGCGTACTTTGATCATCGCCGATGAGGGCTCTTACGTCTCCTATAATGAGGGATGTTCTGCCCCGATGCGTGATGAGAATCAGCTCCATGCCGCCGTAGTCGAACTGATCACCATGAAAGATGCCGAGATCAAATACTCCACCATTCAAAACTGGTATCCCGGAGATGAAGAAGGCAAAGGCGGAATCTATAACTTTGTCACCAAACGGGGGAAATGCCTGGGGGATAACTCCAAGATCTCCTGGACACAGGTCGAGACAGGAGCCTCCATCACCTGGAAGTACCCCTCATGCATCCTTCTGGGAGACAATACCCGCGGTGAGTTCTATTCCGTAGCCGTCACCTCACTGGCCCAACAGGCCGATACGGGCTCAAAGATGATCCATCTGGGTAAAAACAGCAGCTCCACTATCATCTCCAAGGGGATCTCCGCAATGAAGGGAAGCAATGCCTACAGGGGACTGGTCAAGATACGTCCGCAGGCCGGCAAAGCACGTAACTTCACCCAGTGTGACTCCCTGCTTATCGGGCCGGAGTGTGCTGCACATACCTATCCCTATATCGATGTGAAAAATCCCACGGCACAGGTTGAGCATGAGGCGACGACCTCAAAGATATCCGATGAGCAGCTCTTTTATGCCCGTAGCAGAGGGCTGAGCGAAGAGCAGGCCATCTCCTTGATCGTCAATGGATTTTGCAAAGAAGTACTCAATCAGCTCCCTATGGAATTTGCCGTAGAGGCCAAGGCCCTGCTTAGCCTTACCTTGGAAGGAAGTGTAGGATGATACTTGATATAAAAAATCTGCATGTCAGCATTGCAGACAAAGAGATTCTCACAGGAGTGAACCTCGAGATAGGAAAGGGAGAGGTACATGTTATCATGGGGCTAAACGGTACGGGAAAGTCCACCCTTCTAAAGGCCATTGCCGGCTCCTATGAGACCACAAGCCGGGGGGAACTGCTGTATGAAGGAGAAGAGATACTCTCTCTGGGGGCAGATGAACGTGCCAGCCGCGGTATCTTCATGAGCTTTCAAAACCCCGTGGAGATCCCCGGGGTCAATACGATCTATTTTCTCAAGACTGCCCTGAATGAACAGAGAAAATCCAGAGGGGAGGAAGAGCTCTCTTCCCCTCTTTTTATGAAAGAACTCCAGGAGAAACTCGCCTTTTTAAACATGGACAAAAGCATCCTGCAACGCTCCGTGAACGTGGGCTTTTCAGGAGGAGAAAAGAAAAAGAGTGAGATCTTGCAGATGATGATGCTGCGTCCCAAACTGATCTTGCTGGATGAGATCGATTCGGGTCTGGATATTGATGCGCTTAAATCGGTAGCCAAAGGTATCAATGCCCTCATTGACGATAAGACCTCCGTACTGATCGTCACCCACTACAACCGTTTGTTGGAGTATATCAAAGCCGATCGGGTGCATATCCTGCATCAAGGACGCATTGTCAAAAGTGCGGATGCCTCCCTGGCCAAAGAGCTTGAACATAAAGGGTATGAAGATGTCCTTGCTACGTGAACACCTGGAAAACTCGGCCCATTTTGACCATCTGCCTCAAAAATACGAAGAAGCCTGGCGACTATCCGATCTTCACCGTTATCTTGATCAGGAGTATCCCGATGCAGATGATCCGCTTGTTGCCCCGCCCATCACGCCTACGGAAGATTATATACAGATCGTCAATAACCTGCTTGTAGCAGACAGACTTCCCCCATCCGTTAAAGTCGTGCATGCTCCCGAGCGAACCACCATTACCTGTTCAGAGGAGACGGCCTTTCATCTTTATATACACTATACCCCCAAAGCCTACATCGAGTCTACCCTTGAACTGGTCATTCAACACAATATACAGGTGAGACTTTTCATCCACATCGACGGTGCTTCAAAGGCCTTTGCCTCTCAAAAACTAAACATAAGACTTGATTCCCATGCACAACTCTTTCATTCCCAAAGTATCTGCCTGGAAGAGAAAGCTGCCCTGATCATGCAGACCGAGCTGGATCAGGGGGAACAAAGCCATTATGAACACTTCTCACTTCTAAAAGGCGGGGACTACCTCCATAGCTTCCTAAATACCCGGCTACATTATGCCAGCAGCTCTCAAATCTCATCTTTGATGCTCACCCAAAACAAAGAGAAACACCTTTTTGCCTGTGAAGTACGTCACCTAAGCGATAAAACAAGCAGCCGTATCCTCTCCAGACAGGTCCTTGAGGATGAGAGCACCTGCGTCTTTGACGCCAAAACCGTGATTGAGCAGGGGACAAAAGGATCGGAGGTCCTGCAAGCCTCCCATGCCCTCTTACTTCATCCAAAGGCCCAGATCCACTCCAAACCCCATCTGGAGATTTATAGCGATGATCTGAGTGCTTCCCATGGCTCCACCGTAGGCGAACTGGACGAAGATGCCCTCTACTATCTTAATTCCAGAGGTATTCCCATGGAAAAAGCTAAAGAGATACTGATCATGGCCTTTATCAATGAAGTGCTTGAGGGAATTAGCACCCCTTCACATGCAGAGGTGATCCATACCCGATTAGGAGAGCGCTATGTACAGAAATGACTTTCCTTTTTTTCAACATGAATCCCTCATCTATCTGGACAATGCCGCTACTACCCAAAAACCCCAGGTCGTCCTGGACGCCATGCAGGAGTATTACACCCACTACTGTTCCAACACCCATAGAGGCTCCCATGACCTGGGAAACCGCGCCACACAAGAATATGAGGCTTCACGACAAAAGGTCGCGGAATTCATCGGTGCACAAGCACAGGAGATCATCTTCACAAGGGGTACCACAGAAGCCATCAACCTGCTGGCATCGAGTTATGTGCGTACCCATTTCGATACGGTCATCCTTTCCGCTTTGGAGCACCACTCCAATATCGTACCCTGGCAGCTCAATGGGCTTGATCTCAAGGTCATTCCCATGGACGAACAACTCAATATTGACCTGCAAGGTTATGAAGAACTGCTGAAAAAGCATCCGAAAAGTTTTGTCTCCCTTACCCATGTCTCCAACGCCTTTGGAATCGTCAATCCCCTTAAAGAGCTTATCCGCCTTGCCCATGAATATGAGTGTGAAGTACTCATCGACGGGGCCCAGGCCCTTGCTCATCTGCCTATCAATGTTAAAGAGCTGGATGCGGATTTCTATGCCATCTCCGCCCATAAAGCCTATGGGCCCACCGGCATCGGTGCCCTGTATGGAAAATATGAACGGCTGGAGCAGATGCCTCCCTATCAGGGAGGAGGAAGTATGATACAGGAGGTAAGTTTCGAACATTCCAGCTACCTATCTCCGCCCTTACGCTTTGAAGCCGGTACGCAAGCGATTTCGGAGGCCATCGGTTTTAAAGCTGCGCTGGAGTATTTACAGGCATGTGAGGGTATCTTTGAGCATGATGCCGCCCTTATGCAATATGCCAAAGAGCAGTTACTATTGATGGATAATATCCGTCTGTATACCAATGCCGACAATGTCACCGGTAATATCAGCATCAACCTAAAGGGCATACACCATGACGACCTGGGTATACTTCTTTCCAAACAGGGGATCATGCTTCGCTCGGGACATCATTGTGCCATGCCGATCATGCAGCAATTAGGTATTCAGGGAACCCTTCGCCTGAGTTTTGCCCTCTATAATACCCTTGAAGACATCGACCAGACCATCATCGCTCTTACAAAAGCGCAGGAGATGCTGACATGAGTATCCTCACTGAGATCGAAGCACTTAAAGAAGAGCTTGACATGTTTGATGATGTCATGGATAAATATGAGTATATCATCGAACTGGGAAAACAGCTCTCCCCCCTGGATACAGGTTATAAAACAGCGCCCTATAAGGTTCAGGGATGCCAATCCCAACTCTGGTTGCATCCCTATGAAGATGGAGGAAAGCTCTACTTTGATGCCGATGGAGATGCGCTGATCTCAAAAGGGCTCGCCCGGATCCTCATACGCATCTATTCAGGACACACACCGCAAGAGATACTCGAGACAGACTCTTCCCAACTCAAGGCCTTGCAACTGAGCGAAATCATCTCCTCCGGCCGTCAAAACGGTATTGCCTCCATGCTCAAACGTATCTACGGCTTTGCAAAGGAGCAGGCCTATGCAGTATGATGAATTTGAAAGTGTAAGGCGGAAAGTCATCTCCTGTTTGGAGATGATTTATGACCCCGAGATCCCCGTGAACATCTATACCCTTGGGCTGATCTACAGTATTGAGTTCATCCCCAAGGAGACGAAGCTGTTTTGCAAGATTGAGATGACCCTTACTTCCCCTGCCTGTCCCGTTGCAGAAAGCCTGGTGGATCAGGTACAAAACATCTCTTATTATATAGAGGAGATCGACGAGATCTTTGTGGAGTTGGTCTTTGATCCCCCCTGGGATCCACAAAACCTTCCTTATGAGGTCAAACTCGAACTGGGACTGCTCTAAAAGCACACGTTAAAGAACTTCATGTATACTAATATCACTTTTTTGTGATAGGTGTCGATAATGAATAAACGCGTAGTGATCTTGGGCGGTGGTGTCGGAGGGCTTTCAGCGGCCCATGAGTTAATCAACAGGGACTTTGAAGTTGTCATCTATGAACAACTGAGCATACCCGGAGGGAAGGCCCGTTCCATCAATGTCCCAGATTCTGCTACACCGGGAAAGAAGCCCCTCCCCGGTGAACACGGCTTTCGTTTCTTTCCACGTTTTTATCAGCATATTACCCGGACCATGAAGGAGATCCCCTATAAGGGTTCTACCGTCTTTGACAACCTTGTAGATACCACTCGTATCGATCTACTGCAATACAACAAGGCGCCGATCACCATGATCTCCCGCTTTCCCAAATCCCTCAAAGACCTCGAAGTTATGATCACCATGATCTTTACTCAGGACTCGGGACTGAGTGAAGAGGAGATCAAATACTTCTCCAAACGCATTTGGCAGATCCTCACCTCCTGTGATGACCGCCGCTGGGATGAGCTGGAACGCACCCCCTGGGAAGAGATGCTTGAAGCATCCCGATTTTCGGATGCCTACCGAAAGTTTCTGGTAGAAGGCCTCACCCGTTCCCTCGTCGCTGCCCAGGCCAATAAGGCAGCTTCCAAGACCGTAGGTGATATCCTCGTTCAACTCTTCTTCGATCTGCTTGAACCGGGGGTCAGCAGTGATAGAGTACTTAACGGTCCGACCAATGATGTCTGGATAAACCCCTGGTTGGAGTACCTTCAATCCAAAGGCTTGGAATACAACTTCGAGCATGAGGTCACTAAGATTACAATGCAGGGCGAAGATATCAAATCCGTCACAATTTCCCATCAGGGAAACAGCTTTGAAGCGGAAGCAGACTACTTCATCTTTGCCATCCCCGTAGATCGCTTTGCACCGCTGATCAATGATGAGATGCTCAAGGTCGATCCTACCCTTGAAACCATTAAACCCCTTGCTAAGAATGTCGCCTGGATGAACGGGATACAGTTTTATCTGAATACGGATATCAAGATCACCCATGGACATGCCATCTATGTGGACTCTCCCTGGGCTCTCACCTCTATCTCTCAACCTCAATTCTGGAAAAACTTTCCCATGGAAGAGTTTGGAGACGGAGAGGTCAAAGGGATCATTTCCGTGGACATCTCCGAATGGGAGGTCGAAGGTACCTTTAATAAGAAAAAAGCCTCGGAGTGTAGTGAAGAGGAGATCATTCAAGAGGTATGGCTGCAGCTAAAAGAGTCACTGGCAAAAGATTGTGAAGACCAGCTCAAGGATGAATACCTTCTCTCTGCCTTCTTGGACCCTGCCATTAAAATCAAAGAGGGAGAGAAGAGCACCAACAGCGAACCCCTGCTGATAAATGTGATTAATTCCTGGCATATGCGTCCCGATGACTACAGCCGTATCCACAACCTTCTTTTTGCCTCGGACTATGTACGTACGAACACCGATCTCGCCACCATGGAGGGAGCCAATGAAGCGGCCCGAAGAGCCGTCAACACCATCATCTATAAATCCGGATCAAAGGCCTCTTACTGCAAGGTCTATAAACTCAAGATGCCATTTTTCTTCAAGGTCTACCGCTTCTTTGATCAACTGCGCTACAACAAAGGGCTGCCGTGGAAAGGACGTATCTTCTAATCAGAGAAGATACATGCGGACAGGTAACCTACGACACTGCTCGCATCCCTTGTCCCATCATAGGAGGTGCGATAATCCATCACCTCACTCTTCAATCCAAGAGAGGACGCCGCTTGGAGCAATGCTTTCACCCCGGTCATCCCGCAGGCCTCACACCCTCTGTTTAGCTGTGCCACATCCATCTGTGTAATCCCCTCAAGGCATACACGATCAAGGGCATTGGCCTCGTTCAACTCATGAAAATGACTCAGGTCCGTACTGATCACCACAAAACTCTCTTCTTCTTGAAGTGCCTGATGTATCAGAGGAACAAGTTCGGTATGATCGATCTCTCCATAAACAATCTCCACTAACTCCACCTGCGTAAAATAGTGCTGAATAAAAGGGACTTGTGTCTCTGTTGAGTGTTCCCGGTGCGCTGCCGGATAAAACTGTAAATAATCGTATCTCTCCAGCAGCCTCTTGGCATAGACCTGATCCACAGGCATCGATCCGCAGGGAGAGGCGTAACACTCATGCATACTAATACTGGCTCCGCGCAGATAGACCCGGTGACTCGGACCAATAACAATGACACGTCTTATCCCTTCTGTCCTTACACGACGATAGGCCATATTTGCCGTATACCCGCTATATACATAACCTGCATGAGGTGCAATGATCGCTCTGGCCTTTACAGGCTCAGGCTCCTGCCCTGCTTGACTCTCAAACTGTCGTATATAGGTCTTTATCTCCTCACAGTTTGCCGGATAAAAACTGCCGGCTACACTTGTTTCACGTTCAGACATCATAGACTCCTGCGATCTTCCTATTGCAATGGGGGCAAGCCCCCTCTTTGATGAATGAACGTGTCGGTGAAAAATAATCCCGCGTGATCAGAACCTCACCACACTCGGGACAACGGGTAGGGGTCTCATGCATCAGATTCCCCATATAGACATACTTCAAGCCCTCTTCCTTGCCGATAGTATAGGCCCGTTCAAGACGTTCCTGTGAGGTACGGGGAAGTTCCGTCTCCTTATAGTCGGGATGAAAGGCCGTGATATGCCAAGGAACTTCTGCACCCAGTTCTTTAGATATAAACGAAGCAATAGCCCGCAACTCCTCATCAGTATCATTTCGTGTAGGCACTACCAGGGTTGTGATCTCCATCCAGATCTCTTTTCGGGCAAAATGCTTGAGGTTCTCCAACACCTTATTCAGGTTCCCTCCCAACTCCTTGCTGTAATATTTAGCATCAAAGGACTTAAGATCGATATTCACCGCATCGATAATACCCTCCATATCCTCTATCATCTCCGCAGATTCATATCCATTGCTTACATAGACGTTTTTCAACCCTTCCTTCTGTGCCAGCATAGCAATATCCCGGGCATAGGGATAAAATATCGTCGGCTCATTATAGGTGTACGCGATGGATTCACAGCCATGCTCAAGTGCAAGTCTAACGATCTCTTCAGGAGCATAATAACGGCTTGTATCCACCTCATGCTCCTGAGAGATTCCCCAGTTCTGACAAAAGGAGCATCGAAAATTACACCCCACTGTCCCCAGTGAAAAGATCTTGCTTCCGGGCAGAAAATGGTACAGGGGTTTCTTCTCCATACGATCCACATTGATGGCTGAAGGATACCCATATACCAGGCATTCTATCTTCTCGCCGACATTCTTGTTCACCCCGCAGATCCCGGTTTTTCCCTCTTTGATCTTGCAATAATGCTGACAGAGGGTACAGATCAGTTTATCTTCTTTATAGGCTTTGTAATACTCCATCACTCACTCACTTTCTCCACCTGATAGATGGAAATATCAGGATGTCCTTCTATGCAGCTTCCCGATAGACCTGCCTTTTGGCACAGATGAGAAAAAAAGAGATCAAAACTCGGTAGATCTTCCCAGACCTGGGGTAGAAAAGTCGCCTGATGAAACCCTTTTTTCAAGATCACTCCGTCGATGCCAATGCGTATCTTGGTACGTAGTTCTGATACATCCTTATATTCTAACTCCCTGGGAGGTGTTAATATTGAGACCTCAATCTTTACCTGCTCAAACTCTTCTGCACTCAGCGGGGAAAAACGGGGGTCATTGAAGGCTGCTGCTCTCGCATTGGAAAGAAGGTCTTCCAGAAGCGGACGGCGGGCCAGAATGGATCCGATACATCCCCGTAACCTGCCATTGATACTCAAGGTCACAAAACAGGCTCCCTCCTCCAGCAAGTAAGGATACTCATCTGCCAACCCATTCGTATCCACCTCCTTACTCTCCAAACTGCTTTTTATGGATGCCCGCGCCAAGCTCAACAATACCTCTTTCATCGTGACCTCCTCCGGTGAAACCCTTTATCTATTATAATACCTTTTCAAGATATTTTCCTAATCATAACCGATAAAGTGTATTGACATGCAAGCTCAAAAACCCTAGAATAGTGGAAGTCTATGTTCAAAAGGAGCCGATAATGGCTAAGAAACTCAAAAAGAAAGCGGTTAAAAAAGTTGCCAGAAAAGCGGTCAAAAAAGCGGGTGTGAAGAAAAAAGAGATCAAATCTCTTCGCAAAAAACTCACCAAACTGATCCTTAAAAAGAAGCCGACTAAGAAAAAATCGGCTAAAAAAATGGCTAAAAAAGCCCTCAAAAAAACGGCTTGATACTTCATGTTCGAGGTATTCCCTCGAATATATGCTTTAACCTCCCCTTTTCCATAACTTCTTTATAATATCATCCTATTTTATCTTGAGGACTATCCATGCGTATTGCTATTGTCGGACTTGGCGGTGTCGGTGCTTATATCGGGGCCAAACTAAGCACCCTAAAAGAAGAACATGAGATCATCTTTGTTGCCCGGGGAGAACATGCCGCTGCTATCAAAGCGCATGGTTTGCACCTTAGTGATATGGATGAAGATGCCTATTATCACCCCTCTCTTCTTACTGACTCCCTTGATCAGAGCGTTGATCTTCTCCTCTTGTGTACCAAGACCTACCATTCCCAAGAAGCCCTGGAAGGAGTGAAAAAAGGTATCGATAAAAATACCCTTGTCATCCCCGTCGCCAATGGGGTAAACTCAAATAGTCTGCTACAAGGTATCACCCCGGCTAGCATTTCACAGGCCTGTGTTTATGTCGTCTCACACAAGGTAGCCCCCGGACACGTCAAAAAAACGACCAAGCCTTTTGCTTTAGTCATAGATGCGGCCTATGAACCTCTTTTGGGAGGACTCTTTGAACAGGCAGGTCTACGGGTGAAATTTAGTCAAAACATTCAAAAAGAGCTGTGGAAAAAGTACCTGTTTATCGGGGCGCAAGGATCCCTTACATCGTATCATCAACAAGGAATGGGAAGTATCTACCACAACCATAAAGAGGAGTTAGAAAGCCTTCTAAGGGAGATCTATACCCTTGCCTTGGCCAAAGGGGTTGCACTTGAGGAAAAAGAGATAGACAAGGCGATGGAAACATCTTCCAACCTACCGTTGGATGCGCCGACTTCCCTTTGGTTAGACCTTCAAAACGGTGCTAACAGCGAACTTGAAAGTCTATGCCATTACATCATTTTGGAGGCCCAAAGACTCCAGGTCGATGTGCCCCTTATGAGTAAGATTTATACAAAACTATCGCAATATCAGCGATAGATATAAGCTGAAAAATAGCCTTCTTTATTGGCCACTTC
>JBFEYO010000040.1:0-14895 GCA_041562075.1 Sulfurimonadaceae bacterium | reverse complement strand
TTAAGATCCGTTCATTCACCAATATCTCATCCATGACGATATCCGTACTTTGAGAGCGTAGCACGTGTATCGCTTCAAAGGCTACCGGTTTACCCGTAAACTCATTAGAGATAACACCGATAAGCTCCTGGGGATAGATGATCTGATCTACCCCGGCCAGCATCAGTTTCTTCCGGTTCTTGCTCTCATGAAGATAAGAGAGTATCTTCATCTTCGGATCAAGGGAGCGAATAGTCAGTGCCGTATAGATACTCTCCACATCACTCTGCTCAAAACAGAGCACGGAGCGCACCTGCTCTTTCAGGTCAATCCCGAACGTCTCATAACTCTCCTGTTTCGCGGGGTCAGTCAATACCACCGGCATCTTTGCCTTCAATGCCTCGTTCATGCGTTCGCTCCGTTTCTCCAGGATCACGAAATCCAGACCATCCTTTTGAAGACGTTTACATACAATAGAGGCGATTTCACTATAGCCGCAGATCAGATAGAAGTTCTTCATCTTGGAGATATCCGAGACCATCTTCTGCTCTTTGATGCCATCAAGCTGTTCGGTAAAGGCCGATACCACAATGGAGGTCGTAAAGGAGATCACCGCCACCCCGGAGATAATAATAATCATCGCAACCGTTCGCCCCAGATCCGTCACCGGGACAAAATCACCGTATCCCACCGTAGAGAGCGTCACAAAAGACCAATAGAAGGCTTCAAAAAGCGTATCGATGGCCGAGTCTTGATTGTTGGCCTCCGCCACATAGATCAGCACGGCAGAAACCGAGATCATCACCGAGGTAAAGACCATAAGGGTAAAGAACTCGAATTTCTTGGAGGCCAGGACCTGGGCGAACTGTTGCAGGCTCTTGGTGTAACGAAAGATCTTGAAGGCACGAAAGAGGATAAACAGACGCAATATACGCAGTTCATGAAAAAAAGGCATGATAGCCAGAAGGTCAATGATGGCAAAAGCAGAGCTGACATATCTCCATTTTTGCTTGATAACATCCCCCAGTACCTTGGAAAAACGAAACCTGCGTCCCAAAAGCTCATCTTTTTCATACTGCTGTACCGTACTCTTGGAAATAGAGCTATAGACCCAAAAACGCAGCAGATACTCGATAAGAAAGATCAGGGATATGACATAATCGTTATACACATGTGCGATATCCGGAAGGGGATACTTTACCCCGCGAATCAACAACATCACACTCGAGAGGATCAGAAGCATCATAAAATAATCAAAATACTTCTTATAGGGGTAGGAGTCGTCCTCTAAAAGAGAGAAAAAGAAGCGTTTACTTCCCTGATAGCCCTTGGAGGCTTGAAGAAAGTAGGCAAAGTCCACACACTTCTTGGATAAAAACGTCATACTTAACCCAGCTTGGCTTTTAACACCTCATTGACTGCCTGAGGACTAGCAGAACCTTTACTCGCTTTCATCACCTGTCCGACAAAGAAGCCCAGAAGCTTCTCTTTACCGCCTCTGTACTCTTCCGCCTTATCTTCATTTGCAGCAATAATCTCATCACAGATCTTCTCGATAGCACCCATATCCGTCACCTGCTTAAGACCAAGCTTATCAATGGCAGCATCGACTTCTATATCATTTTCCATCAGATAGTCCAGAACCTCTTTAGCCGCCTTGCCTGAGATTGTCTGATCATCAATACGACTGACCAGCGTTCCAAGTTTAACCGCATCTACCGGAGAAGTCTCCAGACTCAACCCGCCCTTCAGACGTCCCAGCAGTTCCACCGTTAATATGGTCGTAGCCGTCTTAGGTGTTCCACCCTGCTCCAGCATCTTCTCAAAAAAGTTCGCCATCTCCAGTGAAGCCGTAATGACATTGGCATTATAGTCACTCAGTTGATACTCGCTGATAAAACGATCACGCTTCTCATCAGGAAGCTCCGGGATTTTGGAAAACTGCTCATACATTTCATCATCGATCTTGGCAGGAAGCAGATCGGGCTCCGGGAAGTAACGGTAGTCTGCCGCCTCTTCCTTCCCGCGCATCGAGCGGGTTTCGTTCTTATCCTGATCATACAGACGGGTCTCCTGAACGATCTCTTCATCATAGACCCCGTCTTCCCAGGCATCGATCTGACGCTCTACCTCGACTTCGATCGCCTTTTCGATGAATTTAAAACTATTGATGTTTTTAATCTCAACACGGGTATAGAGCTTCTCATCCCCCTTGGGACGGATAGAGACATTCACATCACAGCGAAAAGAGCCCTCTTGCATATTCGCATCGGAGATATCGATATAACGCACAATAGAATGAAGCTTCTTAAGATATAAGATTGCCTCTTCGGCTGAACGCATATCCGGCTCGGAAACGATCTCCAACAGCGGCGTTCCTGCACGGTTCAGGTCGACCTTGGAAACCGGTCCGTCATGGATATTCTTACCGGCATCCGCTTCGATATGGGCACGATTGATACGGATACGTTTATGCTCTCCATTCTCAAAGTCGATCTGCAATTCCCCATGTTCGACTACCGGTGTATACAGCTGGGTGATCTGGTAAGCTGAAGGGCTATCGGGATAGAAATAGGACTTACGATCAAAATAGGAGGTACGGTTCACCGTCGCATCAATGGCCGTACCAAACATGATGGACTTGTGCAGTACTTCTTTGTTCAGTACAGGAAGCGCTCCAGGCAGGGCCAGACAGGTAGGACAGGTATTGCTGTTTTGCATCTCATTAAAACTGGTAGCACATGAACAAAAGAGTTTCGTATCGGTATTTAGCTGTGTATGCACTTCCAAGCCAATGACGGTTTCAAACATAAATCTATTTCCTTAAGTAAAGTATCGTATTGAAGCAAACCCGTAAACGCCACACGCTTCGACCTGCTTGATCTGCTCTTTCGTGGTAATGCCGCCAAGAGCAAAAATATTGGTATTGATTTTACCCGTTATTTCTTTTAAATCCGCTAAACCCTTGGGCTTTCCCTTATTGGGCGAATAAAAGACGGGACTGTAGGTAATGGCATCCGCACCCACTGCTCTCAAGGCCTCTTCGTAGGAGTGGGTCGACGCTATGACATATAAGCCTGCCGCTTTTGCTCTGGAAATCTCGTCATACTGACCGGAATTCAGATGCACGCCAAAGGCTCCCAGCTCTATGGCCAGATCTACATGGGTGTGCAAAAGAGCCTTATGGTTTCCCGCAAGGGATAAAAAAGCCTTGGCCAATACGGGGTATTCCTTATTCTCTTTATCCCTTAGACAGCAATAATCCGGACTGAATTTTTCAAGGATAGGAGGAAGTTTTTCACGTAAAGAATCTGCGGTAGAACCGACAATAGAAGGATCGGTGATCTGATATGATTTCAACATCCCTCTTTAAAACCCATTCACCGCTCTTGTTCATCTTGCAGCAGGGATTTGATATCCATAAGCAGTCTGGTCTGCTTTTTCTTCTCTTCATGGGCTTCTCTGTACAGGTTCAATGTCTCAAGCAGAAGAATACAGAACAGGGTGATAAAGATAAAAATGATCGTACTGAAAAGTGCGGTAAAGATACCAAAGTCTATAAAGGTATCAAAGGTAAGAAGAGCCCCCAAAACAAGGAAGGCCCAGGAGATGCCCAGCAGAAAACTCAGGATGGTTTCATATAGGCTTTTGCTCATCTAAGCTCTCGCTTAGTGATCGTCAGATACTAAAACTGCTCCGCCAAGGTAAACGTAAGTCAGCATCATAAAGATAAAGGCTTGCAAGAATGCCATGAATGTCAATAATGCAAACGGGATCATCGGGAAGATCCATGGAGTCAGCATCAAAAGAACCATCAAGAACATATCATCACCCTTGACATTACCGAAAAGACGGAAGCTGAGTGAAATAATACGAGAGATGTGAGAAACGATCTCGATTGGGAACATCAACCATGCCAACCACCATACCGGTCCCATAAAGTGCGCGAAGTATTTGATCACACCGTTACGACGGATACCTTCGAAGTTATAATATACGAAAACGACCAATGCTAATGCCAATGTCATGTTAAGGCTTGCCGTCGGTGCTTCAAAACCAGGAACAACACCGATAAGGTTTGATACACCTACAAACAGACCGATTGTCGCAACTAATGGAAGATATTTACGTGCTTCTTCCTTACCCATAACATCTGCACCCATAGCGATAACACCACCAAGGTAAGCTTCCATTACATTCTGAGTCCCTGTCGGAACCAGGCGCATGCTTTTTGTCGCGATCTTTGCAATGATCAATACGATAATCGCACTTAAGATCATATGTGTGAAAAAGATAACGACATGATTATCATGCCCTGTATAACCCAGCATCTCACCAATGCTTCCAAAAAATGTAAATAAACGACCTTCCATTTAAGCGTCCCTTGTTCAAGATGTATTGACACATCTATTAAAATAGTGACGCGATTATAAAAGCTTTTGGATTAAACATCCCTAAAACAGATAGTCTTTTTTTTAATTTTTTTGATTTATGCGCGGATTGGGTGTGGGCTTAAGCTTAAGACTTGATACTAATCTACCCATGCAAAGCCACCCATCAAAAAAAGCGTTATAATAATCCTATGTCAGAGCCCACCAAAGCGTCAAAAAACTGCTTCAACTTTTTGGAGTATGTCGGTTGTAATGTTGAACGCAGCGACACAGAGAAGGCTGTGCTAAGCCTGAACATAAGTCATGAACACCTTCAGCATATGGGGTATGTCCATGGGGGCGTCATCTCCACTCTTATTGATAATACGGGGTGGTTTGTACTTGAACCTCATCTTTCACCCCAACAGACTGCCATGACGCAGGAGTTGACGATCAATTACTTATACCCCGGAAAAGGTAAAACACTCAGATCGGTCGGAAAACTCATTAAAATAGGAAAGCGCACCGCCTTTATCACCACCGAGCTCTTTTGTGACGGGCAACTCATCGCCACAGGTTCTTCCCATCTGGCCATCCTCGATACAAACCCCTCTTAGGAGGCTGTCTTCATTGGCAGACAGATGGTAAACCGCGCGCCCTTTTCAAGCTGTTCTACGATGATCTTACCGTGACAGTGCTCTTCAACGATCATGCGTGACATATGTAAGCCAAGGCCCGTTCCGCCCTCTTGCGGCTTGGTTGAAAAATAGGGTTCAAACAGCGCATCCATATCCTCATCCTTGATTCCCCCGGCATTATCTTCGATCTGCAAGCAGATGCTATCCTCTATAATCACTTCTCGCAGAATCAAACGGGCATCTTTAATAGAGTTTATCTTAAAAAAGTCTGCGGAGTTCTTCATCATATCCATAACAACCTGCATCAACTCCTCTTCAAAACTCAAAAACTGAAGTTTGTGCGGCAGTTCTATAAGGACTTTTATTCCTTCTGACTGAATTTTTGAGCCCAATATATCCACGCATTTATGAACAATCCTATCAAAGCTTGTCGCTTCCTCTTTTTTATTCGGATCAAAAAAACTGGTAAACTGCTGCATCGTCGTACCTAAATGGGTGACGGTATGATTGATCTTTTCCATAGAATGACGCAGATCTTTGGTATCGACCAAATTCAATTCTGTATCCAAAATCACTCTACTTGCCACGGCGGAGATCACCCCTAGAGGCTGCCTCCATTGATGAGCGATGACTGAAAGCATATCACCCATTTGTGCTTTTCGGACCTGACGCAGCATTGATTCATGGGCCTCTTTTTGCTCTGTGATATTTACGCCCTCTGCTACCAGATATTCCATATCACCGTCGGCGTCATACACCGGGTGCATACTGAAATTGATCCAGATCAACCGCCCCCCTGCAATCTGAATCTGACTCTCTTCATTAATGATCTCGCCCTTTATACAACGCTCAATCAGCTTATCAATCTCAAAATGCGTCTCTTCGTCATATGCCCACCAGTAGGTCTCACTTAATTTGATTCCCTTTACCTGTGAAAAGTTCAGGTCAGAGACCCGCAAAGGAGTATTATTGACAAAAAGGATCTTCCCCTTTGTATCTAAAACGGCTACAAAGGTATACATATCATCCAATACGCCGTTAAGGCGATGAGACATCCCGTAAAAAGCTTTAGAGATGACTGAAAATTCATCCCGCCCTTCTATGACATCCAAGGCACTGTCAAAATTATGTCGATAACCTGATATATGCTCCAAAAGGCGTTTAAAACGACTATGGATCATTCCATAGGAGAAACCACCTATCACCAGCATAGCCGCGATAAGGGTTGTCGTATAAAGTACCACAATGCTCAATAATCGGGATAGATGCAACTCCTTCTCAGGAGAAATATCATAACGCATGATATGGATACTCCCCTCGCATGGATCATTTAATGACTTAAACAGATAGAACACATCTTCACTAACCCAGTGTGTATAGAGATACTCCTTATCCGTACACAAAGCTGCTTGAATCTCCTTGGGAAAGAGTCCTTCGCTCTGTATAAAATCATATTGAATGAAGGACTGGAGTGTGTGATCATGTTCCTTTCTGGAGAGTTGCACTATCGGCTCACCCCGCAAGGAATACCCTGTAAGCATATTTTTCTCTTCAAAATCAAAGGCATTTTGTGTCTGAAGTAGAGCAAAAGAGGATAGCTTATAATCCAAAGCACTCTGTAAATTGGCATTCGCTCCTTCAAAATGCCTTACAGCATGCGCCAGCATATCATCCCGTACTTGCATGTTCAACTCTTTTTTGACATATAGGTATGAGAAGAGACTGGTTGACAGGATGATACCAAGCCATATTAACGGCATAATGATACGTAATGGCATAAATGCAAGTTTATCAGTAAATTTCATTCCTATCCCTAATCGATGAAGTAAACCCTAATCTATAAGTTTATCTAATATTTATAAATCTTTAGTTAATCCACCTTATGCATTATAGTAACACCCCTTCGTAAAAAAATCGTTGCTATCAGTCATCTGTTAATTTTTTGTAAGTACAATCCTTTAAAACAAATCAGGAGAACGAATGAAAAAGCTTTTATTAACCCTGCCTTTACTGATCTCAGTGAGCTTTGCTGCAGATGGCGGATCAGATGATCAAGGATTATACGGAGGTGCCGGTGTGGGCATCATGGCAACGAATAAACATGGTGATGCGGGACTTGGATTAAGCCTGCGTGGAGGTGTTGAACTGGATAGCGCTCTGGAGGGCTTGGGCATTCAGGTCGAACTGAACAAATCCCTTTCAGACCCTGAAAATGCAGCTAACCAGGACATAGATGTGATGACACTGGCAACCTATGCGACCTTTGATATTGATATTCCGAGTTCAAATGTGACACTTCGTCCGAAGATCGGTGTGATCCTGCCTAACATGAAAGATGATATCGACAGCCGTGACATCATTCTAAGCAGTGGTTTTGGAATGACCTACAAGATTGATGGCAATCTTCGCCTATATGCTGACTATACTGTACTGGGTGAGGCGATTTCAAACTATTCAGCAGGTTTAGAGATCAAGTTCTAAGCCCACTTTATATCGGGGAAGCACCTCGGTATTCCTCTCTTTTCTCCACCCTATGTTATAATTTCACCCATAACATTCAAGGCTATTTAACACGTGGACACAAGCGCTAATACTACACAAAAATTCATCTTAAAACTTTTCCCTGAGATCATGGTCAAAGGTTCCTCTGCACGAAAGCAGATGGTCAATCAACTCTATGAGAACCTGCTCAAGATATTGCACCGGCTAGACGAGGAGATTGTTGTCAAAAAATTCTCTGACAAGATCGAGGTAGTCTGTGCAAAGACTTTATTGCCGGAGGTAAGACAGGCACTGCTCAGTACTTCCGGAATCGAATATATTCTTGAAGTCTTGCAGTTTGATGATATGGATACTCTGGATAAGATCAAACACAAAGTCGGTGAGGTTCTGCAAAATGAGCTCACTGGTAAAAGCATCGTTGTCAGAGTAAAACGCACGGGAACCCATCCCTTTAATTCCACAGAGATCGAACGCACCGTAGGAGGATATCTGTTGGCCCATACCGATGCCAAAGGTGTTGATCTTCGAAATGCCGATGTGACGATACGTATGGAACTGGTCCACAACCAGCTCAACCTTATCACAACAAAGTACAAGGGTCTTAGTGGCTTTCCTATCGGAACTCAGGGGGACATCCTCTCACTTATGTCCGGAGGCTTCGACTCGACTGTTGCCTCTTACCTCACGATGAAACGCGGGATCAAGACCCATTTTATCTTCTTTAACCTAGGCGGGCTTGCCCATGAGATCGGTGTCAAGCAGGTTGCACTCTATCTCTGGTCCAAATTTGGATCTTCCCATCGTGTCAAATTCATCTCCGTTCCCTTTGAAGGGGTCGTCGAAGAGATATTTCGTTCGACAGGACAGACCTATATGGGCGTAACCTTAAAACGTCTGATGCTCATGGCCTCGGAGAAGATCGCCGATGAGCTGGGCATTGACGCACTGCTCACGGGAGAAAGCGTCGCACAGGTCTCCAGTCAGACCCTACGTAATCTGGCCCTCATCGATCAGGTGAGCAACAAGCTCATCCTGCGACCGCTGTCTACCATGAACAAACCCGAGATCATTGCCATTGCCGATGAGATCGGCACCCGCCATTTTGCGGAAAACATGCCGGAATATTGTGGGGTAATCTCTCAAAATCCCATTACCCACGGATCTTTTAAACGGATGCAGAAAGAGGCGGCTAAATTTGACTATAGTGTTCTCGACAAAGCAGTAGAAGATGCACAGCATATCTATGTAGATGAGATCGTTGCCGATGTCAATAATCTTGCCGCGGTTGAAGTCATCCATGACCTAGATTCAGGAGAGTATGTCGTCATTGATATACGTGCGGAAGGAGAGTGTATCCAGACCCCATGCGAAAGTATCAAGATCCCTTTTCATCAGCTCAAAACCGAGTTTGACAAACTCCCAAAAGACAAAGAGTATCTACTCTATTGCGATAAGGGGATCATGAGCCAACTTCACGCCCAATACCTGAGGGATGCCAAAAACATAGAGAATGTCAGAGTCTATAGACCTAAAGACTAAGACTCCTGTCCGAGCCTGTAGAGGGCAAAGTCATACTTGATAGGATCATCAGGGTCAAATTCCCTGAGTTTCTGGGTGATCTGCCAGGCTGCTTCAAGATCATAGCTCTTTCGCTTAAGCAAGCCCAGTCTATGTCCCATGTTAAAGGTGTGCGTATCCAGAGGAAGCAGCAGATCTTTTTTCTCAACCCCTGTCCAAAGCCCCATATCGATACTATCAGAGCGCACCATCCAGCGAAGGTACATGTTCCAGCGTTTAAGTGCCCCTGAGCCCTTTCGCTTTCGGGTCTGTTTTCCCAATAAAAAAGCATATCCCCTGCTCTGGTATGGATTAAGTTCAAACATCCTTGCCAAAATGACATTGATCCCCTCGATCACATCTCCTCCTTTACTATAACCTTGTAAAAAGAGCGCATTGAGTGAACTTGTCTGCTTGAGCTTTGAGAGTGTGATAAAAAACTGGATAATATCCTCGGAATTTTGGAAACGATAATAATGCTTGCCAAGAGCTTGTCTGATCTGCTCTTCTTGTGCATCTATCAATGACATGTCCAAGGAGCGTAAAAAGGCAATGATGTTTTCTACCTTTCCATAGGCAAAAAGGGCACAGACCAATGCGGCGTATTCTTCTTGATATTCCCTGGCGACCAGAATAGGATCCGGTTTCTCCTCACACACCTCTTCATACTGATCCCGAAGCGAAACCTCCGTGTCCAGACGCTCCTTGAGTTCTTTATCTTTTTTTCTCAACCAACACCCAGCATATAGAGTTTTTTACGCTCGCTTGAGCCTGCGATATTCAGCTGCTTTCGGTATTTAGCGATAGTACGACGCACCATCTTCACCTTGAATTTTTCTTGAATAAGATCAAGCAATTTCATATCCGATAGCGGCTTATTGTGGGGTTCTTCTTTGACCAATTCGCTTAAGAACTCTTTAATCGCGGCATTAGAGACATCCTCATCAATGGCGGTAGTAAAAAACTCTTTCATGGCAAATATTCCCCGTTCGCAGGCGATATATTTATTGGCAATGGCACGGGATATGGTCGAAGGGTTGTGGCCAAACTCATCGGCGAGGGTCTTAAGGGTCAGCGGCTTGATCGCTCCTCCGGTAAAGAACTCATACTGATACTCAACGATCATTAGTCCAACCTTATACAAGGTGGCCCGCCGCATATCCAGGGCATCCACCAAGGACTTCGCTTCCTTGATCTTCGCACTCACATACTCATGCTCCACCCCATACTCCGTATCGATGGTGATAGCAGGATAATAGGCATCATTGATCTTCACCTCAATCCCCCCGTCATCATTGAAATAGATCATCAGATCACAGATCACCTGATCGGAATCCTCAAAATACTCAATAGCCGGAGGGTTTCTAAAACTCTGAATGACCCTCAGTGCTTCTTCAAAATGAGGCTCTTTGGCGAAGGAGTGGATCTCCTCGAGCTCTTCAATGATACGTACCGCAAGGGAATAAGCTTCATCGCTGATAAAAGCATCATCCAACTGGAACATAAAACACTCTTTAACATCCTTGGCCGCGATGCCTATCGGGTCCAAATAGGCAAAACGCTTACGTACCTTCTCAAACTCCTCTTCGCTTACCCCCAGTTTCTCACTCAATAGTGCCACATCCCCTTCAAAAAAACCGTTTTCATCCAGATTTTCAACTACCGTATAGGCAATCTCCTCGGAGATAGGTGTGGGAAAGAGACGTGAATCGATCTGCTCATCCAAAACATCATATAGGGATTTATTAGCGATGGTTAATGCTTCAATCTGTTCGGTCTGGGAGTTCTTAGCCCCCTGTCCATAAAGAATCTTTTTGGGAAGTTTTTTCTCGAAGTTCTCCTCATACCCGGACTTGACCTCGATCAGGGGATTGGCTTCCACAAAGGGGGCCATAGCCTCTTCCAGATCCCCCAACGAGGAGTGCAGAATAGGCAGCCAGTTGCGTAAGGTAGAGGAGAGTTTGGTCTTGTTCTCGACATTCTGAGACGTTCTTAAAGCCATACTTTCTCCTCAGATGAGCGTAAGCAACAAAAATCAGGAGTCGTCTGTCTAAATGCTATAAAAATCATTTTATCTCTCCTCCTGCTTTATCTATCATGGCTCACATTTCATGCTGCGGATTGCACATCAGAACTTAAAGGTCTCTCCAAGGTAGTGACGGCGTACATCCTCATTCTCAGAGATCTCATCACTACTGCCCGAGGCCAGCAATTGACCGGACTTGATCACGTATGCTCTGTCACATACAGCCAGGGTCTCGCGTACATTATGGTCAGTAATCAACACCCCGATACCGATATCTGTCAACTGATTAATGATACTTTGAATATCCATGACCGCGATCGGGTCCACCCCTGCAAAGGGTTCATCCAGTAATAAAAACTTCGGTGCATTCACCAGAGCTCTCGCGATCTCTACACGGCGACGTTCACCCCCTGAAAGACTCACACCCTTGCGGTGACGGATCGGTTCGATATTAAACAGGTCCAAAAGTTCGTCTATACGGACATATCGGGCATCTTCATCCTTGATATTTACTTCGGCGGCAACAAGCAGATTATCCTCCACCGTCAAATCTTTAAAGATTGAAGACTCCTGAGGAAGATAACCGATCCCCTTTACCGCACGTTTGTGCAGCGGCAGGTTTGAGATATTATCCCCATCAAAAAAGACCTCTCCCTCGGTCGATTCCACCAGACCGCAGATCATATAAAAGGTCGTTGTTTTCCCCGCCCCATTAGGGCCAAGAAGTCCGACAACCTCCCCGCTGTGTACCTCCAGGGACATACCCCGTACGATCTCTGTCTTTTTGATAGTCTTGACCAATCCCTGCGCTTTTAGTGTGTGCATCTGTAAACTCTTTTATTCTCTTCTTTATCAATCTTGATATGCATAAGAGGAATTCCCGCTGCATCCAAGAAGGCTTTAAGGCTCTCATCTCCCCACTCAATAAGATGATAACCCTCCTTTTCCAACTCTTCCAAAAGTCCCAGACTCAAAAAGTTCTCCAATCCCTTGTTATAAAGGTCATAATGATACAAGTTCTCTCCATAACGCTGCTGTAGGGAAAAAGTCGGTGAGGTCACCACTCCCTCTTCTCCCAGATACGAAGCGAAAGCCTGAGTCAAGGTCGTCTTTCCTGCTGCAAGATCACCCTCCAGAATCACGACACCCCCCGCAGGAAGTACAGAAGCAATCTCTTCTGCCAATAGAGCCAATTCATCCAATCCCAGTGTAAAGACTTTCACAGCTTCTTGGATACCTTGATGATCTCTTCGAGCTTTGCCATCGCCTTGCCGCTTTGAATCGTCTCATCGGCTATTTCCAGCCCCTCTTGGATATCCCTGGCCATGCCCTCGACCATCAAGGCTGCCGCCGCATTGATTCGCACAATATCACCCTGTGCCTGAGTGGACGTTTGCTTGAAGATGTTATGCAAGATAATCGCATTTTCCCTCGCGTCTCCGCCCACGATCGCCTCCAAAGGAGCACGCTTAATCCCATATGCCATCGGATCGATCTCAAACTCCTGGATCTGTCCTTCATTCAATCTTGCCGCATAGGTGATATCCGCTATCGAGATCTCATCCATGTGCTCTTTGGAACTGACTACCAGAGCAGACTTGGCATCATTGATCTTCAAAGCCTGAGAAATCTTGGGTACAAACTCCTTGCTGAAGACACCCAGCATCGTCTTCTTCACACCTGCCGGATTCGTCAAGGGGCCTAGTACATTAAAGATGGTCTTCTCAGAGATACTTTTACGTACCGGCATGATAAATTTCATCGCCGGATGGTGGTTTTGCGCGAACATAAAACAAAAACCCGTCTCTTCGAGCAAGGTGGCATTTTGCTCGATACTGAGATCCAGTCGAACGCCCAGCTGTTCAAACATATCCGCCGAACCGGACTTTGAAGTCACCGAGCGGCTTCCATGCTTGGCCACATAGGCTCCGGCAGCTGCACATAAAAGCGAGACGGTCGATGAGATATTAAAAGAGCCTATCTTATCCCCTCCCGTACCGACGACGTCCAAAAGTCTGGGACGAAGCTCCGGACTCACCGGCAGGGCAATGGCATTGGATCGCATCACATGGGCTGCCGCTGCAATGGATTCCACCGATGTATTCTCATCGAGCTTCATGCAGAGGAGAAACTCTCGCATCTGCTCATCGCTCATCTCATGCGCAAAAAGTGTTTCAAATGCTTTTTTCGCTTCCTCATAATTCATGCTTAGACTTCCTCGCTTTTAGGGGTGATTTCTTTGATATATTTGTCCTGCTCGGACTTGGGGGTCGATTTCAGGGTAGGAAGAAGCAGGACCTCATAGGCCTTTGCCCCTTTGAGGTAGGAGATCTGGATGATATTGCCCACTTCTACATTTTTACTTGCCTTGACCACCTTTCCATTGATTGACACGACCCCGTTTGAGATCATATCCTGGGCAACTGCACGCCGTTTGGTCAGATTTACTGCATTTAAAAATTTATCTATTCTCATATATCTCTATCTTATATCTGATTTAATATATTTTAGAGGAAGTAAGCTAAAAGGAGACTAAGAGAGCAATTATTATTCCAATATACTCTAAAAAGAGAGAGAAGTGTCTATGATGGTAATAAGACGAGCAGAAGATCTATCCCGCCAGGTGACTATGGTGGATCTTCTCTTTTTTAACGACGATGGCTTTTTGCTTCTCTTTTCGTTTGGTGTCTTTTTCGACAAAGATCTTTTTGCGGGTAACCGGATCCATCTCCGTATAATACATCACTGCCGAATAGGTTCCCGGTGTCGGAGTAAAAACCTGTGCTTGCTCGGGGTTCATCTGAAGCTCTTCAGTGGTAAACCTCTTTAACTCGTGCATATCACTCTCTTTACATCCCGGATGAGCGGCAATGAGGTAGTAGGTCAAAAACTGCTTCTTACCCTCTTCTTCGTTGAGCTTGTCATACATATGTTTAAAATCGATCAAGGTCTGTTTACCCGGCTTGCCCATCAACTCCAGTACATGCTGCTGAGTATGTTCGGGTGCGATCTTCATTTGACCGGAGATATGGTGCTTGACCAGCTCTTTGAGGTATTCATATCCATGCTGCTTATCTTCAGTGATGAAGTCATAGCGGATTCCCGAAGCCACAAAGGCCTTTTTGATCCCCGGGACCTCTCGGACCTGACGCAGTAGATTGATATTTCGGCTGTGATTGATCTTCATAGAAGAGCACAGGTGATTGGCATCTACACATCGTTGATGGGCACAGGTGCCGTGTTTTAGCTTCTTGTTACACTCATATCCATACATATTGGCCGTCGGACCGCCCACATCGGAGATGATCCCTTTGAAGTCCTTATACTCGGTAAACTGCTTGGCTTCTTTGAGGATAGAGGCTTCCGAACGGGTACGGATCGTACGCCCCTGGTGTACCCCGATGGCACAGAAGTTACATTCACCCCAGCATCCCTGGTGGGTGTTGATGGAGAACTTGATCGTTTCCAGACACTTCACCTTTCCTTCCGGACGATGATAGGGATGAAGTTCACGGGTGAAAGGCAGGTCGGAAACCGCGTCCATCTCTTCCTCATTAAGGTAATCACAGGGAGGGTTTTGGATCAAAAAGCGTGTATCCACCGGCTCACAAAGCCCCTTGGCCGAGATGGGGTCATTATTATCATAAAAATCATCAAACATATCGATATAACGCTCTTTATTCTCCAGGCATTCTGCATGAGAGGGCAGCTGGATATACTCCTCGACCGGCTCCTTCGAGATATAGCAGACGCCGCGTATATGTTTATAATCGGTGCCATCACGCAAGGCTACACTTAACTCCTCGATCGCACGTTCTCCCAT
>JBFEYO010000039.1:0-15302 GCA_041562075.1 Sulfurimonadaceae bacterium | reverse complement strand
TTGGTATGGATATTCAATACTTCCAAGGCCTCATAGAGTCTGCCCATGATGGTATTGTTTGTATGTTTTTGTACCTGTGAGCCCTCAAAGGAAGAGCCGTTGTAAGATAAAAGGATCTTGATACGCATCAGTAGCGTTTAACGACTTTATGATAGTAGAGGTAGCTGACCACACCAAGGGTAACCACGGTGATAATAGCTATGGTGTAAAGCCCCAATGACTTTGCCAGGGCAAAGGTGGAGCCGTAATAGAGCAAGACACTTGTAAAGATATAGGCATAGGTATAGCCTTTTTGATGCCGTGCATTGATGATACCGATGGTCGGAACAAGGAGTATGCTTAACAGCGGAAACAGTGCGACGAGCATATTGATCGTAAATTTACGGGTCATCTTCTCTCGTTTATCAGGATTAAGCCAGTATTGAAGGGTGCTTTTATATTCGCTTGTGTCTGCTACACTGGTGTCATTGATAAACATCTGACGATAAGACATCTGCGAAAGGGAATCTTGATCATATTCAAATCCTTTTCCCACCTCCAGCTGGAGTTTTAACACCCCTTTTTGACTGACGATGTCAGCATCTTTGGCAACGATCAAGGTCTCTTGTGTCTTTTGTCGGTTGAAGAGGATGACATCTGAAAAGTGCCCGTCATCATGGTCCGCTCCGACGAAGATCAGCCAATCTCCGAACTTATGTCCGTATTCAGAGGCCTCAATATTGAACTTCGCTTCAGTTGTTTTCACTTTGATAAAGTTTTTATAGAGGTTCTTGGTGTGGGGTGCCAGAATAAAAAATAGGATGATCAGTAGCCCGGTCTGATAGAGGGCCAGTTTGGTAAAAAAGCGTACAACACTTGAAGGTTTGACCCCCAGGGAGAAGATGACGATCATCTCATAATCAAAGGAGAGTTTTGCCACGGTCATCACCGCAGCGATGAAAAAGGTGATAGGCAGGGTGTAAAACAGAAGTTCTGGAAGCATGAAGAGGTAAAGCTTTACCATCTCAAAAAGACTAAGCTGGATCACAGAGGTAAAGGCCGCGATCTTGATCAGCATAATCACCGATGCGATAACATACAGAGGTAAGAAGATCGAAAAATAGATCTGTGAAAAGTTTGAAAGCAGGTATCCTTTGAGTTTATCCATACAGGCTGTTCCAATAGTCGATAAACGCAAAATCAAAGATATAGACCAGGTAGAGTGCCAAGGCTAAAAACGGCACATAAGGTACCATCTTGGACTCATCCGTCTCGTTACGCATTATTAGCATAACCGGTAGGGCTAAAAGTGCGGAGACAAAGATTGCCATCAGACCAAGCTGCACCCCTACCATCGCTCCCATGGTGCCGGCGACCATAAGGTCACCTTCTCCAAGAGCTTCTCGTTTCATAAAATAAGAGAGATAAAAACGGAGCAGGGCAAAACCACCGACAAAGAGCAGGGTGTTTTGAAAGTTCACGATGAAGCCCTGTAGACTCATAGCTGCCATCATAGCCGCTGTCATGGCCAGAAGGTTTAAACTGTCAGGGACCATTTTAATGTAAAAATCGATAACAGAAAGTGCCAGCAGAAAGCTAAAGGAGAGCGCGATCATCAAGGACATGTAGGAGAGACCGATTTTCATATATACTGAAACGAATATAATACCTGTCAACAGTTCGACCAAAGGGTATTGAATCGATATCTTCTCTTTGCAAAAAGCACACTTGCCGCCTAAAAAGATCCAGGAGAAGAGGGGGATATTATGATAGAGCTTAAGCGGAGTCTTGCATTTTGGACAGTGTGAAGCGGGAAATGCAACATTTTCGTCTTTGGGGAT
The DNA here is from genome assembly GCA_041562075.1 of Sulfurimonadaceae bacterium. Lineage (GTDB taxonomy): Bacteria > Campylobacterota > Campylobacteria > Campylobacterales > Sulfurimonadaceae. Next base: position 13,482 of record JBFEYO010000039.1, on the reverse strand, counting down.
ACGTGCAATGAGTACATTTAAAAAAGAACCAAAAACAAGGCCAATAATAAGTACAAATGTAAATGTCATTTTAAACCTCCGAACCGTCTCTCTATATTTTTGTAGGATGTAATAATACTCTCTAACTCTTCACTTGTAAAGTCCGGCCAGAGTGTGTCGGTAAAAAAGAGCTCGGCATAGGCTGCCTGCCAGAGCATGTAATTGGAGAGACGATGGTCTCCGCCGCTTCGGATGAGAAGATCCACATCATGTTTACAGTCCAGCGCATTGTTAAGACTCTCTTCGGTGATCATCTCACTTCCCTTAAGGGAATTGACTGCTCGCAAGATCTCATTTCTGGAACCATAATTAAGAGCAAGATGCTGGATAAGGTTGCTGCAGTGTTTTGTCTCTTCTTCCAAGTGGTGTATCTGCTTTTGTAAAGAGGGTGAGAAGCGGGTTGGATCACCGATCATCTCAAAACGCACACCCAGTTCCAGATAGGTAGGAAGTTCATTTTTAAGATAATTTGCCAGTAGTTTCATCAGGAAATCTACCTCGAGTTTAGGGCGTTTCCAGTTTTCAGTACTGAAGGCGTAGAGGGTTAAACGCTCTATGACCGGATCCTTGGAGCAGTAGGTGGTGATTTCACGTACTACTTCCGACCCGGCTTCATGTCCTACATAGCGTTTTTTACCCTGTTGCTCGGCCCAACGCCCATTTCCATCCATGATGATCGCGATATGTTTAGCTTCATTCATTGTCTACTCGGTGATTCATAGTCTGATATCAAGGATCTTGTCATTCAGGACAAACAGAGGTGATATCTCCTCTTTTAACTGTATAGTGAGACCATTGTCAAAAGAGAACTCATTGCGCAGCTCTTCAAGAATCCGCCTGCTTTGTTCAAATAGGACATTGATCTGTATATGCACATCGTCATTTATAAGACGTATGATTCCATCCAGTGGTCCCAATCGATTCAGATGTGCATAAAATTGTACTTCATCTTGGCTTTGTTTTTCTTGTTTTCGCTTCTTTTTGTACTGTATCAGGCCAAATCCACCCCTGTAATTAAAAGGAAGGGATACCGTTTGTTGTGTCAATGAAAAGAGCAGTTGGGTAAGCAAGGTAAATTCTTCCTTATTGGAACTGGTGGATAATCGGGTGAGAAGGGTGCTGTGTAGTTCAGTTAAAGAGGCCTTGGAGGGTTTTTGAAAGTGGGATATAAGTTCTTTAAGAGGAAAGATGGCTTGATCCTCAGTAAGCGGGGGCTTATGAAAATGCTTAAGAATCAGGGCGGCATTTTTGGGGTCTTTATGGATTGAGACCAGATATTTCTCTCCCGTCTCAAGGGGCTTATCAGTGGTGACCTCAAGGGTTTGATTGTTGATTTGCAGCAGATAACTCTGAGCAGAGAGTTTTTTAAGCACCAGCGCTTCGATGGGCAGGAGGGAAGAAAAACGTGTTGAAGAGAGCTCTGCTAAAAGGGTTTGAATCTGAGTAGCAGAGCCGATGATCATAGAGATTTACACAGCCTGAGGATCTCAAAAGAGAGTGAAAGTTTGTCCTGGGTGTTTAAGCTGACTGTTTCCTTGGATGTGATGAATTCAATGGCGTTATCATCAGTGGCAAAACTACTGCTGTCCTCAAGCAGGTTCAAGCAGACTGCGTCCAGCCCTTTTTTATCAAGCATTTTAGAGGCGTTTTCCATGGCCGTGTGCTTATCCATCTCGGCTTTGAAACCAATGGCCTTGAGGTTCGACTTATCAATAGAGTGCAAGATGTCCATGTTTTGTGTCAGTTCTAAATGCCATTGCTCACCCAAGGCAGCTTTTTTGAGTTTACCCGCTTGTGTCTGATTGGGAATATAATCACTTACGGCCGCGACCATGAAGAGATAGGCCTCTTTAGTACCTGTGTCTTCCAGGGATTTTGAAAGTGCCTGATACATCTGTTGTGAACTCTGTACTTGAGTCTGTTTCATATCGGCAGGAAGACGAAGGGGAAAGCGGGTGGAGACAAAAGTGACATCGGCTCCTTTAAGATAAAGGGCAAGAGCCAGACTTGATCCCATCTTGCCACTGGAGAAGTTGGAAATATAACGGACATCATCGATCTTTTCAATAGTGCCCCCAGCACTGACAGATACGGGTCTGTTACTCCAAAAGTCCTCTTTCAGGAGCATCTGCGCTGTTTTAAAATAGATCTCTTCGATGTCAATGAGGGCACCGTCACCCTGGGTGTTACATGCCAGCAGCTTGGTCTGGGTACGCATCAGCGTATAGTTGCTTTTTGCAAGGTTTTGCATGGATGTGGCGATAAGGGGATTATTGATCATATGGGTATTGGCTGCGGGGCATAGCAGTTTTTCTCCCGGATAGGCCAGTGCTGTTTGAAGCAGAAGGTTGTCTGCAAAGCCCTGGGAGAGTTTGGCCATGGTATTGGCCGAAGCGGGAGCGATAACAAAGGCATCTGCCCATTCACCTATTTTTATATGGTTAAGATCATTATCCCAGGATTCGGTATCCTCATGCAAGACGGTGTTCATAGAGATGGTCTCAAAAGTCAGGGGCGTAATGAACTTTTTGGCAGATTCACTCATGATCACACGTACCTGGGCACCGCTTTTGATGAAAAGGCGTATAAGTTCAAGGGATTTATAGATGGATATGGAGCCGCTGACTCCTAAAAGGATTTTTTTATTCTCAAGTAGACCTGCAAACATCGTAAAACTTTTTATTTGTATTTTACACTAATTTTGGATGAATCGCTATAATGGCATTAATGAAACGATATGATGTGATTGTGATCGGTTCCGGAGCGGCGGGGATGATGTCTGCGATTATAGCTGCCCGGCGCGGTAAAAATGTCCTGTTACTGGAAAAATTATCCAAGCTGGGAGCTAAACTCAAGGCTACGGGCGGTGGACGATGTAATCTGACAAATACCCTTCCTAATGATGAGTTTATGGCGCGTTTTGGTAGGGAAGGACGGTTTATGACACCGGCTCTTGACGCCTTTGATCACCAGAAACTGCGTGCTTTTTTTTCTGAAATAGGGGTGCAGTCCCATGCACCGGACGGATATAGGGTTTTCCCCGTCACACACAATGCGGGGACGATTTTAACTGCCCTTGAAGAAGAGATGAGACGCCTTGCGGTGGATATCCGATGTCATCAACGTGTGGAGGAGTTGTTATTTGACTCTGGGCAAATAGAGGGTGTCAAAACAGAAGAGAATACGTTTTATGGAGCGAATGTGGTGGTTGCCACGGGAGGAATGGGTTATCCCGTTTTGGGCGCTGAGGGAGACGGTTATTCTCTGGCCCAGTCTCTGGGGCATAAGGTCACGGAACTTTATCCGGCAATGATGCCGCTAAAGGTGAAGGAGCCGTGGGTTGATCATTGTAGAGCAGATACCATCTCTAAGGTAGAGTTGAGGGTGGATTTGAAAAAGGCCAAAAAGCTACGTGCTAAAGGCGATCTGATCTTTACGAAAAATGGTATTCGCGGGCCGGTGGTCTTGGATTTTGCAAGAGAAGTTACTCCCTTGATCAGCAAGTACGGGGAAGTGCCCTTACTGCTAAACCTTACAAAAGGCATGAATGAAGATACGCTTTTGAAACACTTTAAACAGTGCCTTGATACTAAAAAATATGATACTGTTTTTGGGCTTGTGAAGACACTTCTTCCAGAGGCTTTGGCACAAGAGATCTGCAAGATGTCCGGAGCAGACCCTGAACAAGGTTTTATGAAATTGGAGGGGAAGGTACGGGATAAACTGCTTAAGAATCTGGCCTGGACCCCTCTGACAGTGATCGGTCATGATGGTTTCAAGATGGCAATGATCACTAGAGGAGGCGTCTCACTTAAAGAGATCCGTCCGGAGACGATGGAATCGAGGCTCATCCGGGGGCTCTACTTTTGCGGAGAAGTGATGAATCTGGATGGCCCCTGCGGAGGTTACAATCTGCAATGGTCTTTTGCCAGCGGATATATCGCCGGCTTGCATGTGGCTTCAGAGACCTAGTTGTGCTTTGTCTGCCTGAGATGTCGAATGATCATGGCGAGTGCCACGCCAAGAAGCAATCCTGCAGTGTTCGCAAGCATATCCAGCCACTCGCCATAACGGTTGACGTAGGGTTGTATGAGTTCAATCATACCACTGTAACACATAAAGAAAAGGATGATTGTCTGCCACCTTCTTACCTGTCTTAATGCAGTAGGGAAGGCTAAAACGGCATAAGCGATCAAGTGATGGGTCTTGTCTGATCCGGGAACGGCGGGAAGTGTCTGCAGGGGCCATAAAGAGAGGATGGAAATGACGACTAAGAGCATAAGGCTCACGGGGAGCCAAAAGCGTTCGATGAGGGAGAAAAAAGTGCGCAGCTTATTTTTTCCCGAAAAACTTATAATAAAAGCCGGCTACGGACTTTAAAGGTGAACGGGATACGCTAAGGGAGCCTTTTTCAATTCTGTCTGCCGTAACCGTTGTTCCCGCAGCGATAAGTACATCATCTTCCACAATGACCGGTGCTACCAGCTGGGTATCCGATCCGATAAATACGTTTTTACCGATAATGGTCTGGTATTTTGACTTTCCGTCATAATTACAGGTGATCACACCTGCACCGACATTGGTGCCTTCATCAATCTGGGAATCACCAAGGTAGGAAAGGTGTCCTGCTTTGACCCCTTTAAGTGTGGACTTTTTCACCTCGACAAAGTTACCGATATGGGTATCTTCGATATGCGAGTGGGGTCGTATATGAGCCAAGGGCCCTACGTCAGAGTTCTTGATAATGCTGTCTTCAACAACGGAACCGGACTTGATGTGTGCATTGTCGATGAGGGTGTTTCCGCACAGTCGTACGCCACTTTCAATGATAGATTCACCACTAAAGGTGACACCCTCTTCAATGTAGATCGTTGAAGGAAGCTGCATACTTACGCCTGCCTTCATCCAACTCTCTTTGATACGGTTTTGCATGATCTCTTCAGCATTGGCAAGGTCAAATTTAGAATTTACTCCCTTAAAATGCTCTTCATCAACTAACAGGGGCTCAATGGTCAGTCCATCCGTTCGCGCCATGGAGATCACATCCGTTAGATAATACTCTGCTTGGGCATTATCATTGGAAAGTTTTGGAAGGTAGGTCTCAAGGACAGATTTAGAAAACGAGTAGATTCCCGCATTGACCGTGGTGACAGCCTTTTCTTTCTCATTGGCATCCTTCTCTTCGACAATGCGTTCCACACCATCAGCAGAGATGATAACTCTTCCATATCCGGAAGAGTCTTCAAGATCGAAGATGGACATGGTGATATCTGCCTTGGAAGTCTGAAAGCCGCTCAATGCTTCGGCAGTGATCAGGGGCATGTCGCCGTTCAAGACCAATACCTGCTCATGCTTGGGTGATATGCCCATTACAGCTCCGCCTGTACCGGGGTAGTTTTCGGCATCTTGAACCACAAAGGAGACCCTGTCTCCAAAATGTTTGTTCATTGCTTCTTGGACAGCCTCTTTTTGATGGTGTATTACCACGCAGACGTCATCAGAGATCTTTAATGATTCATTGATAATAAAATAGAGCATCTCCTTGCCACTGATAGGGTGGAGCACTTTGGCTTTTGATGATTTCATGCGGCTACCCTTGCCGGCAGCCAATATGACGATGGATAAGTTCATGTATCTTGTTCTTTTTGTATATTTTTGTGAGATTATAACAAAAATCACATTATTGAATGAATCATTAGTGTAATTTTCTTTAGGTAAAGTGGATGATGTAGTAAGAAGAGGAATGGGATGCAGGGATGATGCTCAGCTTAATGTTTTTGAACAAATGACCGATGCTAGGATGGATATAGTCTACATCTAGCATTGTAGTTTAATCTATAAGGGGCTATTTAAGCTTCTTTTTTGAAAATTAAGTAATAATAATGTACTTAATGAATAATTTAATATTTTACGGGGATTAAATGGATTTAGCGACGGTCATAGGTCTGGTTTTAATTCTTGCACTACTCTTGGGTGCAATGGCAATGGGTGTCGGTATCGGCGCCTATATCGATATTCCTTCGGTGTTGATTGTATTTGGTGGTTCCATCGGTTCACTGCTTGTCGGCTTTAGAATGGAGCAGATGAAAAACTTTGTCAAGATCTTTATGATCGCAGTTAAGCCGCCACAGGAAGATATGCAAGCCCTGATCACAAAATTGGTAGAGTATGCGACACAGGCACGTCGTGACGGTATCCTCTCTCTTGAAGCGGCTGCGAATACGGAAGAAAATGCCTTTTTGAAACAGGGGCTTTCTATGGCTGTTGACGGGAATGAACCTGACACTATCCGTGATCTATTGGAGATTGAGATGGAACAGACCAGTACACGTCATAAGGGAAATGCGGCTGTTTTTGATCAATGGGCAGGATTTGCCGGGGCGATGGGTATGATCGGTACCTTGATCGGTCTGGTTGCGATGCTGTTGAATATGGCTGACCCTTCTGCCATCGGTCCATCAATGGCAGTTGCCTTGCTGACGACCATGTATGGAGCGATGATCGGTAATATCTTCGGTGCTCCTATTGCGAATATCCTTCTGATCCGAAATGATGAGGAAAACCTGGTCAAAGAAGTCGTCTTGGAAGGTATTATGTCGATTCAGGCAGGGGACAACCCCCGTACTCTTGAAGCGAAACTACTTTCATTTTTGTCTCCTGGCGAACGTGTTAGCCAATTTGAATAGGCTCTGGTAGAACGGTATGGGAAAGAAAAAACCTTGTGATTGTCCCAAATGTCTACCCGCATGGCTGGCAGCTTTTGGGGACCTTATGTCTCTTCTTCTGTGTTTCTTCGTGCTCCTGCTATCAATGTCCAGTATGGATGCCAAGAAGATCTCTGAAGCGATCGGCTCACTAGCGGGGGCGATGTCTGTACTTGAGGGAGGGACAAAGACAGAGATCTCCAAGCAGCGTATCTTGGAGTCAACCCCTATAGAAAACCGTGACGAGAGTTCAGAACAGGTCAACCGTATTAATCAAGCCATTGCAGAGATGAATGAGATGATGGAAAAGGGGAAAGGGCCGGCTGTCACCCTGAATGAAAGTGAACAGGGTTTTGTACTTCGTCTGCCTGCTTCTTTACTGTTTAAACCCGGGGAAGCAAAGATAGAAAACGAGGACGCCCTGCTGTTTTTAAAACGAATCGCTTTGCTTATTCAGGAGTTGCCAAACGATTTGGAAGCAAGTGTACGCGGTCACACAGATAATGTTCCACCGGCAAGAAACAGCCCTTATCAGGACAATTGGGATCTTTCGAGTGCACGGGCTATCTCGGTGCTCAAAGAGCTGCTTCTGGGCGGAGTCAAACCTGAACGCATGCATGCGGCGGGATTTGCCGATTATCGTCCCGAGGGCAGTAATGCGACCATCAAGGGAAGGGAAAAGAACCGTCGAGTCGAGATCTATTTTTATGCCCGCAAGAATGATAAAAAAGACGATCTGCAGCAGTCTGTTTTAGATAAGGCAAAAACACTTAATCAATGAGAATATTTACATTACTGATTCTATGTAGTCTCTCGCTTTTGGCGGAGACCTTAGAAGTACCGACTATCAACCTGTCACTGTCATCTCCGGATACTCCGGCACAATTGGTCAGCTCCATCAATGTTATTTTGATGCTGACTATTCTTTTTCTGGCACCAAGTCTACTTTTGATGACCACTACCTTTACCCGTTTTGTCATCATCTTCGGTTTTTTGCGTCAGGCTCTTGGAACCCAACAGATTCCACCCACTCAGCTCTTAGTCTCTTTGGCACTGATCCTGACTATTTTTGTCATGGAACCGGTGGGAGAGAAGGCTTATCAAAACGGTATTAAACCCTATGTAGAAGAAAAAATAGATTATGAAGTGGCTTTTGAGCGTACGACAGAGCCCTTTAAGAACTTCATGATCCGTAACACCAGGGAAAAGGATCTTGCTCTGTTTTTCAGGATACGCAAGATGGAAAACCCTCAGACGGTCAAAGATGTGCCGCTGTCAGTGATCGTACCTGCATTTATGATCTCTGAGCTTAAAACAGCTTTTGAGATCGGTTTTCTGCTCTTTTTACCTTTTTTGGTCATTGATATGGTGGTTGCTTCCATCTTGATGTCCATGGGTATGATGATGCTGCCGCCGGTCATGATATCACTGCCCTTTAAGGTCCTGGTCTTTGTCCTTGTGGACGGCTGGAACCTGCTGATCGGCAATTTGATAGCAAGTATAAAATAGGTGAGAAGAGATGGAATGTAGCTATTTCGGTATATGTGGAAGCTGTAAGCTATACGATATGAGTTATGAAGAGCAGTTGGCTCATAAACTTTCAATAGTACAGGAGATGTTTCTCCCCGTTTATCAAGGCGGCTTTGATGTTTCCCGTTCGAGTGATGAACACTATAGGGCTCGGGCTGAGTTTAAACTCTGGCATACCGGAGATGAGATCAGTTATGCGATGAACCGACTTGATCAAGAGGGGGTAGTTTGCATCGACGCCTGTCCTATGGTGAATAAGCAGATCGCTGAATTAATGCCTCGATTATTAGATGCCATAAAGATCAAAAAGATGGATGAAAAGCTCTTTAATATCGATTTTTTATCCACTACTCAGGGGGAAATCGTCGTCTCTTTGATCTATCATCGCAAGCTTGATGATCATTGGAATATCCTGGCACAGGCACTATCTGAAGAACTGGGCATTCATGTGATAGGCCGCAGCCGTAAGCAAAAAGTAGTCATTGGTCAGGACTATGTAACGGAGCAGCTTGACTTTGATTCAAAAACCTACCGTTTCAAGCAGATAGAGAACTCCTTTACCCAGCCTAACCCCGGTGTAAATGAACAGATGGTCTCATGGGCATTGAAACAGTGTGAGGGTTTAAGCGGAGATCTTTTGGAGTTATATTGCGGCGCAGGAAATTTCACAATACCTTTCGCCACTGTTTTTGACAAGGTTTTGGCCACCGAGATCTCTAAAAGCTCCATTAATGCAGCCAAGGTCAACATGCAGCTGAATGATACCCATAATATCGAATTTGTACGCATGAGCAGCGAGGAGTTTACCCAGGCTCTGGACGGTGAACGGGAATTTAGACGCATGAAGGATATCAACCTGAATGATTATACGCTTAAGACACTCTTTGTCGATCCTCCGCGAAGCGGTTTGGATGATAAATCCCGCGCATTTTGCAGGCGTTTTGAGCATCTGATCTATATCTCCTGCAACCCGGAAACCTTAAAACGGGATCTTGAAGATCTCCAGGACGAATTTGAACTGCTTCAGATGGCTGCCTTTGATCAATTTCCGTACACGCCTCATCTTGAGATGGGTGCCGTCTTGAGAAAGAGGGTTTTGTGATGCTCAAGTACCTTGTCCTGGGGACATTATATGTGTCTGTTTTAGCGGCTGAGGATGTGATGGTGCAGCGTATGCAAAGTGTGGTGGATGAAGTGATAGAGTTACGGGAGCGTTATGAATCTGCCGTACGGGAAAACCAGGCTTGTATGCAGCAGATCAGTGCCTATGAACAAGCAGATGCTACGGGTATGCAACACTCTGCAGCAACCGATAAAAATATGCAGGTGCTAAGGAATGAGAATGAGAGGCTTAGCCAAGCCCTTGAAGGTGTGAAACAGCAGTTAAAAGGAGTTGAAAAACTGCAGCGGGAAGTAGAAACCCTGGAGAAAGAGAATAAACGTCTGAATACGTCAGCCAAGATTCTGATACAAAAAAACCATTCCTTACTGACACAGGTCAATAATCTTAAGCGCTCTGAGGCAGAAGATGCAGAAGGTGAAAAGAGAGGAGAAGAGGTATTACGTCTGCAGGAGCAACTGAAAGAGCAGACAAAGCGTGCTCAAGAGCTCAAAAAAGAGAATGACCGCCTACAGGTTCAACTTGCAGGAAAAAGCAAATCTTTAAACATTTCGTCTGCGTTGAACGAGGAAAACAGACAATTGCACAAGCAAAACCTTGCCTTGCAAGATGCACTACAAACGTGCCAGAGCAGACCTGAAAACATTAAACAAACAAAGCTGTGCGAGGATGACAACCCTTTTCCAACGCTTTTAATGAAAGAGGATACTCCTTCCGTTAGCCCTGTCAAAACGAAAAAGGTAATGCCCCAAGAGAGAAAAAAATCTTCTTCGCAGACACAGAATCCACCTTTGATCGTCAAAGAGAAGGGAAGTGCCTACCGCGTCGCAAATGAGAGTGCAATATATGATGCACCTAGTGGGAAAGTAGTGGAGATCTGGGAAGAGATGACCTCTTTTACCAGTAATATCTATAAGGGGAAATGGATCAAGATTACGGGATACTTCGTGGATCAAAAATGGCAGAAGGCACGTAAAGAACTCTGGGTGAAGGCAGAAAATACGATCAAGCGTTAAGAAACCCATGTCATATGCATTGGTAAAAAAGGTGGATGTGCCTGCCATATCAACTTGCTTTGTCATTGTTTTGCTATAATCTCTTTTAAAAATGGTTTGAGCCCTGAAGGAGAGCATATGGAGTGTGAATTCCCCTCTGTAAACAGTACGAGTGACGAGATCCGTGAGATCTTTGCCAATACGAAGACGATTGCTGTACTCGGGCTTTCTCCTGATCCTTCCAAAGCCAGTCATCGTGTGGCGGCTTATCTGAAAGAGGCAGGCTATACAATAATACCGGTCTACCCCAAAGAGGATGAGATACTTGGCGAGAAGGTCTATCGTTCCCTCGCGGAAATACCCTTTGAAGTGGATATGGTCGATATCTTTCGTAAGCCAAAGGCTCTGATAGATATTGCTAAAGTCGTGTTAGAACGTACAGATGTGAAGTGTTTCTGGGCCCAGCAGGGTATTGTCAATAATGAGGCTGCTCAAATGGTAGAAAATGCCGGTATCAAAGTCGTACAGAACAAATGTACGATGGTCGAACACGCGGCTTTATAAGGATAATATTGTTAGATTTAGAACTGATTAAAACGGCGGCTGAACGTATCAAGGGCGTGGCCGTCAACACCCCCTTTGCATTTGCTCCACAATTGAGCGAGATCTCATCAAGTAATGTTTATATTAAAAAAGAGAACCTACAGATCACCGGTGCTTTTAAACTGCGGGGTGCTTTTAATAAGGTGGCTTCTCTTTCGGATGATCAAAAGAGCAAGGGAGTCATTGCCGCAAGTGCAGGTAACCATGCACAGGGCGTTGCCTTTGCCGCCAAGCATTTTAATATTCATGCTGTCATTGTGATGCCTGAGTCTACACCAATTACCAAGATTAACGGGGTAAGCTCATATGGTGCAGAAGTGGTCCTGGCCGGTAGTAACTATGATGAAGCCTACGCCTATGCCACGGAGTATGCAGCTGAACACCGTTTGGTATTTGTACACCCTTTTGAAGATGAGGAAGTGATTGCCGGACAGGGAAGTATAGCCATAGAGATGCTTGAGGAACAACCTGATTTGGATGTGATTGTCGTCCCTATGGGAGGCGGGGGTCTTATCTCGGGTATCGCCAGCGCTGCAAAGCAGATCAATCCACAGATAAAAATCATCGGAGTTGGTGCCAGCGGAGCTCCTGCTCTAAAAAATTCTTTTAATGAAAAAAAGGCCCTGCACACAAGCTCGGTCCGTACCATTGCAGACGGGATTGCCGTCAGAGATACTTCTGAAGTGACCTTGGCCTATATGCTGGAATCAGTTGATGATGTGTTATCGGTAGATGATGAAGAGATAGCCAATGCTATTTTATATCTTCTGGAAAAACAGAAACTGGTTGTCGAGGGTGCCGGCGCTGTCGGCGTGGCTGCCTTGCTGCATCATAAGCTTGAACACTATTCTGGCAAGAAGATCGGTGTTGTGCTCAGCGGCGGGAATATCGATGTTACGATGCTCTCTGTTATCATAGAGAAGGGTCTGCTTAAATCCCATCGAAAGATGAAGTTAACGGTCACGCTTATTGATAAACCTGGTTCATTGATGAAGCTAACCGAACTGTTAAAAGAGTTGTACGCCAATATCGTACATATCGCCTATGATCGTACGTCGACAACGCTTGATTATGGGGATGCGCATGTGACGATACACCTTGAGACTAAGGGTAAGTCACATCAGGAAGAGATTAGAAAGGTTCTTCTTGAGCATGGATATCTCAGCAGTGAGATGATATAGCACAGAATGCAGTTACACAAAAGCCTCGCATTTAAGGCCCCGATTGTCACGCTTAAGCGATTGTTTGATGACACGATTATTGTCATGGATAAGTCAGGTACTCTGCGACATATTGATACGCAAACCTTTAAGACCATAGACGGGTTCAAGACTAAGATAGAGCAGGAGCGCTCCTGGGGGAACCATATGTCCGTTTCTGCATCGGGGAAGTATGCCGCTTGTGTTATACCAAAGACATCCAAAGCAGCGCTGTATGATGTTAATAAAAAAAAGTTGATGTATACAAGTTCCCGACATAAGGGTGACCTTGAATCCGTCTGCGTTGATGATGACAATCACTATTTTGTTACCGGCGGCACCGATGGTAAGACCTTTGTATGGAACCTTCAGACAGCAAAGTTGGTGTATGCTTTTCCCTCCCATGCAGATTATGTGACGGCTCTGGATATTAATAGTGTCTGGATCGCGTCTGCTTCTTATGATAAGAATATATCTGTTCTAAATCTTACAACGATGCAAAGTCCGCTTCGGCTCAAGGGGCATAGCAGTGTGATCATTCAGATGAAACTGCTTAAGAATATGAGACTGCTCTCTATTGATAAGGATGGGAACATCCTGTTATGGGATTTACGCACGTCTAAAATAGTGAAACGTTTTTCTAAAATGATTGAGGATGTGACCTGTTTTAGCATAAGTCTTGATGAACGCTTCTTCTTTGTCGGCGGAAAGCTTGGAACAATATCTGTATATGAGATTAATAATAGTGAATGCCTTAAGCGTGCTCTGATCAAGGAAAAGACAAAGGTGACGGCACTTTCCGTCATAGCAGAAGATCAACGCCTGGTTGTCGGTACTAAAGAAGGACAGGTGAATATCTATCATCTCCTACCGCAAAGAGCAGAGCTTAATCAACTTCTTGAGCATAAAGCTTTTGATACCTTATATGCCATGGCGGAGGAGAATCCTTTATTACGTTACAGTGATATTTATGAAACCCTTGAAAAACTCTACACGGCAAGCATAAAAAAAGCACGTAAAATGTTAGAAATGGGCCAAAAAGAGAACGCAGGCTCGGTACTGAAACGTTTTGAAAAGGTGCCTTCAAAACGGCATGACATTCAAACGCTCTTTAAGGATTTTGCTTCCTATGAACGATTCAAGAAATGTGTGGATGAGAAGAAGTATTCCCTCGCTTATCCTCTCGCAAATCAGCACCCGCACTTTAAACAAAGTGATGCCTATCGATATATGGAAAACGCCTGGCATATTCAGTTTAATAAGGCCAAAATGGTGCTATTGCACAAGGACGG
>JBFEYO010000038.1:0-16554 GCA_041562075.1 Sulfurimonadaceae bacterium | reverse complement strand
GGTATTAGCTAGAATACATCTTTTTTTGACTATAATTAGAAAATAAAAACAAGCATGGGAATTCTATGGCCATCGAGATAAGAACAAACTTTTTTCCTCCTGTTGACCAAGCCAAGATGTATTTTGTCTACATTATTTATGACAAGTATGTCTCCTGGGAGTTCTGTGTCAAGACCTTGATGAGTGTCTTTCACAAGAATCAGGAAGAAGCCATGCGTATTGCCGATGAGATCACCACCGAAGGTGAAGGACTATGCGGGGTCTATCTCTTTGATATTGCCGAAAGCAAGGCAGAACTTGTTGAAAGCAAGGCCAAAGACGAGGGCTTTTCCCTGCGCTGCCTTGTCGAAGAGGTTTAACCTCTTACTCTTAATAGTGTCAGGCCATATCTGTTAGCCTGAGCTACCAGCTTGATCTTTTCAAGATCCTCTGCGTTTACATGTTTTTTCTGAGTGACCTGAACCATTCCGACAAGCTGATCATAGGATGAAAAATCGATAGGATGCTGTCGCAATGCCCGATTTGCAATAAAGTGGTAGACCTGCTCAATCACCCCTTCATCAAATAGACTCTGAAGATTATGCATAAAGAGCGTCGCCTTCTCATGCTCATGGGCAAAGACCTCTTGAGCCCGTACAATCGCTGTCTTCGCATCCAAACCTTTCTCTTGAAGGATATCTACTATCTTAAGCAGGGCAAGGTTGGATATCTGACGGATCTGCTCCGTGGAATATTGTAATATAGAATATGGTTTCATACACACCTCGCTATACTTATTGATGAGGCTTTATTCTAGATAAGCGCTGTGTGAAAAAAGTGTAGGACTATCCTTTTACAGCACTCGGCCCCAACTCCCTGTTCCCAAGGTTTTCAAGCAATACCGTAGCATATGCTCCTTTTGGAAGGGTAAAGCTAAGCTCAAAACTCTTGTTAGATTGATCATATTCATATCGAATGGATTTTGGATAGACCCAGGCTTCTCTGCGCATTCCGGCTGCCTGTACCAACGGATCATCATACGCTTCTTCGAGTGTCCCCGCAACTCCCTTGGCTCTCCAGACCCTCGTGCCGGCCAAGAGACCTGTGGGGATCAGCTTATGCTCCTTAAGCCCTTTTCGAACCGTTTGTATATCCTGGACATTCACCCATTTTTTACTTTGGACATCCAAAAGGATATCCCCCGGGAGCAGACAAAAATATCCCCGTTGCTCCTTAAGGGGTTCACATTCCGATTGGGAGATATTCAGATTCACCAGCAACTCCTCACAGGAGTCGTGTTTAATCTCTTTGGAAAGCTCTATACGTCTGGCCAACCAGTCATTAAAGAGATAGGACTGATAGGCATGCAGCATGATCTTATGTACACGCTTATCTTTCATATGTACCTCACCCTGTGCGACCTCCCTGGATCGTTCAAGATTTCCACTCTCTTTTCCAAAGCGCTGATATCCAAAATAGTTTGGCATCCCCTGACGCATCACATCATCCAATACCTTACCTAAGTGCTGGGCCGATGTCTCATCCACCTTATGCAGACGAATGAAAAAATGATTTCCTTTCAGATCCCCGATGGAGAGCTTTTCTTTAGCCTTGAAACTCTGCAATATCTTGATGCGGGGGTGATTAAACTTCTGTAAAGCCCTGGAGAACTTCAATGGCACCGAGATATACTGCGTGGTCGTGGCATACTTGTCTTTAAGACCGGCATATCCTATACTGAAACACTGCAGTTCCGATTCCAGAATATCCAGCATCTCCATTGTCGAAAGATCCTGTTTTTGTATCTTGGCGATAAAGTAGTTTCCCTTACCCTCGATCTCTTCTCTCAAAGGAAGTTCTGTTACGATAAAATCCTCTTTATTCTGTTTAAATGTAAACGATACAGGATCATGTTTCTGGGGGTAGATACGTCGCATGAATGGCCTTTAATGCAGCTTTTAGAGTAATGGTGTCATTATATCTAAAGGAAAACAGGAATGAGGTGGATATGAATATTTTATTAGTGGATGACAGTATCATGCCCCGTACAATCATCCAAAATACCCTCAGAGAGCATCCAGATGCTTCGACCTTTCATTTTTTTACGGCAGAAAACGGCAAAGCCGCTCTGGAAGTCTTACAGAACAATCCGATTGACCTTATCTTCTTGGACTGGAACATGCCGGTGATGAGTGGTGAAGAACTGGTGCATGCCATACGAAATGACAAACATTTCAATAAGGTCCGCATCATCATGGCCACCACTGAAGGCGGTAAGGAAAAAGTCATCAAGATGGCCAAAAGAGGGGTGCATGGTTATCTGATCAAACCCTTTAAACATAATGCTATCACGAAGGCCTTTGACACCGTCGCATCACGTATGCACTAAAGTGCTTCTCTCTGTTCTGCCTTGGCACGGACACGCACTTTGTCACTCATCACCTCAAAGATTTCACCTACGGCAATCTCTTCAATATCAACAACTTTTCCATTTTGGCTGACCTGGGCAAAACCTTTCTTGTTTTTAAGCTTGGGGTCAACAGAAACGAAGGCATTTTGAAGCTGGACAAGCTCACCTTTCTTTGCTTGAAGATAACTCTGCATCTGCCGCGGTAGAAGCTGTATTAGTGGAGAGAGCTCCCGTTTTGCCCCCTCAAGATGATAATGCATCTGCTGATTAAAACGTCCTCGGATCTGTTTAAGCTCATCCATTTTCATCTTCAAACGGTTGTCAATCGAGTTATGGGAGAAGGAATCTTTAAGATGTCTTATCTTCTCCTGTGCGCCCTGTAGACGCTGTAACTGGGTTCGGTTCAACTGTTGCATTAAAGCATCAATACTCATCAACATCTCATTTCTATCAGGCAAGATCATCTCCATCGCAGCTGACGGAGTCGGTGCACGAAGGTCTGCTACAAAATCTGATATCACCCAATCGATCTCATGGCCTACAGCAGAGATGACCGGCGTCTTACAGTGATAGATCGCATTAGCGACAATCTCTTCATTAAAGCCCCAAAGATCTTCCATACTTCCACCCCCGCGACCAACCACGATCGCCTGATGGGCATTTTTATCCGCACGCTTAAGGGCACGTGCAATAGAGTTTGCCGCATTGTCACCCTGCACGATGGCATCATACAAAGAGATCTTGACCAGAGGCCAACGCTCCGTCGCTACACGGAGCATATCCTGCAAGGCGGCACCGGTCTCCGAGGTAACCAGAGCCAGATCCGTGATATATTTCGGGACCTCCTGCTTATGCTCCGGTGCAAAATATCCCTGGGCCTGAAGCTTGGACTTGAGCTGTTCAAAGGCCAAAGCCAAAGCCCCCTGCCCTGATGGTTCTGCCGAGATGACATTCAACTGATACTGCCCCCGCGGTTTATAAACCGTAATCGCCGCTTCCAGAAGAACTTTGACCCCCTCTTCAAGACGAAACTTCAACTTGGAGGCATTCCCTCTGAACATCACACAGGAGATGGATGCAGAAGCATCTTTGAGGGTAAAATAGATATGTCCGCTGTTATGGTAGGTCACACGGGAAAGCTCACCTTCGACAAAGGTGCGCATAAAAGTGGTTTCAAGAAGGTTTTTGATCTGTTCATTAAGGGCATCTACCGATAGTACGTTCATCAATTCCCTCTATTCCGGATTATTTCTTTCGAGCGATGATCAATGAGCTGATATTCATAGAAAAGCTCTTGGCATAACACATCTCAAAACCGGCATGTTCAAGCTCCTCCTGCATCTTCTCAATGGTTAGAAAGCCCTCAATGGAGTTTGGAAGATACTCATAAGCTTCACGGTTCTTTGAGATCGCCCCGCCGATACGTGGTAAAACCTTATTCAAATATAAATCTGTAACCTTGGCTAATACTCCCGGATTTTGGCGTTTCATAAACTCCAAGATTACGACATACCCCCCTGGCTTGAGCACACGGTTGAATTCAGCCAGAGCCTCTTCACGCTCAACCACATTTCGGATCCCGTAAGAGATAGACAGAAAATCGGCCTGGGCATCTTCTACAGGGATCTGTGTCGCCTTGGAGATCGCATAATCAAACTTGGGAAACTTTTCTCTGGCTACATTCACCATTCCCTCGGAAGGATCTACTCCCAGGATCTGTTTGACCTCTATGTTCTGATGATCAGCACGTTTCATCCAGTAGTCCATCATATCACCGGTCCCGCAGGCGATATCCAGAATAAGATCGATCTGCTTATCCCCCTTGAGTTTATAGGCAAGGTCACACCCCTTTTTCCGCCAGGTCTTGTCAATCCCCATACTCAATACACGGTTGGCTCTATCATAGGTCGGTGCGATGTCATTAAACATCTCTACAATTTTTTCTTGTTTTTCAATAGCCACTACTCATCTCCTTCTCTGGCACTAAATGCCGATGTTCCCGCCGCTAAAGCGTGAGTGGGACACATCCAAATCATCAGATCGTTCTCTAACTGTTGTGTGTTCAAGATTTTCAAATTGACGCATTCATTACTGAAGGAAACCTTCCCCCCACTCTTCGGTGCTAGAAAACAGAGGTATCTGTCAACAATTTCTTTAGTCGCATCAAACATAAAGGGACCGCCCTCGATCATCACGTGCTTGTAATTCTTGATGCGATCCAGTGAATCTTCGATATAGACCCTTCTATTCTCTACCCCAAACAACCCGATCGTGGTATCAAACTCTTTTTGAGAGGAGTAGATCAGTACATCAGGAGCCTTTCCATCCACCATACGGGCATCCAAAGTCGGTCTGTCGACACGCACGGTATTACCGCCGATAACAATCAGGTCACAGCAGTCTCTCAGGGCATGCACTTTTGTACGTGAGATCTCATCGGAGATCACTCCACCGTCTACCGTTCCATCAAGGCGCTGTGCCCACTTGAAAAAGACAAAATTCTCCTCTTGCCATTTCATAAAAGGCTCTAAAAGTGCCTTGCCCTCTGCTTCACACATCCCGTAATGGACATCAATCCCCCCAGAGATCAACGCCTGTGCACCACCTGTTGCTTCGGGGTTTGGATCATAATGAGAGATATAGACATTTTGGGGACGCATCTTCTGGATCAGTGATGCACATGAAGGGGTCTTGCCATGGTGGGTACACGGCTCCAGGGTAATATACATATCACAAAACAGAAATATACCATTATGATGCTTGAGCAGATAATCATGGATCTCATCTGCCTTGGTAAGCTTCTCAATCCCTCTATCGATACTCAATGCCATATAAGCTTCTTTAAGGGCCATCACCTCGGCATGAGGCTCACCTGCCTTCTGATGGGCGCCTACGGCAATCACTGCACCGTTTTGAACGATCGTGCATCCCACAGCAGGATTAGGATAGGTCAGACCCTGATACTGCCAGGCAGCATCCAGGGCCATCTTCATATAATGTTCTTTACCAGTCAAAATAGGTAGATGCCTTTAAGATCTCATCAAAAGAAACACTCTGTTTACCTGTTTCTTCATCTTCAACCGTAATTGTCGAGCCTTCTACACTGAGTAATGGACCGCGCAAGACCTCATTAGAGATCATCACCAGCTTCACCTTCTCACCAATTGAGGCATTAAAGTGATGAAGGGTCTTGAGTTTACGCTCGATTCCCGGAGAGCTTACTTCCAGGCGGTAATCTCCACTTACCGGAGGGGTGACGTCTAAAAGAGGGTTAAGCATGCGCGTTACTTCCGTACACGTATCTAGAGAGACCCCATCTTTAGAGTTAATCATCACACGATAAATCGTATCACCAAACTCACTTACCGTTACAATATCATATAAAGACAAGCCCATAGACTCAACGACGTTTTTAATATCCGATTCAAGACTCATCATCTTCTCCTTTTGGCGCACCGGGGCGCTCAGCGATCTGCTTAAACAGATCCTCCACCTTGGAAACCCTGTCAAAATGGGTATCAAACTCAAAAGTCAGATTCGGACATCGATACCACCCCTGATCTTGCATACAATGGGCCTCGATAATAGGACGGGCTCCCCGTAAGAGCTTTAAAAAGGTATTCTGCTCTTTTTCACTGTAATCGTGGGGATCCAAATAGACCTTTGCATCACTTCTACCCTTGGAGCAGACCACGGCAACAACATCAACTTCATGGATACGGACATCTTTGAGGGAGGAAATCGCTTCGGGAATCAACTCCAGTAGAAGTGATTCCGTCCGTTTTTGCTTTATCTCTGCGGGGGTCACAGCTCTACTTTTTGCTCTACTTTCGTAAAGGTCTCGATAACATCACCGGCAACAACATCATTGTACCCTTCGATAACAACACCACACTCATAACCGTTGCTGACTTCTTTGACATCATCTTTAAAACGTTTAAGAGAGGTGAGTTCACCTTCGAAGATAACCACACCTTCACGGATGACACGTACCAGTCCACCACGTACAAGTTTACCGTCAACCACCATACAACCGGCAACAACTCCCTTAGGAATGTTAAATACTTCTTTAACGTCTGCCTGACCCGTATTGGTCTCAGTATATTTCGGTGCCATCATACCCGTTAACATACCAGTCACATCATCGATCATATCATAGATGACATTATAGGTCTTGATCTCCACACCGCTCTGCTTTGCAGCTGCTTTAACCGTACCCGTAGGCCGCACGTTGAATCCCATGATCACACAATCTTCACTACCGTTGGCAAGTGCCACATCATTTTCCGTGATTCCACCGACACCTGAAGAGATGATATTAACCTTAACTTCATCATTTCTAAGTTCCGTCAATGAAGTCTTAAGGGCTTCCAAAGAACCGTGTACATCCGCTTTAAGGATGATTGGAAGAGCTTTAAGTTTCCCTTCTGCGATCATTGCTGTCAGATCGTCCATTGTAGACTTCGTCGAAACAGAAAGCTCTTTATGACGCTCATATTCATGACGTTTTTGAGCCATCGCTTTCGCCTCTTTTTCACTCTCCATCGCAATAAGTGTCTCACCCGCAGGCGGTACAATGTTCAGTCCTACAACTACACCTGTCTCGGAAGGTGCCAAGGATTTGATCGGCTTTTTCTGATCGTTCATCATCGCTTTGACACGACCGTGTGCCGCGCCGGCAACGATAGGGTCACCCACCTTAAGCGTACCGTTCTCAATGACAACCGTAGCAACAGGACCACGTCCTTTTTCAACTGAGGACTCGACCACTGTCGCTTTTGCCAGTACATTCGGATTGGCTTTAAGCTCCATGATCTCAGCCTGAAGGAGTACCGTCTCTAGAAGCGTATCAACCCCTTCTCCAGTTTTCGCAGATAAAGGCACACATTCGATGTCTCCACCCCAGGCAACCGGATTAAGACCATGCTCTGCCAATCCACTCATCGCCATATCCGGGTTCGCACCCTCTTTATCGATCTTATTAATCGCTACGATAATCGGATTACCGGACTCTTTAGCCATCTTGATAGACTCGATCGTCTGAGGCTTAACCCCATCATCCGCAGCAACAACGATAATAATAATATCCGTTACGTTCGCACCGCGAGAACGGATCGCTGAGAAAGCGGCGTGACCCGGAGTATCCAGGAAAGTGATCTTCTTCCCGTGCTGATCGATGGTATATGCACCGATATGCTGGGTAATCCCGCCTGCTTCACCATCAGCTACGCGGCCTGAACGGATCTTGTCAAGTAAAGAGGTCTTACCATGGTCAACGTGACCCATGATCGTAATGACCGGTGGGCGTTCAACAGCATCCGGATCGATCTCTACATCTTCCGTATCATGTGCATTTTCAAGGTCAAAGGCAGCCTTCGGATCGATTGTCGTTACTTCGACTTCAAACTCTTCCGCGAGGATCTCGATCTCGTCTTTACCAAGGAAGTCATTTTTCGTTGCCATTTTACCCAGGTCGAAAAGTACCTTGATAATATCTACCATAGGACGGTTGATCTTCTCGGCAAACTCATAAACACGAATATCTTCAGGAATCTCTACATTCGTAATCACTACTTCATCCGGCGTATCCTTACGACGACGTTTTTTCACCTTACCACGGGAAACACTTCGATTACCACGATTGTTATTGCTTGGACGACGACGTTGACCCTGATTGGCTGCATTACGTGCTTCACGCTCTTTACGCTCTTCTTCGATCGCTTTTTCACGCTCTTTACGCGCTTCTTCCTCACGGAAGTCCAGAAGAACGACCTGATCCTCTTCAAAGTCCATAGAGACGTCAGCCATGTCCCCGCCAAAGATATCAATCTTATTCCCCTGGCTCTTACTACTGTGCGTAGTAGGTGCTTTTTTCTTCTTCTTCGCAGACGAACGGTTTTGCATCTCTGCGATTGCTTCAGGAGACAATTTTCCATATGAAGACGTATACTCTGGATCTCTGTAACTACTCGCCTCCGGTGTTTTTTCTGCGGCCGCTGCAGGTTTTTTCTTCTTGACGATCTTCAGTCCTGAACGTTTACGATCTTTGCTCACCTTATTGATCACAGGCTTCTCTTCAGCCTCATCTTGTGCTACCACTGCTTCTTTTGGAGCGTCCACTTCTTCTGTTTTGACAGCAGGTGCCGGAGCTTCCTCGGTTTTTGTCTCTACCGGTTCAGTTTCTTTCTTTTCAGGAGCTGCTGCAGCCTCATCTGTACCCTCTTCACTCGCAGCAGATTCTTCTTTTTTGGGAGCTTTTTTAATTTTCGGTTTTGGTTTTGGCGGTGTGAAGGATGCTGGATTCATCACAAAATTCATGATCTTTTCTGCATCTTCCATAGAAACGCTACTGGAAGCAGTCTTAACATCAATCCCCATCTCGGCGGCTTTGTCAACAACCTCTTTGCTTTTAATACCCAGTTCTGTCGCGATCTCGTGTACTCTTACCTTATCTATCATCAGCTCTTAGCTCCTTAAGTAGAGATGTTATCTCTTCGTGTGAATCTTTTGCGCATTTACAGCGACCCGCTAGCTGCTTTACTAGCCTAGGATTTTCACTACATGTATGGCAGACATACAGACTACGACCAACACCATCAAATGCTTGTATCTTATTATGTTTGCACTGCAGACGGATGAGACTACTCTGAGGCATTCTTTGCCGACACTGTAGGCACATCCGTATTGGAACATGTAATTTTCGCGCCATTATACCCTAATCTTTCTTAATTTAGTACGCTGTACAGGAATGTACCTCACTTTAGCTTTAGCCCCGGAGGTATCGCCATTTAGTGGCAGAAATCCCGTTGCCTAATTATCGTTCGATCTTTAAGCCGAAATTATCAAAGTCCAGGGTCTTAACGACAAAATCCGGAAAACGTTGCTCCAGCTTGCTGTGAATACGATCGGCATCTTCATCATAGCACATTGAGAAGAAAGTGGAGCCTGATCCCGAAAGCGTACTCATCAATGCTCCGTTCTCATAAGCCATCTTCTGCACCGTAAACAGCTCCGGAAGCATCTTCATACGCTGACGCTGGTGAAAACGGTCCTTTGATGCAATACGAAGAATCTCCCAGTTTTCACTGTAAAATGCGGCTACCAGAAGAGATGAATGAGAGAGATTAAATATCGCATTCTCTTTATTGTACGACTTCGGCAGCGTAGTGCGCGAATGGGCCGTAGAAATAGGTTTGTTGGGAATGACTACCACTGCTTTGAGATAAGGAGGAATATGTTTCTTCTCAGAAAACACCTTCCCTTTTTCTACTACGGCAGTGTTAAATCCGCCCATGACTGCCGGCGTGATATTGTCCGGATGCGGTTCATACTGCAGGGCATGGTTCAGAATCCGTCGTCTACTCACACGTACACCCGCCGCCTCATGAGCCGAAGAGATCGCAGAAACGATCACCGCCGAGGAAGAGCCTAAACCACGAGAAAGAGGGACTTGGTTATTGAAGGTGAACTTAAAGTTCTGACGCTTTTGCGTCAACTTGTTATAGTGATCATTAAAGATACTGACGAAGAGATTATTCCCCTTGAGCTTGGGGTTGTTCTCTCCCTCTCCACGTACAGACACGGAATGAAAACGTGAAGGTCTGATATCAACACTATTTCGTAGATCCAAGGCTAAGCCAAGAGAGTCAAATCCTGGGCCAAGGTTGGCACTGGTCGCGGGAACGCTTATTATCATTGTTTTCCTTTTGTGAGAAAAGAGACGTGGCTAGACGTTACACTGCAGGTAATACGTATAAGGGTGCTATCTCTTCGTTATAGGTTCTCAGGTCAATTTTTTCAGGTAGGGAGAAACTCGACACCGGAGCCTCTTCAAACTTTTTCGTCGTAATTGTACCATTGCTTTGTATAAAATAGAGTTTACCGAAGGCTTTAATTGGCTGATTTTGATTAAAGGTGAATGCATTGGTAGCATATAACTGAATATCATTAACAATACAGAAGGATTTTAAGAAGATATAAGCCACCTTGATTGCCATGAAAGAGCCCGGACCACGGGTATAAACAATATTTTCTATCTCATAAAGGTTCATAATCTCTTTGAAGAGCTTGGGTAGCGCTTCTGAACTCATCTCTTCAGAGCTATAGCTCCTGACAAGTTCACCCTTCTCATATACCCCAACCAATATAGGTGAGCTGAGCTCGATAACGATAATATCTACTTTCATAACTATACTAATAGGTATTTATCAGGCGTATGCGTGGGCGAGTTCTTTTGCCTCCGCCCCGGAAAGCTCAACGATCTCATAATTCTCAGGCTCTTTCAAGAGGGCCAGGGTCAACTTATGATTCAGATCGTGACTTCCGGCAAAAGCCTCATAGTTACCGATAAAGTTCACCCCCAGCAACGACATATCTCCGATAGCATCAAGAATCTTATGACGAACAAACTCATCAGGATAACGCAGACCTTCCGTATTCAAGACCTTTTTATCATCCAAAACAACAGCATTTTCCAGACTTCCTCCCAGAGCCAGTCCCTTCGAGCGAAGATATTGGACCTCATGTAAGAAGCCAAAAGTACGTGCTTTGGCGATCTTATCCTTATACTCCGATTTTGAGAAATTAAGCGTGTAACTCTGTTCATCAATGACAGGATGATTAAATTTAATCGTAAAATCGTAATTAAGATCGTTTGACGGAGATAATTTAACATATTTATCTCCCTCTTTGACAATGATCTCTTTTTTGATCTTCATGATTTTCTTAGGTGCATCCAGCTCCACCAAGCCTGCTTCATCCAAAAGCATACAAAAACTGGCCGAAGAGCCATCCATTACCGGTACCTCATCCGCATCGACGATTACTTTGAGGTTATCTACCCCATAGGCATAGACCGCCGAGAGCATATGCTCGATCGTTGAGATAAAATAACCATCCTTACCAATGACCGTCGCCATTTTCGTATCTACGACATTTTCCGGTTTCAGAGGGATGGTCATATTCACATCCGAACGGTAAAACTCGATACCCCTATCCGCTTCAAGCGGCTCTAAACGCAGTTTCACCGGGACACCTTTGTGTAACCCGATCCCTACAAGATCAACAGGTTTTGCTATCGTTGTCTGCTTCATTTATATTTCCTTCATCACTATCGTGCCCTGTTTATATTCTACAAGTTGTAATCGGCCATCAAAGTGTGACTTGTCTAATTCTTCTCCATGGAAAATCACATTGCCTTTTCCAATCTCTTTAAGCAGCAGATATTCCCCATCACTGCGAACTAATCCATCAATTATACCAAAAAGCTCTATAGAGCTGCTTGATTCAATCAATGCTCCGCTGTTGATCCGGGAGAAAAAGACCATATGCCCATCCCCCTCGATCAGCTCACCTGAACGGATGGGACGTCGGTATACAGATGATCCGGATACTACCTGCTGTGTTGCTTCCTGAGGAGAAGCTTTGGGTTCAGGAAGATCCAGCACCGCAGTCGAACGCTTTTTTCGTGTCAGTAACTGCTTCTCATTCGTATCCACATATACCGCATTCTTCTCTTCTAAAAATGCTTTGATCTGATCACTGACTTTACCTTTTAAGATCAGTAGATGTCCCTGCATCAGGGGAGCATTCTTTGTATAATATTCCCTGAAAGAGGCTTCATCCTCTATCTCACACTCAAAACCCTTGAGGGTCTGCTGCTTGACTCTCATGAACGTCCGATCAGCTTCTTCGCATTCTTCATAACTTCAGTAATATTCAAACGGATCCACTCTTCATCCATCCACTCTTCAGGACGCACTTCCACCCCTTGTACCAAGACACCGAAATGAAGATGGTCTCCCATCGCATAACCGCTCTTTCCGGAGTTTGCGATATGCTGTTTTGGTCGTACCGCATCACCGGTGGATACTTTGATACTTGAACAGTGTCCATAAATCGTATACAGCCCCATACCATGATGAACAATCGGTAGATTTCCATAAATGCCGTTCTCTTCTGCAAAAACGGTCATCCCATGGTTTTGCGTAAGGATCTTACCCATTTTGACACTAGCCAGATCAAGACCTAAATGATAAGATTCACTTACCTTCTCATTTTGATAATAGTAAAGACGGTGGTCACCGAAACTGGCAACTTTAGCTGCATTTTTAAGAGGATAGAAAGGTTTAATGGAAAAGTTGCTGATCATTTGATCCGATGTCTTGGACGTAATGTTATGAATTATTTTTTCATTGGCAGCACGCACATCCTCATTAATGATCTTAAACTGTTCGATCGGCTCTTCAACTCCCTGAGTCTGAGGAAAGTCATAGGCCAATTCCGCGATCTTGCCCTTCAAGAAACGATCTGAAAGCTTAATCTTGGAAACACGGTATGTTTTGGCTTTATGATAATAAGGGATATGCACACGCATCACATTTCCAGCTAAATCCTCTACAATGATACGAGCATCAAACTTTTTCTCCGTTACCGGCCAGGCGACCAATGAAGCATAATTTCCCTCTTTATAAAAAGGCTGCACCTTGAAACGCTTATTCTTATTGACTTCGACATACATATCCTTGATGTTCTCATCTTTGGCCTTGAAGATGACCAGGGCCGATCCACCGGGATAGATTCCATAAGAGTTTGTGATCAAAGAGACTTGAGGCTTTTTCTTATCCACGATAAAACTCTTCTCAACACGGACACTGTTCCCTGCAAAGAAGTCCCACTTGCTTGCATCCACGGCGGAGACAATGATCTTGACCTCTTTATCCTTGATACCATAAGACATCTTTGGATAATCCACCTTTAGTTCAAGTCTCTTTTGCGGCATAAGCATCGCTTCTTGGGCCAGAACCTTCTCCCCCTCGGAGGAGTGCATCTTCACCTCATAATATTTGATCCCGCTGTCATCTTCGATAGTCACGTCGATTGGTTCTTTCAAATTCCAGTACTCCGAGTGAGATACCGTGACCTTCGGAAGGTTCCGTTCAAACATCTGTGAGTTATAAAGATATACTACTCCACCGATGATAGCTCCAAAAATGATTAAAAATAGTATGGATGATGAATTGTTTTTACGTCGCATAATGATATTTCCTTCTTTAAATTTTCTATTTATTCTTGCCCAAGTCTCTTCTGCAAGGTCATAAGCAAGGCTTGTTCGACCTCTTGCAGGGAGTCTCCCTCACAAACAAAACCCGCCGAATGGATATGACCGCCGCCGCCGAAATGGGCGGCTACAGCATTCATATCCATCCCTTTGCTACTTCGCAGTGAGCCCTTGATCTTACCCTCTTTGGTATAACGCAGCATCACAGCCACCTCAACACTGGCCAGCTCAAGGCTCTCATGAAGCGCTTCCTCACAGTCAACCTCATAGGCTCCTGTTTCTTCAAAAAATGATTTCTCCACCAGAGTCATCACCACACGCGCACTGCAATATAGACGTGCTTCACCCAGCATCTTGGCCTTCATCCGCAGGGATGCCAAAGAACGGTTTTTGAAGAGTTCATGCACACATAAAGCATTATCCGCTCCACTTTTGATCAAATCCGCTGCCATCATAAAACTGCGGGCATCTGTCTTCTTGGTCGTAAAGTTCTGCGAATCGTCTACCAGTCCGGCATAAAGCGCGGTTGCCATCTTCGCATTGATCTTGATATCCTGGGATTTAAAAAAATCATATACTACCTGTGAAGTACTAATGGCCGTCGTGTCTATACAGTTGTAGGTTCCATAGGCATCATTGGAGACATGGTGATCAAAATTGATCAAGGGAGCATCCACTTCAAGCCCCAGACGTGCCGCGGCACCGCAATCAAAACTCATGGCCAGATCATACTCTTTGGGAAGGTTCGACTTGACCTTATCAAAAAAGGGTAGAAAAGCCAATGCCGGATTGATCTTGATCGTCTTACAGTACAGAGTGATTTTTTTATGTTCTCTCAACAGGTGAGCATACATGGCCAAGGCGGATCCCATGGAGTCCGCATCCGGATTTACATGGGCTATGATCACAATATGTTTTGCCTTATTGACTGCTTCAAGCAGATCACTCACACCGCGCCCTTTTTAATGAGGTTACCCACCTCGATTTTCATTTTCGAAATTGTACTCAAAGATGGTTAATAAAGGGTTTAAACCAAACATTCACTTAATATTTGATGTGATACAATTGCCAAAATTTTCGAGGGGGTCTAATCAGCCCGCTTGAAGGATATAAATTAAGGACTATCTATGCATCACACCCTATCGCTCTTATTTTTTTCATTTCTCTTTTTGTTCAGTGGATGTGGCAGCAGTGATAGCAAGAGTACCAATAGTGCGGATATTCCTCTTTTTGGCCTCTACTGGAGCAGTTACTCCGGTGTCGAAGAGAACACCACGGTACAACACGGTATCTATGGTGCAGACCTTGACCTGCTCTCCTCTTCAGCCAAGATCATCCGACTGACCAATAACCTGAGTGTCGCGGCAGTCGATGCAACAGGAAACCTCTATTGGGCGGCAAATGTGGATGACAACAGTTCAATGGCCATCTTCACTTCAGACAAGTACGGAAACTATACCAAAGAACTGATCTCAGGATTCACCTCCATCAATGGGCTCAGTATCGACAATACGCAAGAGCGTATCTATTATTCAGTCGATGGAACAGATGTTGGGTATTCTGATTTTAACGGGACCAATCCTCAGACCATTATCAACTCCCTTACATCCGCCACACACCTCTATATCGACACCGTCAATAACGAACTCTATATCTCACAAAATGGGAATATCAGCAAAAGTGATATGGAAGGTGCAGGACTTACCACGGTTGTTGCTTCAACCCGTCCGGAACAGGTCGGCATTGACCATGTTAACAACAAGCTTGTCTGGGCAGACACAAGTACGGACATCATCTCACGGTCCAATCTGGATGGGAGTAATATAGAGACACTGCTGGATTTCTCAAGCAGCGATGCCAACCCCAATGCCCTTGTCGTAGATGCCACAAACAGCAAACTCCTGTATGTCATCAACGGGACAGAGCTTCAATCATCCGGCCTTGCGGGGGAGGACAACACTACGGTAAATGCCGCACTCTCCCCAAATGTCACTTCCCTATGGATAGCAAAATAGCTTTTTAACGCTTCTTGTCCATTTTATAGACATAGGCCAATACCTCAGCAACGGCCTGAAACAGTGATTCAGGTATCGGTGCTTCCAAATCAACTTCGGCATAAAGGGAACGGGCAAGGGGTGGATTTTGCACGATATGGACCTCATTCTCCCTGGCGATCTTTTTGATATTCAAAGCGATCTGATTCATTCCCTTTGCCACAACAACCGGAGCGATATCCTTTCCTTCCTTATAACGAATCGCCACTGCATAATGGGTAGGATTGGTGATGACAACATCCGCAGTAGGCACTTCCGCCATCATCCGCTTACGGGACATCTGCATCTGGATCTGACGGATCTTTGCCTTGACCATCGGATCCCCATCCATGTTTTTCATCTCGTCTTTGATCTCCTGCTTACTCATCTTAAGCCCGTCAAAATACTGTTTACGCACGATGATAATATCCGCCAGTGCAAAGATGAAGGTGATCAACAACATCACCAGCGCAAGGACAATAGACTTGTCCCGTAGCCACACCAGTTGATCATGTAAAGGAAAGGCAGCCACCGTCGGAAGCTCTTCGATAAACATAAAAAAGAAGATAAAGCCTATCCCCAAAGTCACGGAGGCCTTCAGGGTGATCTTAATCCCTTCAATCACTTTCTTTAAAGAGAACAGGTTCTTCGTCCCCTTGATCGGATCGATCTTTTTAAGGTCCGGAATGAGAGGTTTGGTGGTAAACAAAAAACCAAATTGGGAAAGCCCGGCTCCCACACCGGCAATAGCAACGAGTAAGGAAAGAGGAATCACCATGATCAGCATCTCGCGCATACTGATCAAGGTGATTTCAAAGACCAATTCCTTATCCAGTTCCCGTTGAAACAGAGTGTAATAATATTGATAGAGATTAAAATAGTGCTCGACAATAAAGTTAAAGAGCATTAAAAAAGCCAGAATCGCCACAAAAAGGGTGAATAGCCCCGACATATCCTGTGATTTGGGAACATTTCCCTCCTGTCTGGCATCTTCGATCTTCTTGGGGGTGGGTTCTTCGGTCTTTTCCTGATCATCAGCCATGGAGTATTACCTGCCGTTAGGGCTAATCCAT
>JBFEYO010000037.1:0-16612 GCA_041562075.1 Sulfurimonadaceae bacterium | reverse complement strand
TACTCTACCAATTTTATAAGGATATTTCTGAAAATGAAAAGGGGAATTGGAAAGAGCGAAGACTCTAAGGCCTCTACTTAGTGCACTCAGCAGAAGAGGCTTTTAGATAATACTGGTTGGCCCAGCCTGATTGACCCTCATATTCGACATAGCACCATCCTTCTTTAGCCTGTTCTAAAAAGGCCTTTACCTCTTCTTCTTGCATATGCATCATCGCTTCAAGTTTAATATCTTTACCGCAACCATGGTTGATGACACATTGGGCATTATAGGGAATAGTGGTGACCTTGTCAGATGTGTGATCTGCAAGGGCACGGATATTAAGGCTATCATTGGACTTGACCTTTTGGATCTGCCAAAATGCAGCACTATCGGCTAAAAGTGAGGATGTGATGAGTAGGGGGAAAAGAATTGATTTCATATTGTCTCCTGGAATAAGTAGGTACCATTATAGCCAAGAGTTGGCAGAAAGCAAAAGCTGGTGTAGATAGGCTTTTTTTATGGGCTGTTAAAGCCCGGCTGCCTTGATCTTTTCTGCCTGATAATGGGCTTGAAGGGGCTCGATGATCTCATCCATCAGTCCACCTCCAAGGATCTCGTTCAGACGATAAAGGGTGAGATTGATACGGTGGTCAGAGATACGATTCTGCGGATAGTTGTAGGTGCGGATACGTCCTGAACGATCCCCTGTTCCGACCTGTTCTTTACGTGCAGCACCATCTTCTTCCATTTTTTGTTGCATCTCAAGGTCATATAGACGGGCTTTGAGGACTTTCATCGCCTTGTCTTTATTTTTGTGCTGGGATTTTTGGTCCTGATTGGTCACGACCAGACCCGATGGGATGTGTGTAATACGTACGGCAGAATCGGTGGTGTTAACCGATTGCCCCCCACAACCGGAAGAACGCATAACATCAATCTTGAGGTCATTTGGGTTGATATCAATCTCAACATCATCGACCTCAGGCATGATCGCCACGGTGATAGCTGAGGTATGTACACGTCCCTGAGACTCGGTTGCCGGAACACGTTGTACACGGTGGGTCCCTGACTCATGCTTCAAGAAGGAGTAGACTTTTTCCCCTTTGACCAGGGCGATCATCTCTTTGAAACCGCCGGCATCCCCTTCGGAAGAAGACATAATCTCTATCTTCCAGCCTTTGAGTTCAGCATAACGTGTATAGGCAGTGAAGAGATTCCCCACAAAGATCGCCGCCTCATCTCCACCGGCACCTGCACGCATCTCGAGATAGATATTTCGATCATCATTAGGATCTTGAGGAACCAGCAGGCCTTTGAGTTCTTCTTCAACGAGAGGCACCTTTGGCTCAAGCTCTTTCAGCTCTTCCTTGGCCAATTCATCCATCTCTGGATCACCAAGCAGTTCTTTATTATCGGAGATCTCATTTAGCAGTGCTGTATACTCTTTGGCCTTTTCAACGATAGGTAAAAGGCCTGACTGTTCTTTGGAGAGTTCGGTCATCTTTTTGATGTCAGCAGTAACATCGGGAGAACTTAAAAGCTCTGTCAATTCATTATATCGATCGATAAAGGGGTCAAGTTTTGATTGTAACATGGATGGTCTCCGAGATGAAGATGATGCCCAGTCTGTTAAAGACTAAGCGGTGAAGGGGCAGTGTGGAAAGAAATATGTTCGGCTACAAGAGCACACTACCTCACACCACAATGCGGATACGCCGGCTTAGTATTAAGCGATAGCGTTAACAGCTGTATGTAAACGGCTGACTTTACGTGCAGCAGTCTCTTTTTTCAAGATACCTTTGCTGACGAATTTATGAATTTGCTGGTTAGCAACTTTTAGTGCAGCAGTAGCTTCTTCTTTGTTACCTGCATCGATAGCAGAACGAACGTCTTTTACAATGTTCTTAAGACGTGTACGGTAGAAACGGTTGCGTTCAGTCTTTTTAATAGTCTGACGGATACGCTTTACAGATGATTTATGGTTAGCCATATCTATATTTCCTTCTTAGGGATCTTGCCCTAATTTTTTTTAAGAGTCGAAGTTTAGCTGAAAGTTCATTAAATTTAAGTTAAATATAATTTTAGATCATTTGGAAAGTATTTAGTGATTATAAAATCCTAATTTTTCATAATTATCAACTATAAAAAAGATAAGGACTGATAGAATACCACAAATGTATAATTTATAGAATAGTGAGGCGTAGTATGAAGTTATTTGGCACTGATGGGGTCCGTGGTAAAGCCGGCGGGTTTTTAAATGCGACAAAGGCAATGAACGTCGCAATCGCAGCAGGCATCTATTTTAAACAATATGCCAAGACAAAAAAGATTCTGGTGGGGAAGGATACGCGTCGAAGCGGGTATATGATCGAGAATGCCATCGTCAGCGGTTTGACGGCAGTGGGGTATGATGTGGTACAGATCGGGCCGATGCCCACACCCGCTATCGCTTTTTTAACAGAAAACATGCGTTGTGATGCGGGGATCATGATCTCGGCTTCGCATAATCCTTTTGAGGATAACGGGATAAAGTTTTTTGACGCTCATGGAGATAAACTCTCTGAAGAGATTGAAGCCGAGATCGAGGCAATCTATCATAATACGCCCCTGATGACCTCTTCATGCGCAGTAGGTAAAGAGATAGGAAAGGCTGAACGTATCGATGATGTCATCGGCCGTTACATCGTTCAGCTTAAAAACTCATTTCCGCAGGAACTCTCACTTCAGGGTCTTCGTATCGTACTGGATACGGCAAACGGTGCCGGATATAAGGTAGGACCGACGGTACTGGATGAACTGGGTGCTGAGGTGATCGTGATTCATGATAAGCCGGACGGCTTTAATATCAATGAGGATTGCGGGGCTCTACACACCAAGGACCTTTCCAATGCCGTCGTGAAATATAGAGCAGATATCGGTATCGCTTTGGATGGAGATGCGGACAGGCTGGTTGTTGTAGATGAGAAAGGGACAGTGGTCGACGGTGATCAATTATTAGGTGCTATGGGACTGGCTCTGCATAAGAAACAGATGCTAAAAGGCGGGGGAATCGTCGCCACAGTGATGAGTAATCTTGGTCTTGAAGAGTTTATGAAGGAAAATGGCCTCCAGCTCTTTCGCTCCAATGTCGGGGATAAGTATGTACTTGAAGTGATGAATGAAAAGGGGATCAACTTCGGTGGCGAGCAGAGCGGTCATGTGATCTTGCACGATTTTGCCAAGACGGGAGACGGATTGATGTCGGCACTTCAGATCCTGGCGATTATCCTTGAATCGGGCAAGAAAGCTTCCGAAGTCCTCCGTCCTTTTGCACTTTATCCGCAGCAGCTGCGTAATATGAACATCAAAGAGAAAAAACCTCTTGATGAGATAGAGGGGCTTAAAGAGCAGCTTGAAGATGTAGAAAAGCTTCATATGCGTCATCTGATCCGTTATTCCGGCACGGAGAACAAATTGCGTATCCTTCTTGAAGGAAAAGATGCTAAAGTTCTGGATGCAAAAATGAATGAACTGGAAGAATTCTTTGGAAAACAACTCGCTTAAAAACCTGCTATACCTTTTCTGGCCGATGGCTTTGGCCATGGTCGGTATCTTTATTATCGATCAAAATATCAAACAACTTTTTTTAGAGGGCTATCGTTATTATTCGGAGTGGATGGATCTTATCCTTGTCTATAACAAAGGTGTCGCTTTCTCCATGTTCGCCTTTTTAAAAGAGTGGCTCAAATGGATACAGCTGGTGCTCATACTGGGCGTGATGAGCTATACCCTCTATCTCAACAATCGTATCTATTCCGTGCCCGTTGGAATACTGGTGGGGGCAGGTCTGTCCAATGTCTATGACCGTTTTGTTCATGGGGGTGTTGTGGATATGTTTTATTATCACGGTTGGCCATACCCTATGGCAGGTCAGGACGGATTTGCCGTATTTAACTTTGCGGATGTGATGATCGACTGTGCTGTCGTATGGCTTTTATGGGTAAACTGGAAGATGAGTAAAGAAAAGGCAGGATGAGCAAAGAGGGAATGCCTCCTTCATTAAAAAAACTGACATATCTCATAATCGCTGACACAATATAACTCACCGTCTGCGGGCGAGTATCTGAAGCTCACACTTTTGTCTGGGGCATAAGTATAGGTATAGTTATGTTGGCCTTGCCACTGCCACCCTTTTTTACTGGGATAGATGGGCGTGATGAGTACATTGCCAAAAAGGTGATTCGCGTCTTTGGTGAGTGTTTTTGGATAAGGGTCTTTCCCGCTGTATTGGTTACGTTTCGCATCACGGCTGATCCCGGAGTATATCGCCTCGATATCGGAACGGGCTTTGTAGATCGCTGTTTCATATTCTGCCGGGATAGAGGGTCCTGTATCCTGATTGCTGGCGTTTGAAAAGAACTCATTATAAGCACTATAGAGGGCAAAGATGATGATGGCAAAACCGATAATACGCGTCATAGGATCTCCTTTTGGATCGATAGGAGATCCATTGTATAGCAGGCTAACTTAAAGTGACGTATTGTAAGGACTTAAGCCTTTAACAGAGGCAGCTGGGAGAGAAGCTCTTCACAATAGAGGTTTTGGGTCAAACGCTCTTTCCACTCCTTGTTTAAGGCATCGATACCAAAGTAAGCACCTAAAACCATTCCGATCGCGATGGCACGCGACGCATTGTCTCCGCCGACCATGGCATTGGCTTGCAAGGCTCTATTGAGTCCATCTTCTTCATTGGCATACTTCAAGATAAAATAGATGCTTCCGGGTAAGGTCCCTTCTGTCGGACTGGCCTTGCCTACACGAATCGGCTCGGAACGGCCGATATCCCACAGCCGCGCCATTGAAGTAAGGGATAGGTCATCCACAAAGGGTTCTTTGGAGAGTTCGCTGTTTGGATCAGTGGCTTCGTTGTATTTGGCAATGGCCTGGGCTGTCTTGGCCTCAAAAAAGCCACCCATCTGTATGGCTACCCCCTCTATGGCATCCTGGGGTGCTTCACCGTTAATCACCCTGTGGGTAACACGGGCAAAGAACTCTCCTCCCCCCAGAGCAGAAGGCTCTCTATGGGTAAACATCGCCTTGCGGGCGACCTGGGCCAAGGTCTCTTCATCATCATAATAGGCATGGGCCGCGACATGACGGATAGCCATGGCATTGGAGGGTCCGCCAAGTAGACGAGTTTCAACCCCGGCTTTGACCTGCTGGTAGGTCTGTTTGGTCATGGTACAGATCCATGATCCCCAGCCGTTTTCAAGACGATATTGCCAGTGGGGGATCAGCTCATCCACGGAAAATTCTTTGGCCGGGGTTCCCATTTTAGCCAGATGTTCTAAAATGACAATATTGTAATCTCCGTAATCTGTCGTCCCTCCGGCCTTTTTGCCGGGATGATAATTACGCTCACCCCAGCCGATACCATGGGTCTGTCCCCCCATCATCTCACCCGGTGACATAAACTTGCTAATAGGGGCATTCCCATAGGCCTTATAAATCTTTTGGGCATCATACTCATAATGGGAGCCCAGGCAGAGCGCATCACCTACGATGGCACCAAAAAAAC
Organism: Sulfurimonadaceae bacterium; assembly: GCA_041562075.1. Classification (GTDB taxonomy): domain Bacteria; phylum Campylobacterota; class Campylobacteria; order Campylobacterales; family Sulfurimonadaceae. The sequence goes on along the minus strand of JBFEYO010000037.1, from coordinate 11,073 downwards.
TGCCGCGAATTCTGTCTTGTTTTGTCATTGCGGTATCCATATATATAAAATTGGTGTATTGTAGCTTAGATGTTTTTAGTAGGGTAAAAGAAGAAAAGTTAATTATAAAGTTTCAGTTTAAAAAGGAGGTATTCCTTTTTAAATTATTGATAGTAGTTTTTTATTCCATCAATTTTACGGCCCATATTGAGCAGAAGCATATCGGCGATTACCAAAGCTGCCATGGATTCAGCGACGACTGAACCGCGTACGGCGACACAAGGGTCGTGACGCCCTTTGAGGGAGAAGTGTTGCTCGGTATCATGGGTATCGATGGTCTCTTGTTCGATAAAGATCGATGGTGTCGGTTTGAAGTAGACAGAGATATCGATGTCTTCACCGTTGGAGATACCCCCAAGGATACCGCCGGAATGGTTGGATTTAAAACCCTCTTTTCGGATAGGGTCATTGTTGCTTGAACCGGTGGCGCGGCAGGATTCGATACCGTCACCGATCTCCACTGCTTTGACGGCGTTGATCCCCATCATCGCATCGGCCAGCACGGCATCCAGACGGTAGTATAGAGGTTCCCCCAACCCTACCGGAGCATTTTTGATCTTTACCAGGGCAGCACCGCCGACGGAGTCATGACGGTTTTTTGCTTCGAGGATCGCTTCTTTTTGGGCATCTTCCACATTTTTGTCCAGGGTATAGATCTCGCTGGAGCCAACATAATCAAAATCAAGTTCTTTAGAGCGGATACCGGCGATCTCGATGATACCGCTTTGTACCTCGATACCCAGCTCTTTGATCATTAGTTTGGCTACGGCTCCGGCAGCAACGCGTGCAGCCGTTTCCCGGGCAGAGGAACGCCCGCCGCCACGGTAGTCACGCAAACCGTATTTGTGCCAGTAGGTGAAGTCGGCGTGACCTGGGCGAAAGATGTCTTTTATATTGGAGTAGTCTTTGGACTTTTGATTGGTGTTATAGATCACCATGGCGATAGGCGTGCCGGTGCTTATACCTTCAAAGGTACCAGAAAGGATCTCTACTTTATCGGCCTCTTTGCGGGCGGTGGCAAACTCATTTTGTCCCGGTTTTCTTCGGTCCAGCTCGGACTGGATAAAATCCTCATCGATTGTCAGTCCTGCGGGAACACCGTCTACGACACAGCCGATACCGGCACCGTGGGATTCACCAAAGGTAGAAAATGAGAAACGGATACCAAATTTATTCATTATGCTTTCCCTTTTAGTTTTTCAAGGGCGATAAAAGCGGCTTCTTGCTGGGCGACTTTCTTGCTCTTACCCTTGGCTCTTGCATACTCTTTATCCTGAATAAAGACAGAGATCTCAAACTCTTTTTTATGATCCGGTCCAGAGGTCCCCACCAGTCTATAGTCCGGGGTGACACCAAACTCGGCTTGAGTGAGCTCCTGCAGAGTGGTCTTAAAGTCTTTGAAGAGGGTACTCATATCGATGACCGGATAGACTTCGTCCAGATATCGATGCATCAATGCTTCGACATGCTGCAGGCCTACCTGTAGATAGATAGCTCCCATGACGGCTTCAAAGGCGTTGGAGAGTAAAGAAGGCTTCTTGCGCCCGTTATTATTCTCTTCGGCATTGGAAAGCAGGATATACTCTCCAAGGTTGATATGCTCAGCCATACGGGTAAACCCCTCTTCATTGACCAAAGAGGCACGCATTTTTGAGAGTTTTCCCTCATCGAATTTAGGGAATTTCGCAAAAAGGTATTCCCCTACGACGAGGTCTAAAACAGCATCACCTAGAAATTCCAACCGCTCATTATTGTAGGGCTGCTTGTAGCTTTTATGCGTCAGCGCTTCAATAAGGAGCTGCGGATCTTCAAAGTGATAATCTAGAGACTTTTCTAGTTCATCAATATTTTTCACAACAGTTTCCTTGTGTTATAGTTGCTTATCCCGGGCTCTATTGGAAAGAGAGGTTGCTTCCGTGACCGGCTCTGGTCAGAAGCATTTCATTTTGAACTGTGTCGATTCCCAGACAGTTTGGACAGCGATGGAATGAAAACGGGAAGACCTGTTTACACTCATTACATAGATATTCAAACTGTATATCTGCATCTTGATATCCGGAATTTTGCAGTTTGATCAGGACATCCAGCTCAAATATGGCACTCTCATCGGCGCTATTAAGCACACCTTTGGCACTATAGAGTTCCTGCAGATAAGCATTGGATGAAATTATATCCAAATCGAGTTGATCTGGCTCTAAATTCCAAAGGATATCGGAAATCCGTTCACAAAGACTCTGATCCAGGTGTTTCCAGGCTAAAGAAGGGGATTGTCTGAAGAGGTACTCAAAGATCATATATCCCAGTTGATGATGTTTTTGATACCAGGCGATAATCTTTTCTATTTTCTCTTCAGATGGTATCTTCATATTGTACTGCATGGAGATGAGCGAAAGGTACATGGCATCCTTGGCGACTTTCATATCCATCTCATCCAGGGGTTCAAGGATCTCTTTTGCCTTTTCAAAGTCACGCATCTTCTCATAGATGATGAGTAAAAACTGCAGGGCAGAGGGGGTGCGCGGATGGCGGGAAAGGATCTCTAGAAAAAGGTCCTTGGAACGTTGTAAAAAACCGGCTTTTAAATAGGCTTGTCCCAGCAGGATCATCGTTTCCTTCTGATCATGCACGGAAAGTTTTTTCTCTAAAATAGCGGTATAGATCTCTATGCTCTTCTCATAGTCTCCCTGCTGGATATAGCTGGTAGCGAGAATGTAGAGTGATTTATGGGAGAGCTCGGAAGAGGAGAGGAGTTCGGAGAGCTCTTTTTCGCTGGGCATACTATGGAAGTTTTTGATAAAACGGTCCAGGCTCTTTTCATCTTCCTTGGTCTTAAAACGTCCCCACCAGTAAGAGAAAAACGCGACCACAAAGATGAGTGAAAAAAAGATAATGATGCCAAAGAGAGGATCTTTATACTCAATAAACAAACCTTCCATTTGACTCCCTAGATACCTTGATTATGGATGATTATACCTAAATACAGATTATATTTATGTGCATTGAAAGGCCCAGGTAACCATGAATATTTACAAAATTTTAATATTAATAAGAGTAAGGTGTGTATTCAAAGAATATCATAGGCCCTATTGCAGGAGCATTTAAAGTCTATCAGAGGCAATTCTGGTTAGAATGTGATATATAAGTAATAGCTTATATATATAATCATATTTGTTTATATCACTTTGGGAGGACTTATTATTATGAGTAGTGCAGAAGCAAAAGTCAAAGCCTCAGAATATCTAAAAGGATGGATTCCACTACGTTATATGCGTTATTATGTATTCGCATTTGCTACAGTATTTACATTGATTATACCATGGGTGACGGTAAAGGGAAACCACTTTTTCTTATTGAGTTTCGTAGACTTTAAATTTCACTTCTTTTTTATAACCTTTGATATGCAAGAACTTTATCTCTTGCCATTTTTATTAATGATTCTTTTTGTTGGAGTATTTGGTATCACCGTTTTAGGTGGTCGGATGTTTTGTGGATGGTTCTGTCCGCAGACGATCTTTCGTACTGTTTTCAGAGACTTTATTGAGACAAAGGTCTTCAAGCTCCGCAAGCGTATTAAAAACAAACAGATTGAGCCCGATTACTCGAAACCGATTAACAAGGTCAAACGAGTTGTTATCTGGGTTATCTCTATTATTCTGGCCTTTCTAGCCGCGGCAGATGCCTTGTGGTTTTTTGTACCGCCGGAACAGTTTTTTGACTTTGCACAGAACATCGGTGAACATAAACTTTTTATGGGTGCATGGATAGGTATCGCTCTTTTCTTGTTTTATGACATTGTTTTCTTGCAAGAGAACTTCTGTATTTATGTTTGTCCCTATTCTCGTATCCAGTCCGTACTGTATGATGATGATACGATCATGGCGATTTATGATAATGAGCGTGGCGGACGTATTTATGATGAACATCATACCAAACTGGTGGATAAACAGGATCAGTTGGCACCGGCGGATTTATGTACGACTTGTGAGTCTTGTGTAACCGTCTGTCCGACCCATATCGATATTCGTCAGGGGCTGCAACTGGAGTGTATCAACTGTCTGGAGTGTGTCGATGCCTGTACGACGGTTATGGCAAAGTTCAATGAACCGAGTCTGGTCAACTGGTCAAGTACCCGCGAGATCGAGAAAAAAGAGGGTAAAACCCGCTTTTTCCGTCCGAAGATCATAGGTTATGGAGTTGTTTTGACGGGTATTTTTATGATCTTGATGATGATGGGAATGGACAAAGAGTTGATGCTGATCAATATCAACAAGCAGACACGTCTGTACGATATTGAAAATGTTGATGGTAAGGCACGGGTCGAGAATGCTTATACTATTCTGCTGCAAAACACTCAGAACAAACCTCATGATTATTATCTTGAGATCTTGAACAATGATAAGATCAAGATTGACAGACCATCCGCTCCGTTTACAGTTGAACCGGGACATAAGACGAAAAAGACTTTTGTCCTATATACTACGCAGAAGCTTGTGGATGATGATCGTCATGATACGATCCTGGAACTTAAAGTAAGAGCTTATGCTACGGATGCAAATGATACGATCTTTGCCAATAGAGAGATAAGGTTCACGTACCCAAGAGCTGACATCATCGAAAAGAAGATGAATCGGTAAACAGGCTTTCTCTTCTTTAAGGCAGAGTCACATCAAGGAATTTTATCCGCTAAAACCGTGACATTCAGTCACGATTTTTTAACGCGGCATATCTTACCCAAGAGCTGATATTATAAAAGAAGATGAATCGCTAGGGAATTTTATTGATAAATGATCATGACACTGGTCATGGTCATTTGAAGATAGCAGCTTTGTTGCAGCTAATATACTTACACCTCTGCCGGTATGTTGATGTCTTGTACCGCTTTTTCTAATATATCTATTTCCAAACCTGCTTTTAACATCAGTGCTTTTACCGAATCAGGAATAGCCCTTTGAATTTCTCCATAGGGTGTTATCATCTTATAGATGATCGCATTGGCGCAAGCCAGTTGCTGTACCTTTAGGGTCGGAGCATTGAAGGGGGCATCGCTATACCGGATGGAATCCACCAGGTCGCTATCAAGTCCCCAATACTCCAGAATATCAGCGGTTACGAAGGCGGAGCTGGTCTTAAGCAGTTTGACTTCTGCTTGTGAAAACTCATCTGCCTTAAAGGCTTTGAACTGCTCTTCAAGTCCCTGCTCCACCAGTTCCTGATTGATAAGAATCTCTCCTAGATTTCCAAGGATTGCTGAGGAACATAGAAGATGAAGCGATTCGGGATCGATCTGAGCGTACCAGCTGTTCATCAGTGCCAGACGTAAACGGGAAGCATCTTTGAATTGCTCTTCATTGATATTATAGGCTTCTAATTGCAATGATCCTATCTTACAGGCAAGATCACTCAGGGTCAGAGCCTTGATAAGACGTTTTCCAAAGGAGACAATGGCCTGGTCAAGGGATGACGTGTTTTTGACTGCATATATGGGCATATTGGCCGCATGCAAGACGTTGGCGGTAGTGATAGAATCAGATTCGACTGCATGGATAAGATCTTTGATAGAGCTTTCAGGATCATCGCAGAGTTCAGTGATCGTTTTGACGGAGCTTGGCAAAGGATCGAGCCCCTGTATAAAGTTATAGATCTTTTGATGGGGTACGATGGTATAGACCTTGGAGAAGTGTGAAGTGACGACATTATGAAGTTGCCGTTTGAGTTCACTGGCTTTGATTGGCGAAAGGATAGGATGGGTGATCCCCTTCATCAGCAGACGTGATCTTTGATAGCCCCTGAGCTCAGGAATGGCAGTGATCAGTGCAATATCCGGTTTGAGTTTAATAAGCTCCTGCGCGATCTCAATGCTCTCATCTAGCATGTTTAACAAAATAATATCATGGCTTTTTCTTAGAACGGAACGACGCAGGTGATCAAGATCGCTGCTTGTACATACCGCTTTAAAGACATGCTCCAAAGGGGCTTTCATCTTTTGGGCTCTGGCCTCGTTCCTGTCCATATATAGGAGTGTCAGGCCCTGCATCACATCACTTGTCTTCTCTTCGTCATTGACGATAGTGATGGTGGGAAAGAGTGCCGCATCCATCTTGGAGAGTGGCTGTTCATCATATAGTTCATCACACCAGACCTTCAGTTGTATCAGGGCGGCACGAAGCCATTTTATATCATAGCTTCCGATACTGTATTGATTGGAGCGTATGGCATTAAGGATGTTCTCTCCCTGGGCAACCAGAAGAAAAAGTTCATCCAGTTCAAGGTAGGATGCGGTGGCTTTATAGTTATGAAAAATACGAAAAAGATCTGCTACATGAGTATCTTCTCCCTGTTCAAGGGAGTCTATATACTCTTGTATAAGGGGGATGTCAGAGTGTAGCTTGTTGACAAATATATCTATGATTTCTATGTCCATAGGTTAATCCTAACAGGGTTTATGTCAAACTTCTCTTAGGACATTTTGACGCAGCGTTCTCCGGCCTTCATGGTTCCGATAACATATCCGTCAGATCCTGCCAAGACAGCATCCACATTCTCAGGACGCACGACAAAAACCATACCGATACCCATGTTAAAGGCACGGTACATCTCTTCTTCATCAACATGTTCGCTTAGCAGGTCAAAGATCGGCAAAGGACGTAATGCCGATTTGTCTACATCGGCATATAGGTGTTCAGGAAGTACGCGAGGGAGATTTTCGACGATACCCCCTCCGGTGATATGCGCCATGGCGACCAGCTTGTCTTTGAGGGCTTTAAAGGTCTTGACATAGATACGTGTCGGTTCTAGCAATACATCTATAAGCGGACGACCGTTGAAGTCATCATCGAAGTTCATACCCATCTTGTCAAAGAGGACCTTTCGAACAAGTGAGAAGCCGTTGGAGTGAAAGCCTGAAGATGGAAGAGCGATAAGTACATCCCCCTCTTGAACCTGGGAGACACGATCAAGTTCGGACTTCTCGGCGATACCGACTGCAAAACCGGCAAGATCATAATCCCCCTCAGAGTACATCCCCGGCATTTCAGCGGTCTCGCCACCGATGAGTGAACACTCGGATTGACGACACCCTTCAGCAATACCTGAGACGACGGCAGTGGCTTCTTCAACGCTTAGTTTGGCAGTTGCATAATAATCCAGAAAGAATGACGGTGTACCCCAGTTACAGATAAGGTCATTCACACACATGGCAACCAGGTCGATCCCAACGGTATCATGCTTGCCGCTGTCAATGGCAAGTTTCAGTTTGGTTCCCACCCCGTCTGTAGCTGCCAGCATAACCGGCTCTTTGTAACCTGTAGGAAGCTCAAAGGCACCAGCGAATGAACCGATCCCTCCTAATACATTGGATGTAAAGGTAGATTTTACAATCGGCTTGATATTATCGACAAAGCTGTTTCCCGCGTCAATATCAACACCAGCGTCTTTGTATGAGATTTGGCTCATCTTTTCTCCTAGGGGGGCTTAAAATTAATGTCGCGATTATAACACAGGCAAGATGTATTTAACTTTAGAAGCTTACGCTTATATTGACTTTCGTCCCAGTGCTGAATTACAATACTCCCATGAAACAAAGCATAGCCAAAGAAGATGTTGAACACATAGCCGATGCCCTGGCGGATAAGGGGTACTGTATTTTGGATAAGATCCTAGAGCCCTCGCTGGTGGATGCTCTTGCGGAGCGAGTTTATACTCTGGAAGGCTTTAAGCAGGCGAGCATCGGACGCGCAGAAGCGCAACATCAGGACAGGAGTATCCGCTCGGATAAGAGTCTATGGCTTGAGGGTGCAGCATCCAGTGAAGCAGATTATCTGGCATGGATGGAATCCTTGAGAACAGGGATCAATCGGGAGCTTTTTCTAGGCCTGTTTGATTATGAGGCTCATTTTGCCCATTATGCCAAGGGAGATTTTTATAAAAAACACTCTGATGTCCTCAGGGGGAGTAATAACCGCATGCTTACGACGGTGTTTTACCTGAGCTCTGATTGGCAGGAAGGGGATGGCGGCGAACTTCTGATTTATGATGAAGAGGGATCGGAAATATTGGAAAAAGTCGCCCCGAAAAAGGGGGTGATGGTGATCTTTTTAAGTGAAAAGTTTCCCCACGAAGTCTTGCCGAGTGGAAAAGACCGCTTCTCTATCGCCGGATGGTTCCGGGTAAATGCTTCCAGTTCACGGCAGATCGACACCATGTTTTAGGTAAAAAACAGGCTTAAATCCTTCCCTTAGTTTAATGCGATATAATGCGTCATTATAAAAAGAGAAGGATTTTGATGGATTGGCTTGAGAAGAAGGGTATAGATCCGCAACGTATCACGACGGGATTAGCCCTGTTGGCAGCGATCGTTTTGATAGGTTTTATCGATAATTTTTTTGTGATGTGGGTAGTTTTTGGCGCCTTGTATCTACTCTCTTTTTATGAGGCAAATAAACTTTTTGGCATTGAGAACAACACCCTTTATGCCTATGCAGCTATCTTATGGATCGTGGCTGGCTTTTACCCTTATGCAGATGATCTTTTTTTTATCGCAGCGGTGATCTTCGGTTCGGTGCTTGCCTATACCAATGAGTTAAAATCCAAATACTTTTATCCTTTTATCTATCCGACGGCAAGCTTTCTTTTCTTGCTCACCCTTTACACCGAGTATGGTGTGATGGCGCTGCTGTGGTTATTGGTAGTGGTCGCCGGTGCGGATATCGGTGCTTATTTTGTGGGGAAAAGTATCGGAAAGACAAAGTTCAGCGAGACCTCTCCGAATAAGACCCTTGAGGGCGTCGTGGGTGGTGTTGTGATCGCGACGGCTGCGGGATTCTTTGTGGGACTGCGGTTTGTGGATGTGGATAAGGCGATTGTCATCTCTTTACTTTCAGGGATTGCGTCGGTCTTTGGCGATCTTTTTGAATCCTACCTCAAGCGTAAGGCGGGGGTAAAAGACAGCGGGGATATTCTTCCGGGGCATGGAGGAATTCTTGACCGTGTAGATGGGTATCTGTTTGCCGGGATTATTATGCTGGTACTGCTAAGAGGCCTAGTCTAATTGGTACTGCTTGGTTCTACCGGTTCAATCGGAAAAAATGCTTTAGAGGTCGCACGAAGTTTCGGCCTGAATATTGATGTGCTGGTCGCGGGCAGAAGTATTGATCTGCTTAATGCCCAGATTGCCGAGTTCGCACCGCGTATGGTGGTGGTCGATGCAGCAGAGGATATCTCAAAGGTCAATCACACCAATGTCCGCTATGGGCAGGAGGGGATACTTGAAGCGATAGAGAGTTCGGACTCATCGCTGGTTGTTAATGCCTTGGTCGGTTTTCTGGGATTAAGGCCGACACTCAAGGCTATCGAATGCGGTAAAAAAGTCGCTTTGGCCAACAAAGAGTCCCTTGTAGCGGCAGGGGCCTTTATCGACACCTCTTTTATCCAGCCTATTGATTCGGAACATTTTGGTCTGTGGTATCTGCTACATGAAGGCCGTTGTGTGCAAAAGATGACGATCACTGCCTCCGGAGGTGCCTTCAGGGACTGGCCTATTGAGAAGTTGAAACAGGCCAGTCTGGAAGATGCCTTGAAGCATCCAAACTGGCAGATGGGACAAAAGATCACGATAGATTCTGCTTCGATGGTGAACAAGCTGTTTGAACTCCTGGAGGCACGATGGCTTTTTGGAGAAGGGCAATATGATGCGATCATCGAGACCCAGTCGCTTATTCACGCTTTGATCGATTTTACGGACGGCTCTACCACGGCTCATTTTGCCCACGCGAATATGCAGCTGCCTATTGCCTATGCCGTCTTGGGAAAGGTAGACAAGCAGGTCTTGCAACCGGTCAACCTTCTGGAAGTGGGTAGTCTGGAGTTTAGGCAGATCAGCCCGGAACGTTATCCGATCTGGCAGATCAAAGATGACTTGCTCGCTCACCCTAAGCGAGGTGTGGTAGTGAATGCGGCCAATGAGGCAGCGATCGAGAATTTCGTCTCAGGAAAATCGAGTTTTTTGGATATCTCTAAAAGCATCATCAAGGCTTATGAACATTTTGATGCAGAGGTACAGAGTCTGGATGAGGTTTTTGAACTGGACGCAGAGGTGAGAGCATATGTCAAGGCCTAAAACGCTGATTCTGCACGGCTGGGGAGGTAGTGATTTTCCCCATTGGCAGTCGTGGTTGGCGGGAGAGATCGCCAAGGATTACGGGCAGGTCTATTTTCCATTATTGGATAATCCTCATTTTCCGACGAAAAAACGCTGGATGAAGCAGGTCAAAGAGATTTTGGCCGAGTTTAAACCGGAGGTAGTGATCTGCCACTCAATGGCAAACTCTCTATGGTTTCATCTGTGCGAGGAAGGGGAGATTAAGGCGGTCGAGCGATTACTGCTGGTCTCGCCTCCACGTATGGACCTTGATCTAAAACCTATCAAGACCTTCTATCCGGCTCCCTATCCCAAGAAGCTGTTTGCCAAAGAGGTAATGTTGGTCACTTCTACCGATGACCCGTATCTTACCGAGGAAGAAGCAACGGCGATGCGTATTGCTCTTGGTGTTCCCATGAAGGTGATTGAAAATGGCGGGCATCTGAATGCAGACAGTAACTACGGTGAGTGGCCATGGGTATTGGAGTGGGTTAAAAAGGGGGTATTTGAATGAACCTTTTACTTTCTATTGAATCCTCTTGTGATGATAGATACCATTCATCAATACGGCCAACAGGCATAGCCTGCTCACCTGCGCTAACACTGGGTTTTTCTCAGCGAAATGCTCACGCGCAGTTCAACCGCGCTTTAGGAATTTTGTCATGAACCTTTTACTTTCTATTGAATCCTCTTGTGATGACAGCTCCATAGCGATCACGGATATCGCCACAAAAAAGCTGGTCTATCATAAGAAGATCTCTCAGGAATTGGAGCATTCGGTCTATGGCGGGGTGGTTCCGGAGTTGGCATCGCGTCTGCATGCGGAAGCCTTGCCGAAGATACTTGAAGAGTGCAAGCCCTATTTCAAGGACTTAAAGGCAATCGCTGTGACGACAGCC
>JBFEYO010000036.1:0-17073 GCA_041562075.1 Sulfurimonadaceae bacterium | reverse complement strand
TTCCCACCCAAAGCAAGGAACTTTTTCTCAGCACCCTTGCTCTTCTCCAGGTTATATTCAATAAACTTGATCTTATTGACCTTCATATACATCTTGGCATCCTGACAATGAGGACAAAAGGAGGCGGTGAAGATCTCAACCACATTTGTAGCTTTGGGCTTTCCCTGCTTATGCTGATTTCTGGCCTTGGCAGAGTTTGAATTGGGATTTTGCTTGGAACTGGTATGGGAGCGGCGGCGTGCCATCAGGCTGTTCCAAGATAGGTAAAGATCAGTTTCATCACCAAGGCAGTCAGTACACCTGCCGCAACACCGGCAACCACATCATCTCCCATCACGCCGATGCCGCCCTTGGCATCTCTGTCCAGACGGCCGATAATAGAGGGCTTGGCTATATCAAAATAGCGAAAGAAGGCAAAGCTCAGAGAAATAGCCAGCCAGAGCGTCCAGTGCGCGCTGAGGTCACTGAAGGCCTCCATGGGAATATGTGTCATGGGTACGATGGCGATGGAAACGGCGATCCACATACCCGCAAGTTCATCAATGACGATATGCTTATTATCGTGGATACCGCCCTTGGCTTCATAATCATTGACCAGTTTATAGCCGGCAACGGTGGCTAAGAGTGCCCCTAGAAAAAGCGTGGTTGTGTCAAAATAGCTAAGGATTAGGATAGCCAGAAGCAAAGAGACAGCGGAACCGACGGTTCCGGGTGCCTTGGGGGACATGCCGCTATAGCCGACAGTCAGTAAAAACCAATTCATATAAATCCTTTTAAGTCAGGGAAGTTGTCTGATAGAGTTTCATCAGTTCGATATAAAAGTCCTGCTCGTTATGCTCTTCGAGTAAGCCTGTGATCGGCAAAATATCATAATAGAGTTTTTCAAGATTCTTAAAACGATCGGGAAAGAGCTTGGCAAGGATCAGCGCAGAGATCTCTTTTCGCATCAATACCGCAGGGGGGAGAAGACCGATTCTAAGCAGCTCGAGGATAGACTCGGAGTGATAAGAGATATGGTGATGCTGTCCGTGAGGACAGGTGTTCGTTGATACCAGGGTCTTACACTCATTACAGTAGACATACTCTGCAGCAATATCGATGTCGATATTGGTACCGACGAGCTTGTCGACGATGGATTTATGGGTATTCTGGTCATAATACATCCCTACACCGGCATGGTTCTGCCCGATGGTCAATCGATTACAGCCGTAGTTCTTGGCCACGATGGCATCAATAAGGACCTCATTATATCCCGCAAAGATGTAAGAACTTTCCAGGGGTACGACAACGACACGGTTTTTAGGCAGGTAGTTGGTGATGAAATAATCCAGGGTCTTTAGACGTGTTTTGTAGGCTAATTCCCGCTCATTATAGGGTTTGAGCAGGAAAATGACGATCAGGTCTGTTTTATCCAGGGTCTGACGGACCAGACGTTCATGGGCTCTATGCAGGGGATTGGCTGCCATCATGATCGCTGTAGTGTGCTGGGCATTGGTGCGGGCCTTGGCTTCATTGATCAGTTCTTTACTGGTATCCAGCTCATGATGTTCAATCTCATATTGTCCCGAGATAGCCAGTTTGCCCAAGCGCTCATAGGTGTTTTTTACACCGGGATGGCTCAGGTCATCGGTACCGTATATCTGACGTACACGTTCTCTGGGATTGATCTCAAAGATCTCGTCCACGATAATATGACCGACGATGTTTTTATCAACGACTAACTCTAATCGTTCGCCCTTGTCGGCTGAAGAGAGGACCTCTTCATTGGTTTTTCCGCTGGGTGAAAGTATAAAGGGAAAGGGGAAGGTTTTACCGTTGACAAGCCCGGTCTTAAGGACCTCCATGGTCTCGGACTTGTTCATTAAAGAAGTGACAGGGTAGAGTAGTCCCGCTTTGACTAGACTAAGGGCTGATGCCGCTTCCCTGTCAAGGTGGAGTTCTCTATTTTTTCTTGATGATTCCATATTTTTTTCGCTTTTCCCATAGACTTTTTCTTGAGATGCCCAGTTTTTTTGATAACTCGGTATCCGGAAATTTGTGTTGATAATTTAACACAATATATTTGACATAGTCTTCGATTGGGAGAATATCGCCTTGTTCGATCACCTTATTGTCACTTTTCATCTCAACTGTCTTATAAGGGACCTCTTCGATGATGTCCGTACTGGAGACAATCACACTTTTACCCTCTATCAGGTCCAAGAAAGGTTTCTTATCGGTTTTCTTAAGGCTTTGAAAGTCGGTGATATAAGTCAAACGCTCCGGATTAAGGTTGGCGATCTCATCCAGGGTACGTAAAGATGCCAGCGAGACAAAGTGAAGCGGCGAATTGCAGCGATTGAGAAGTTTAAAGGCAAAGGCATCGGCATATTTTTGATAATTGGAAAAGACAAAGATAGGAAGATCCGCTTTCTCATAATCACACTCCACATTGACGGAGGCGAAGGAGTGCTCGATATAACGCTGAAAGGTTGCATTTTGGCGTTTGAGTTGTTCATAATCCTGGAAGTGATCTATTTTACGGATAAGCTCTTCGATCATAAAAGGTTTGAGAATATAGTCTTTTGCACCGGCTTTTAGGGGCTTGGATACCGTGTCGTTACTCACATAGGAGATCATCAGGATAACGACGGCATCTTTATAGGCATCGATGACAGGGTAGAAGTCTTGTCCGGAAATATTGGTTGAGAGTAAGACAACATCATAAGGCTCATTTCGAAGAGCGTCTTTGGTGGTTGAGGCAAGGTCACAAACATGTCCAAGGTCACTTAGTTTTGCTGCAATACTTTGTGCAAGATAGATTTCATTTTCAATAATCAAAATTTTCATAAATTAGTCCAGTCTAGATATTTCAAACCGGCGCTGCTTTGTACGGCAACACCTTCTTTACGGCCTGTAAAGCCGAGTTTTTCAGTTGTGGTCGCTTTTATGTTGCATAAAAACGGCTCAATTCCCAGTATCTCCGCAAGCCTTCGGCGCATGGCGCCTTTGTAGCTGCTGATCCGAGGTGTTTGAGCGATAATAGTGATGTCAACATTAACGATGACAAAACCGCAATGGTGCAGACGTTTGACACACTCTTTGAGTAAAAGAGCGGAATCAATGTCTTTATAGGCATCATCGCTATCCGGGAAGAGCGTACCGATATCTCCCATCCCTGCAGCACCAAGAAGTGCATCGATAAGGGAATGGATAGCCACATCTCCGTCACTGTGGGCTTTAAACCCAAAGTCGGCATCGATTTCAACTCCGGCCAAGACCATCTTTTTGCCTTCTTCAAAGGCGTGTACATCAAAACCATTACCGACAAGGGTGTCCATAGAAGGGGCTTTCAGGCAGGGGATGTTCTGCATATCACTCAGACGAGTAAGCTTATGGGCCTGCTCATCTCCTTCTACTTCGGCTCTTCTCTTTCCGTAGGCGATGATCGCGCTGCTCTCATCTGTAAACTCCACTGTTGTGTTTAGGGCATTTCTTAAGACCTCGCTCTGTGAAAGCTGTGGGGTCTGTATACGCTTTAGCTTGCTTCTGTCTATGTTGTTGCCTTCAAAACTGAGGGTATCAACGACATCCAGGACAGGAACAACGCACTCAGCCGACTCTTTAGCATCGATAAGCCTTTGAATCAATGCCTTAGGCGGGCAAGCACGGGCGACATCACTGACCATTACATAAGGTGTATCCACGTGTTTCAGGGCATTCAAAAGAGATGCCTGACGTGTTTGTCCACCCTCTATGATGGTGTGCTCCGAAAAAGAACGCATGTATTCCACTTCATCTTTATGTGCAGTGATAATGATCTTTGAAAAAAGATTTAAATTATCAAATTCGTTTGTAACAAAATGCCACAAAGGTTGGTGACCTATGCGTAGCCATTGTTTTTTAACTGAAATCCCAAAACGCGTGGAATTCCCTGCAGCAAGCAAAATAAGCGTTAAATCGGACAAAAATGCTCCTATTTGTAACAGGTGTTACGAAATTATACACACACAAAGCTTTCTTTTAACTTGTTTGTGTTAAATTTCCGAAAAGATAGAGTGAGATTTTTCTTCTTGTATTTGTCTATAAATATATGTAAGAGAAATTTGACTTTGCTTAAGTAAAGTTAAAATAGTTTTACTTGAAATTTATTATTACGAGAAGCTTACTTAGATGTGAGTAATATCCCGTTAATATATTCTAGGAGATTTTTTATGAGAACAGAATGGCTGAAAAAGCGTGAAGGTGACAAGGTTCGTACGCAGATGTATTATGCTAAACAAGGCATTATTACTGAAGAGATGGAGTATGTCGCTAAGTTAGAGAAACTGGAGCCTGAGCTTGTAAGAAGTGAAGTGGCTCGTGGTCGTATGATCATTCCAGCAAATGTTAACCATAAAAATCTTGAGCCAATGGCGATCGGGATTGCTGCATCATGTAAGATCAATGCAAATATCGGTTCGTCTGCTTTGGCTTCTGATGTGCAAGAAGAGATTGAGAAGATTCAGGTTTCTCAGCAATACAAGGCTGATACAGCTATGGACCTTTCAACAGGTGGAGACTTGGATGATATCCGTCGTAATGTTATTGCCAACTCTCAGATCCCTATCGGTACGGTGCCTATCTATCAGATCCTTCATGATGTTGGAAACAAGATCGAAGATCTTACGATTGAAAAGATGCTTGAAGTTCTTGAGCGCCAAGCGCAACAGGGTGTATCATACTTCACGATTCACGCCGGTTTCCTGCTTGAAACGATGCCAAAAGTTGCAAAACGTAAGATGGGTATCGTTTCCCGTGGCGGTTCTTTGATGGCTGCATGGATGATGCACTACCACAGAGAAAACCCATTTTATACTGCTTTTGACGATATCCTTGATATCTGTGCAAAATATGATGTCTCTCTATCTCTTGGAGATTCTCTTCGCCCGGGTTGTCTGGCAGATGCGTCTGATGATGCACAACTTGGTGAACTTAAAGTACTGGGTGAGTTAACACTTCGTGCCTGGGAAAAAGACGTTCAGGTGATGATCGAAGGTCCGGGTCACGTGCCATTGAACCAGATCGAGCGTAATATGAAGATCCAACGTGAGCTTTGTCATGAAGCACCGTTCTATATCCTTGGGCCATTGGTAACGGATATTGCTGCGGGTTACGATCATATCTCTTCTGCCATCGGTGCTGCTGTAGGTGGATGGCATGGTGCGTCAATGCTATGTTACGTAACGCCAAAAGAACACCTTGGTCTTCCAAATGCGGAAGATGTACGTGAAGGTATTATCGCTTATAAAATTGCGGCACATGCTGCAGATATCGCCCGTGGTCGTACCGGTGCTCGTGACATTGATGATGCTATGTCGGATGCACGTTATACCTTTGACTGGGAAAAACAGTTTGAATTGGCACTTGATGGTGACCGTGCCCGTGAATACCACGATGAGACACTACCTCAAGACGTATTTAAAGAAGCAGAGTTCTGTTCTATGTGTGGACCAAAATTCTGTTCATATAAAATCACTCAGGACATCATGGATAATCCTGAAGCAATTGCTAAGATCGCTGAGGAAGCAGCAGCAAATGCAAAACAAGAGTTTAAATTAGCTCAATAATTTAAGCCAGATTATTAGGCTTGTTAGACACTAGCGTGGTATAACCACGCGTGAGCCCTCCGCTGAGGAGAACATAGTGTTTACTAGAAAAAATTTAGTTTTTTCTAGCATCGACTTTTAAGTCAGAAACGTAGAAAAAGGGGCTTTTGCTCCTTTTGTGTAAAATTTTAAAAAAGGAAACAAGACAATTATGACTGAAACTATTGTAAAAGACGCCTTGTCTAAAGTTACTTATCCTGGATTTTCTAAGGATATCGTGACTTTCGGCTTTGTGAAAAACATTCAGATTGACGGTTCAAACGTATCGGTAGAGGTAGAAGTAACTTCTTCTGCTCCTGAAGTTGCGCAACAAATCGTTGACGAAGCGACAACAGAACTAAAAGCGGCCGGTGCTGCAGATGTTGCGATCAATATCAATGCACCTAAGATGCCAAGAGAGAGCTCTTCCAAGGGGAGAAACATCGCTCCGCAAATCAAAAACTTTGTAATGGTAAGTTCAGGTAAGGGTGGTGTTGGTAAATCGACTACATCAGTTAACCTTGCAATCGCTCTTGCTCAACAAGGTAAAAAAGTAGGTCTTTTAGATGCAGATATCTATGGTCCGAATATCCCTCGTATGATGGGTCTTGAAGGTGTTAAGCCGGAGATCGAAGGAAACAAGGTTATTCCATTGAAAGCATACGGTGTTGAGTTCATGTCTATGGGTTCACTAATGGATGAGGGTGCTTCTCTTATCTGGCGTGGTGCGATGATCATGAAAGCGATCGAGCAGTTCCTACGTGATATCCTGTGGTCAGACCTTGACTGTCTGGTAATCGATATGCCTCCGGGAACGGGTGATGCACAGCTTTCACTTGCTCAGGCGGTGCCTGTAACTGCCGGTGTAACGGTAACGACTCCGCAGATGGTATCTCTGGATGATTCACGCCGTTCACTGGATATGTTCAAAAAACTGAATATTCCTATCGCGGGTATCGTTGAAAACATGTCAGGTTTCATTGCACCGGATACGGGTGTAGAGTATGACATCTTCGGTAAGGGAACGACTCAGCCGGTTGCAGATGAGTTTGATACGACAATCATCGCTGAAGTGCCTATCGAGCCTGCAGTTCGCACCGGTGGAGATGAAGGTAAGCCGGTGACTTTCTCTAAACCTGATTCAAAAACAGCACAATGTTTTATGGCAGCAGCTGAATCACTATGGGCAACGATCGAAAAGATCAATGAAGAGGGTGGTGTTGATAACGCTGCCGTTCAACCGACAACTCCTCCGGGCGTATCGGCATGTTCTACAGGTGGTGCTTCTGCACAAGCTGCACCGCAGCAACCGGCACAAGGTGGCGGTTGTGGTACAGGGTGTGGCTGTCACTAAGCCCCTTCCTTGCATTGAACAAAGCTTCAATGCAAAAACTTTTCTCCCAAATCTCTTTGTTTAACTTCTACCAACACTGCAGATAAGATTTAAATGCGGACTTGAATGTCTATGAAACAGATCAGACGGCATGATAGAATGAGGATAGGCTTTGGTATGTCTGAGGGAGTTTCTTAATAATCCTCAAACATATCGTGGGTGAATTCAACGATCTTATTACGTCCTGTATTCTTTGCTTCATAAAGAGCGGTGTCGGCGTACTTGATAACCTTCCAGATGGAATCAGCATCTTGAGGTAATTTTGCGATACCGATACTGAGGGTTTTTTCCAGTGTCTCACTGCCAATGGTAAACTTTTTCGCTTTAAAACTGCTATGGATCTTAGTGGCAATTTTTTGTGTCGCCTCCGGTGTTGTATGGCGTAAGAGTACCAGGAACTCTTCTCCTCCGTAGCGTATGGCAAGGTCAGATTCACGTATGGAGTCTTTGAGGATGTCACTGAGCGCTTTGATGACAGTGTCTCCTGTATCATGTCCGTAAGTGTCATTTACCAGTTTGAAATAATCAATGTCAATCATCAAGATATCATAAGCGGCATTATCACGTTGGATCTGTGCCTGCTCATGATCAATGTATTCCTCCAGAAAACGGCGGTTATAAAGACCTGTCAGACCGTCACGCAAGGATGACTCACGAAGAATATCCATAAGGATCTTGCTTTCGATGACCGGTTTGGCTGCTTCGAGGTAGTTTTTAATACTGGTAATCAGGCTACTGATGTCTCCGAGTTTCTTCTCATTTTTGGCAGAGATAGAAAGTACAAGGCTGTAGTCATTGTTGATAGTGAATGGCAGACAGGCATATTCCAGCTCATTGTTCTTCGTACAGGCAGAACAGAGCTCCGGAAAATCGGTGGAGATGATATCTGTGGAGGTTCTGTATGCACGACACTCTAGTGCATCGGTATGGGAGGCATGTGAGCAGAAACTCTCTCCTTGGGTAATAAAGAGCAGGTTACGCTCTTTTCGGATATGATTGACTTCATAAAGGGCAAAATGTTTAAGCTCAAACTTCTCTTGCAGTAAATTGCTGATACGTTTGTAGATGTCATATTTGTCTTTATCAAGTTCAATAGTCTTTTTGAACTTATAGATATCGGCAAGTTCGTGAATAATATTTCTAGCTTCATGTAGTGGATCAGAACAGGAGATGTTAGATCGTGCGACAAAGGTTCGAAGTTGGTCTTTGATACTGCCAAAGGCATCTTGCATCTTTTCAAAAAGACCATTCATCTCGTCTGCGACTTCCCGGCCTTCGCCCTTGATAGTTGTTTTGAATCGGTAGGTGAAATCACCCAGGTGCGCTTTTTTGATACCATATTGTAAATTGGCAAAAAGTTCCATATAGGGTCGTATATAGTGATTGGTCAGATAAAGGGCGATGATAATAAAGATCACATTGAGTCCAAAGATACGAAGTACAGTAAACATTCCTACACTACGCGTATTGCTGATATCAAACTCCATACTGATAACACCCAATACGTCTCCTTCGTTAACATGGTGACATTCCATACAGTTTGGTGAATCAATAGCACTCGCTATATAAGGAATAGAAACCCTTAGATGAGCCGTATCGGCGTTTTCAGTGATCTTTTTTTCCATTAAACCGCTGCTTAGTACACGCTCATCCATCTTATCTCTTGGTTCTTCTTTGGGAAGGCCTGGACCATATTCCTCATCGACTTTTGGCGAACGTACGATCCAGAGCTTTTTGACACCTTCGTAGTTGGCGATGTTGTTTAAAAAGAAGTTGCGTTTTTTCATTACACCATTGACCATATGAGCAGTCAGTCCGTCCCGGACTACTTCTGCAGTCATTTTTGACTTCTCTACCGCGTTATTATAAGAGTAGTCTCTAAAGTTGACGGCTACATTTATAATGGTTGCGGCAGCAAGGACAATTAGCATAAGGGCGATAATAATAAGGATCTTTTTATTTGTGTTCATAATGTCATAAATCTTTGATATTAAATAAGGTATTCTTATAGTATATCAGCAAAGATACTAAAAGAAAACTAAAACTAATCAAATTAATCCAAAGATTTTAGAATATACGCAGAATAGGGAGTTAGGTTACAAATGTAACCAAAATATAACCAAATCAATGATGGGTAAAGATCAAAGAGATCAGGGGAAATGATGCCACAGAAGCGTTGGGAATAAAAGAATTTTTAGCATTTTGCAGTAAGGCTTTTTTTAAAGATGTATCTTGTGTATTCTATCGAAGCGTGACACCTTTGATTAAAAAGCCGCTTCTTCTGGGATAATCCATGTCCCGAGGGAGAGCGTTCTTTTATTCGACGGTGACACTCTGCTGAAGAGAAGAGTTTTATTAGTCTACAGTGACACTTTTTACTGAAGAAGCCAGTTACTCTACGGTAACTGATTTTGCGAGGTTTCGAGGCATATCGACGTCATTTCCAAGTCTAACAGAGATTTCCAGTGAGAGTACCTGAAGTACAACCATCATCTCAAAGAACTCATGCATATAGTGTCTTCGTTCTGAAGTCTGAATGTAATCATCGGCTTTGTCAAAGGCGACGGCAGAAATAGCACAGATGGTGCTGTCACGGGCACTCAGTTCTTCCACATTGGATTTTGTTTTGTCATAAAGAAGATTGGTCGGCATGAGAGCGATGGTAAAAAGTTCCGGATCTGCAAGTGCAATAGGGCCATGCTTCATCTCGCCGGAAGGATAGCCTTCAGCATGCAGGTAGGAGATCTCTTTGAGCTTGAGTGCACCTTCAAGTGCCAGTGGGAAGAAGATATCTCTACCGATAAAGAAGAAACCGTGACCATGTAGATAACGTTTGGAGAGACGGCGGATTTTTTCATGCAGTTCATCGGTGACGACCACGGTTGAAGGGACTTCTCTAAGTAGTGAGATGTGCTCGGCCAGCTCGATGGATGTTAAAGAAGCACGTAATTTGGCCACATATAAAGAGAGCATCCAAAAGACGACCATCTGAGTTGCAAAGGCTTTGGTAGAAGCCACTCCCTTCTCAATCCCGGCACGGGTGAGGATGCTGGCATCGGCTTCACGCACCATAGATGAATTGTCAACATTACAGATAACCAACGATTTCAGGCCCGCTTTTTTTGCCATTTTCAGGGTTTCAAGCGTATCTGCGGTCTCACCGCTTTGCGAGATTACGACAAAGAGGGTATCTGGATTCATCAATGGCTCTTTGTAGCGGAACTCTGAAGCGATCTCAACAGAACAGCGGATCTTCGAAAAACGCTCAAAAAGATAGGAAGCGGCAAGGGCTGAATGATACGAAGTCCCGCAAGCGCAGAGTTTGATCTCATTGATCCCGTCAAAAAGAGTGGGATCAAGTTCTTCAAAATTGATCTCTGATTCGCCAAGACGGCCCATGAGTGTATCTGTGATGACCTGTGATTGCTCGTAGATCTCTTTTTCCATAAAGAAACGATATCCGTCTTTTTGGGCGGAAAGTTTGGAGCTAGGAAGCGCTTTTAATACGGGGTCGATCTTCTCATAGGCTTCATTGAAAAGTTCTACACTATCTTTTGTGATATATCCGTTTTCCCCATCATGTAAATAGACGACATCACTGCAGATACCGATAAGGGGTGTGTCTGAAGAAGCGAAGTGTTTTTCATCCCCGTTGATACCGATGAGCATTGGAGAGCCGTGCTTGGCAAAGAAGATCGTATCCGGAGCGCATTTGGTGATCAGTAAGATGGCATAAGCTCCTTCAAGTTCATCAATAGTCGCTCTAAAGGCTTTGATTGGGTCTTTGACTTTTTTTAGATGAGATTCAAATAGATGGACGATGACTTCTGTATCGGTCTGGGAGAGAAAATTAACACCTTCGGAAATAAGACGCTGCTTGAGTTCCTGATAGTTTTCGATGATACCGTTATGAACGACATAGGAACTTTCACCGATATGGGGATGGGCATTCAGTTCAGTAGGTTTTCCATGAGTGGCCCAACGGGTGTGTCCGATACCTATGGAGAAGCCCTCGGGATGGAATTCATTGGTTTTGTTACGCAGGTTTTCCAATTTTCCAACCGCCTTGTAGATGGAAAAGTTGTCATCTTGAAGGACTGCGATTCCCGCTGAGTCATATCCCCTGTATTCGAGCTCTCCCAGCCCGTCTAAAAGAATGTCTTTGATGTCATTTTTACCGATATATCCCACTATCCCACACATAATTAAGCCCTTTGAATAATTGTATCTATAATTTTTTCGGCATTATGACAAACATTACCGTTTTTTTCAATTAAAAATTGATCGCGGGCACGATTTTTGATAGTGTGAACCTTTGCTGTTGCAATGTCGATCTGTATATCGTCAAAGAGTTTGATAATATAGGCTAACAAACCGCTTTGATCGGTAGTGTTGATACTTAACCGCGCATAGGTATTGGAATGGTCGCAGTCCAGGGTGATCTCATCGGGCTTGATCTTAGGCGGGGTGAGTTGGATCTGTTTTTCCATATCAAAGGCATCTTCGATGATCATCTCTATATGTGAGATATCTTCATCATCGACGGCTTGGGAGAACTCGATTTTGAAATACTTTATATCATTATAGAGTTTGAAAATATCCATGGCAGCGATGTTTAAGAAGGTGAGTTTACCAAGCAGGTATCCCAGATTTAAAGGGATGTCCTTATAGATCTCTATCTTAAGGTTTGGTGCATTGGTGATCTTGTATCGATATTTATCCAGGTTCTCGGCTCCTTCAACCAGCTGAACGATTTCCAAAGGCTTATGTTTGATAAAAAAGAGGTTGGACTCAATGGCAAGTATATGTTTTTGCTGGGTTTTGTTGAGTGCCTTGAACGCCTGATTTTTCTTCAGGGCATCTTCACGTTTACGGCGTTTATTGGCCTCACCGATGAGCTCCTGATTGTCTATGACCTCCATGGCAGCATGATAGAGCTCCCGCAGGAGTTTGGCATTAAAGGAATTGTAGGTTTTCTGGCTGACCCCGTTGATATCGGCATAGGTCAGAACATACAAAAGCTTAAGTGTACGCTCGTTTTTGACCTTGGAGATGAAGGAGTAAAGTACCTTTTCATGATAAAAGTCTTCTCTGAAGGCGACGCGGCTCATGGCGATATGGTGTTTGATAAGCCGCGCCCCGATCTCCACCAGCTCAGAAGAGAATTGAAAATCATTCATATAAGCATTAAAGAGTTTCACACCGACCAAAGAGTGATCCTGGGTTCTTCCCTTACCGGTATCGTGCAGCAAGGTGGCGATATGCAAGAGGGTGCGTTCTTCTTCATTAAACTCTTTATATAGTTCTAGGGCAAGGGGATCTTTGATATCCTCCAGAGCCTGAATACACATGAGTGAATGAATGTCTACAGGATGGGTGTGATAGCCGTCAAATTGAGGTAAATACATGACCTTGGAGAAGGGAGGAATGATATAAGGAAGTATGCCCGCATCATAAAAGAGTTGTAGAAAACCATGTAGATAACGGCGGGAGTACAAGCGCAGCAACAGTGCGTTTTCCTCTTCATTTAAAGGACGTTGAGAGGTTGATTTGATACGCTTAAGCACAGATGGGTCAAAACGGTAGTTTTTGTCATCAAGGGAGACCAGAAAATTCAAAAGTTGACCGTAGGTGACTTCTTTGGCATGAAAACTGACGTAGACAGTATCGTCAAGACAATAAAAACCATTCCCTAGGGCACTGGCTTTTAGGCGGGAGATATTGGATAGATCATAGATGAACTGGCGGGTGAGCCTGTGGGTATAGATCTGCGTGAAATGGTTAATGGTCCACATGGCGTTGATCGTCTTCGTTACCAAGAGACGCTGGGAGCTAAAGCCCAGTTTCTTGGTGACTTCAGGGATATATTCAAGGACGAGTATATCCTGCTGTTTTTTGGCAATCAGGTGCAGGGCAGACCGAACCCGGTAGAGCAGTTCAATGGCCGTACGGTACTCTTTATATTCGTGCTCATCAAACAGTTTCCCTTCCAGGGCTTTAACGCTCTGAATTCCATAAAGGGTATGGGCTACCCAAAAGAGCAGGTGAGAGTCTCTGAGTCCGCCTACCGATTCTTTGATATTGGGCTGCATGGAGGAGGGGAACTTGGCTCGTCTTATCTGCGCTTCTTCCATCTTGGCAAGAATGAATTTTTGAGGTTCAAAGTTGCGTATCTTATTGAGCTCCTGGGTTGTGCGCATCCATAAAAAATTCGAACCGGTGATCAGGCGGGACTCAAAAAAAGCCGTTTTGATCGTGATATCTTCCGTCGCCGCGGAGCGCAGATCATTGAGCTCATGTACACGATGACCTAGCTTGAGGCCGGCATCCCAGGCCAGGTATAAAAATTTTTCAATTAGATGTTGGGTGTTGAACCCATCGGTCTCTTCATAAATGATCATCAGGTCGATATCACTATGGACACAAAGTTGTTCCCGTCCATAAGAGCCCAATGCGATAAAACAAAGAGGAATGTTATTGCGCATGGGAATATAGTAATTGAAGCTTTTGCGCATGATGATCTTGTACATCATCTTGATAATGTCATCCAGTTGTTTAGTGTGTCGTACGAGGAAATCTTTTCCTTGATTAGCTTCAAAAAGTTCGTTTAAGCTCTCTTTGTACTCTTTGATATATTGTTTAAAGAGCTTGGATATTTCAAAGTCGGGAGCATTCTTTTCGATAAGGTCTTCAATCTGGTGGGTCAAATCCATTGTAATTCTTTCTAAAATAATCTTCTTAATTATATCAAGAACCCATCTCAAAAATCCTTGATAGCGGCAATAAATCAAAAAGACTGATGACAAGGCGGGACTTGAGATTCTTAGCCCCAGCTAAGGATGAAAGTTCCAACGCAATCAGCAGTCTTTTTGATTTACCCTGTGGGCAGAAGAATTTTCTATCTATCCTGCGTTACTTTTTCTTGACTTAACAAAGGTTAGGCCTTTAAAAAAGTGTCTTGACTAGATAGAAAATTTTTTCTGTTGACACTGTCAAGGATTTTTGAGATGGGTTCTAAGAACTATACGATATAATTGCGCAAATTATAGATATGGTATGTATAAAAAATGGACATTATTACAAAAATTGAAGCGGGTGAACGAATAAACTTTGAAGAGGCCATGAGCCTGTATGATCTGGATCTGTTTGAACTAGGTGAGTTGGCCGATAAAAAGCGTCAGGCACTGCATGGAAAAAAGACCTATTTCAATATTAACAGACACATCAACCCCACGAATATCTGTAAGGATACCTGTAAGTTCTGCGCCTATTCCGCTTCACGTAAAAATCCGAAGCCATATACTCTTAAACATGAAGAGATCATGGAAATCGTCGATGATATTGCCGCTCGGGATATTAAAGAAGTTCATATTGTTTCCGCTCATAATCCTGACACGGGATTAGAGTGGTACACTACCGTCTTTTCAAAGATTAAGGCAAAATATCCTGCTTTGCATATCAAAGCTTTGACCGCGGCAGAGATCCATTTTCTTTCCGAAGAGTACAACAAGTCTTATGATGAGATCATTGATATTATGATCGAAAATGGGGTAGACTCGCTACCGGGTGGTGGTGCGGAGATCTTTGATGAAGAGGTGCGTGATTATATCTGTAAGGGCAAAGTGAATTCGGACCAGTGGCTGCAAATCCATGAAAAATGGCACAGCCGCGGCCGAAAGTCCAATGTTACCATGCTTTTTGGCCATGTGGAAGAGCGTCGTCATCGTATCGATCATATGCAGCGCATCCGTGACCTTCAGGATAAGACGGGCGGATTTAACTGTTTCATCCCACTGGTCTATCAAACAGAGAATAATTTCTTGAATATCAAAGAGGATATAACAGGGCAGGAGATACTTAAGACCTATGCCATTGCCCGTATTTTTCTGGATAATGTACCTAATCTCAAAGCATACTGGGTGACTTCTACGGTTAATCTTGCTCTTGTTGCACAGGAGTTTGGCTGTAACGACCTCGACGGGACCATTGAAAAAGAGTCGATTAATTCGGCGGCCGGTGCTAAATCGGCTTACGGTGTAGACCTTCAGGAATTCGTCGGACTGATCAAAAACTCAGGATTTACACCGGTTGAGCGTGATAGTCTGTATAATGAAATTAAGGTCTGGTAGATGGATCTAAGCCATCGCGTTCAAAACATTGCCCAGTCTGAGATTCGGGCGATGTCCATCCTCTGTCATGCGAAGCAGGGACTGAATATGGCGCAGGGGATCTGTGACCTGGAAGTTCCGGCTCCTGTAAGAGAGGGCGCAAAAGAGGCCGTTGATGAAGGTAAAAATATCTATACCTCGGCCTATGGTAACCACCGTTTGCGTGAGGCTATTGCCAAAAAACAAAATGATTTTTACCAGCAAGGTATAACAGCTGAGAATGTTTTAGTGAGTGCCGGAGCAACAGGGGCTTTTTATGCGACGGCCATGTCGGTTCTAAATGAAGGGGATGAGGTCATCTTGTTTGAGCCCTATTATGGTTACCATGTGGCCACTTTGCAGTCTTTAGGCTGTAAGGTCAAGTTTATCAAGACGCTGCCGCCTCATTATGAAATTGATTTTGATGTAGTACAGGAGAATATTACTTCACAAACAAAAGCGATCTTGATCTGTAATCCTTCCAACCCCAGTGGCAAGGTCTATACAAATGCCGAACTCGAAGCTCTGGGGAAAATCCTTCATAAGCATGATTTGATGCTTTTTAGCGATGAGATGTATGAGCATTTTGTTTATGATGGCTTAGCGTTTGTCTCTGCGTTAAACGTCGATAGCCTAAAAGGAAGAACCGTTGTCATCTCGGGCTTTTCCAAGATCTACTCTATCACCGGTTGGCGTTTGGGGTATGCCATCAGTGAAACCTATGTCATCGATGCTGCTTCGGCGATTAATGATCTCATCTATGTCTGTCCACCGGCACCGTTACAGCAAGGGGTTTTAAAGGGTCTTGAAGAACTGCCGCGAGGTTATTATGAAAATGTAGCAAAAGAACATCAGGATAAACGTGATCGTTTTATCACGGCACTCAATGCGGTCGGACTTAAAGCTGAATACGTCAAAGGAGCTTATTACGTCTTAGCTGATATCTCGAAACTTGAGGGTAGGGATGATAAGGAAAAAGTCGTTAATCTTCTTGAAAAAACCGGTATTGCCACCGTTCCCGCTCGAGCCTTTTATCATAATGCAACAGATTTACATCTCGCTCGGTTCTGTTTTTCCAAGACCGATGCCGAGATTGACTTGGCCATCGAGCGTCTTCAAGCTCTAAAGTAGGAGTTTTTCATCGAAGTCTCCGTCATTATTCCTGCCTTTAACCGGGTGCAGACGTTAGCCAGAGCTATTGATTCGGTTCTTGCTCAATCCTACCCAGCCTCTGAGATCATTGTGATTGATGATGGTTCAACGGACGCCACTTCCGAAGTGGCTAAGATGTATGAAGATGTTCTCTTACTTCGACAAAACAATATGGGTGTTTCCAGTGCACGAAACAACGGGGTGATGATGGCATCTTATGACTGGGTGGCATTCTTAGACTCAGATGATGTATGGCATGAAAAGAAACTGGCCTTTCAGGTCGCCTATCATAAGAAAAACGCCTCTTCTATGGTCTCTTATACCGATGAAATATGGATACGTAAGGGTAAGGAGTGGCCCATCCCCAAGAAATTTCATAAACCTGAAAAAGTCACCTTTGAAGACTCCCTTTATTACTGTAATATCGCTCCCTCATCAGTCATGATTAACAAAGCCCATTTTGACAAAATAGGGGGCTTTGATGAGTCGATGCAGGTGTGTGAAGATTATGACCTATGGCTACGAATCTTGAAAGAGGGGAATATTGATCTACTTCCCCAAAAACTTCTCTACAAACATGCCGGTGAAGTCAATCAGCTCTCAATGACTCATAAGCTTTTAGACCGTTATCATGTGAAATCGCTGTTTAAACATGCTGAGCGAGAGGATGTGCGTTCTGTGATGGTCGAGATGATTGAGGGACTTAGAAAAGCGGGTGAGAAGTATGGGGATGAAGCGCTTTTGGATGAGTGTGCTGTTTGGGAAATGAGACTAG
>JBFEYO010000035.1:0-17540 GCA_041562075.1 Sulfurimonadaceae bacterium | reverse complement strand
TTATCTAATATAAGGTTTCAATACCTCAGGGATATCGATACTTCCATCTTCATTTTGATAGTTTTCCATGATAGCGACCATGGTACGTCCGACCGCGAGAGATGAACCGTTTAGCGTGTGGGCTAAGATGTTTTTCTTACCGTCTTTGTAACGGATCTTGGCACGTCTTGCCTGGAAGTCTCGTGTGTTGGAGACAGAAGAGATCTCTCTGTAGCAACCCTGACCCGGGAGCCACACTTCAAGGTCTACGGTTCGTGCTGCTGAAAACCCCATATCTCCCGTACAAAGCTGTACCTGTCTGTATGGAAGACCAAGCGCTTCAAGCAGATCCGATGCACATGCTACCATTTCGTCAAAGACCTGATCACTCTGTTCTTGGGATGTGATAGAGACAAGCTCGACCTTAGGAAACTGGTGCTGACGGATGATACCGCGGGTATCTCTTCCTGCGGCACCGGCTTCTTTTCTGAAACATTGGGTAAAGGCGGTCATCTTGATAGGAAGTTCATCCATCGGAATGATCTCATCCTGGTACAGATTGGTCACGGGGACCTCCCCGGTAGGGATGAGGAAAAGCTCCTCCCCGTCCATCTTGTAGAGGTCTTCTTCAAATTTTGGAAGTTGTCCCGTACCCATGAGACATTCACGGTTGGTGATCACCGGGACGGAAACCTCTTCAAAACCGCGCTCGGCATTAAAGTCAAGCATGAAGTTGACCAGGGCACGTTCCAGTTTAGCTCCCATTCCCGCGATCACCGAGAAGCGGCTTTTGGCGACTTTGACCCCTTTTTCAAAGTTGATCCAGCCGTTTTCCGCCAGGTCCCAGTGCTCTTTTGGGGTAAATGAGAAGCTGCGTGGTTCAAGTACCTTTTTGATCTCTACATTCTCGTCCTCATCGGCACCGACAGGGACATCTTCATCAGGGATATTAGGGATAGCACGCAGGATGGTGTTAAGCTTCTCTTCCTCGATACGGGTAAGGTCCTGTTTCTCACTGACAAGCACTTTATTGGCATCGACTTGGGCCTTGAGTTCGGTGACATCCTTCTTTTCACGCATATATTGGCCGAAAAGTTTGGATTTTTCATTTTGTTCAGCTTGGGCAGCTTCAAGTTCCTGGCGTACGGTTTTATAGACCTGATGCACGCTTCTAAGTTCTTCTAGTAAGCTGGGATCAATGTTGCGGCGTTGTAGCATTTGAGCTACACCGTCAAAATCTTTATGTAACAGTTTAATATCGATCATGGAGTTCCTAGTTTAATTATAAGTGCGTGAGTATAACAAAAATAAGGTTAAAGCATAGGCCGGTATTATGATCTTGATGTAGAGTCTGTCCGGCCTGAGTGAGTCTGTTTAGCGCTATTAGGGGTGCAAAACCGAGAAGACCCGTCGGGCGGAATCATCCTGGGATAGCGTAAGCTGGATAATGGAATTCGCATAGGCATAAAGCGAATGATTGACTCTGGCTTCAAGGACAAGGGTATCCCCGGTTGTTAATTCATACTGTTTCTCTTCAAGTTCAATCCGTATGCTCCCCTGTAAGAGTGTGATACTAATGCCTCTTGGAGCATTATGCTCTTTCATCACGGCATCTTTTTGCATGCAGATACGGATCTGTTTACAAAAGGAGGTCTCGGCCATGGTGGTTACAACAAGGGCTTGGGAGAAGTCTGGGTCTTTTAAAAAATGCAGCAGGGACATTAGCACCCTTTTTGTCTACAGATGAATTGCGCCGTCATCGTATCCATTGTGCTGATATGCCGGTGCAGCCATTGGGGTATGATCACACTGAAATAGTGCAAAAGCACCGGCGCTTCGTGCTGATTTTTCCATGAATCAATATATGTTTGAAGCTCTTGAAGTACGCGCTGATGCTCATCCTGATGCATCTGCATGGCCGGAAACATTGTCTCCTGCATCAGTTGCTCTTCATTGGCAAAATGAGCTTTGGTATGCTCAAGAAGCTCATCCAGGGTTTGTGCGATCTGCCCATGTTGGCTGGGTTCTTCGCTTAGTAATGTGATGAGTCTGTTGAGCAGTTCGACTTCCTCATAATGAACATCATTCATCTGAGGGTAGGCGACCAGAGGGAGGGTGTCTAAAGAGATCATATGCATCCTTTTTTAAACCAAGTATAACCGATGTCTAAGGACCCTTTGTTGACATATATCAACACTTCAGGGTTAGTTAGGGCTTTTTACCTCCTTTTTAGACGCATTGGGCTATAATCGCGTCTTATTAGAAAGATAAATGGATAGATGTATGCTTGATTTTGAGAAATATATAAAATATTCGAAGCCCGGTCCCAGATATACCTCATACCCTACAGCCATCGAGTTTTCCGATGCTTACAGCTATGATGCCTATATCAATAAACTGCAAAATCAAGACGCCTCCCGTCCTCTCTCTCTTTATTTTCACCTGCCTTTTTGCCGATCTGCCTGCTATTTTTGCGGATGTAATGTGGTCTTCACCTCAAAAGAGGCTAAAAAAGAGCGTTATATCGACTATCTGTTCAAAGAGATGGATATCTTAAAAGAGCATCTGGATACTTCCAGAGAAGTCATGCAGTTACACTTTGGAGGGGGAACGCCGACCTTCTTTTCTGCAGAGCAGCTTGGTCGTATCATAGCCAAGATCAAAGAGACTTTTCCGAATTTTCAAGAGGATGCCGAGGTCTCCTGTGAGATCGATCCGCGTTTTTTGGATGAGGATCAGATGAAGCTGATGGTGGCCAACGGGTTTAACCGGGTCAGTTTCGGTCAGCAGGATTTTGATGAGACGGTGCAGCAGGCGGTACACCGTATCCAGCCTTATGACATCACCAAGAATGCCGTTGACCTGGCGCGAAAATACGGGATCAACAGCATCAACGTCGATCTGATCTACGGATTGCCTTTTCAGACCTTTGAGACTTTCAAGAAAACATTGGATATGACCCTTACTCTGGACCCCGACCGTTTAGCCGTATTCAATTATGCCCATGTGCCCTGGCTGAAAAAGACCATGCGTAAGATCGATGAGACGACGCTTCCGACACCGGATGTAAAACTCAATATTTTGAAATATACGATCGATTTTTTCGAGAACAACGGTTACAAGATGATCGGTATGGATCACTTTGCCAAACCGGATGATGAACTGTTTCTAGCCATCGACAAGGGTGAACTGCATCGAAACTTCCAAGGGTATACGACCAAGGGCGGGGCAGACCTAATCGGTATCGGTATCACTTCCATCGGTGAGGGTGTGGATTATTATGCACAGAACTTCAAAGAGATGAATGAGTATGAAGAAGCGATCGATGCGGGCAGACTTCCCTTTGAAAGAGGCGTATTACTGAGCGATGATGATAAGATCCGTCAAGAAGTCATTATGGAGCTTATGAGTAACTTTAAGCTGGATATCAAACGTTTGGAGTCCTCTACAGGAATCAATTTTCAAGCGTACTTTGCCGATGCGCTAGACGCGCTCAAAGAGTTTGAAGAAGCGGAGTTATTAGAGATGGATAAGACGAAGATAGAGGTCTCTGCAACAGGGACGATGCTGATACGCAATATCGTTATGCCTTTTGATGCGTATATGCAAGCGCATGCCGGCAATTCAAAAACATTTTCAAAAACAGTGTAGGAAATAAACGTGGCAAATCAAATAGAAGAAATATTTAATTTTACGGAATTTACGGACCCTTGTGTCAAATGTGCCAAATGTGTACCCGTATGTACCATCCACAATGTCAACGCCGATGAGGTCACCAGTCCCCGTGGGTTTTTGGACCTGTTAGGAGCCTATCAGAAGGGACAGCTGCCTTTGGATAAGAATGCCAAGGATATCTTTGAGAGCTGTTTTCTTTGTACGGCCTGCGTGGAGGTTTGTCCGAAGTCTTTACCGACGGATATGGTGATCGAACAGGTACGTGCAGATATCGCGGATAAGTTCGGAATCGCCTGGTTTAAAAGGGTCTTTTTCTACCTGCTCCGCCACCGTACGATCATGGATATCATGTTCAAACTGGGATATGTTTTCCAGACCTGCGGATTCAAGATCAAAGAAGAGCAATCCTCACTGCTTCCGCGCTTTTCGCTACCGATCATTAAAAAAGACCGTCTGCTTCCGGCCATGTCCAAGACCTCTTTTTTGAACAAATATCCTGAAAACATCGATAATGGGGGAGATCGAAAGGTCGCCATCTTTATCGGCTGTCTGGCGAATTATAACTACACTAATATCGGTGATTCATTGGTGAAGGTCCTGCAAGAGCTCAAGATCAATGCCTTCTTGGCCAAGGGACAGAAGTGTTGTTCTGCTCCGGCTTATTTTACCGGGGATTTTAACACGGTGGATGCATTGGCAAAGGAGAACATCGAATATTTCGAGACCTTTATCGATGAGGTTGAGGCGATCATCATCCCCGAGGCGACCTGTTCGGCCATGATAAAGATCGATTATGAACATTACTTCCATGACCAGCCAGAGTGGAAAGAGCGTGCACTCAAACTCAAGTCCAAGATCTACATGGCAACGGAGTGGCTGGAGAAAGAGACGAATATCCATCAGCTGCTTCAAGAACGCGGCAATAATGATGTCCGTATCACCTACCATGACCCATGTCACGCCAAGAAGATGCAGGGGATCTTTAATGAACCGCGTTCACTTCTAAAAGAGAACTATAATCTGGTAGAGATGTCTGATCCTAATCAGTGTTGTGGTTTTGGCGGGGTGACCATGCAGACGGAGAAATTTCATTTTGCCCAGGCTGCGGGTAAGCCGAAGGCGGCTATGATCAAGGCGACCCAGGCGGAATATGTCTCTTCGGAATGTTCAGCCTGTCGTATGCAGCTGACGAATGCCATGTTTGAGGGGAATGTGGACACCCTCTTTAAAAATCCGATCGAACTTATTGCAGACGCATTGGAGCAGAAGTAGTCTCACCTCGTGACTATCGCTCCATATACCCTTTTCTTTCCCCTTATCAACATAACGTAATATATCCTTAAATTTTTTTGTATTTCCATATTTAACTCTTTTGTAACAAAAAGCTGTTATTATTTCACAAAATTTTGTAAGGGATAATCAAAAATGAGCATAAGATTGGCAATAGCTGCAACTGCAGTGTTGGTTTTTGGGGGATGTGGGGGTGACTCTAACTCAGTGGACAATGAGTTAAGTGCCTTGATTGAGAGCAACGGTTTGACGGGGGATCCGTCTACGGGAAGAACGCTTCCTTCGATTAATTCACCAAAAGCGCAACTGGGGATGAAACTTTTTTATACGAAGGGATTAGGTGGCGATAAGGACTCTGCCTGTGTGACCTGTCACCACCCTGTTTTAGGAGGGGGAGATAAGCTTTCTCTACCTATTGGTGTAGGCGCCGTGAGTGAGAATCTTCTCGGGCAGGGAAGGTTACATGATTCAGGTGCGGCTCATTATGACGGGTTTGCCACAGTGCCTCGTAATGCACCGACGACCTTTAATATCGCTCTTTGGGACAGTATGATCTTCTGGGATGGACGTATTCAGGCCCTGGCACCGACAGCAGGGGATAATGGAAGTGTGGGCGGCATTCGTACTCCCGATTCCTCTTTCGGTTTTGAAGATCTCAAAGCAGGTGCTAACCTGGCAGTAGCGCAGGCACGTTTCCCGGTTACTTCCCCCGAAGAGATGCGGGGCTTCGTATTTGAAGCGGGAAATAGCAATGATATGGTACGTACTCATCTGGCACAGCGTTATACGGACAGCGGGGCGGTAGATTATATCGCCAATACATGGGAGTCTGAGTTTGCTCCGGTATACGGGGCGAATCAGATCACCTATGAGACGATTGCGGATGCTATCGGTGAGTATGAACGTTCACAGGTATTTGTAGACACTCCGTGGAAGGCTTACGTACAAGGGGATAGAGATGCTATCTCCGATGAAGCCAAGCGCGGTGCCAAACTCTTTTTTAGCTCCTATGCCGAAGGCGGGATGAACTGTGTGGCATGTCATAGCGGTGACTTTTTTACCGATGAGAACTTCCATGTGATGGCCGTCCCTCAGGTCGGACGTGGAAAAGGTGACGGTACGGGAGATGACTTTGGCCGTTTTCGTGAAACCGGTGACAGTGATCATAAGTATGCCTTTAGAACACCGACACTGTTAAACGTCGAGGTAACAGGTCCATGGGGGCATGATGGGGCCTATACGACATTAGAAGCAATGGTCAGACATATGGTCAACCCGGATACGGCAGTTGCAGGTTATGATTATGCTCAGCTTGACAGCATTGTCAAAACAGATGACACAGCAGCCAATATGCCATTGGCACTGGCGCAGCTGCACGCCAATAGGGCAGCGGGTCTCTCTCCTCATCAAAATGTGGATGCGACAAATGGGCAGATCAGTGATCTTGTAGCCTTTTTGAAAACCCTGAGCGACCCTTGTGTTAAAGACAGAGATTGTCTGGCACCTTGGATTCCTGCGAATGTGGCCGGACCGGATGCATTACAGCTTAATGCCGAGGATGCTTCGGCTAACCTTCTATAATCTTGCGGATGCTTCGGCATCTGTAATCTCTTCGTACTTCAATTTCGTTATACTTCTAAAAAATTTTTAGGTTGTTTATGGAATTTTGGAATAATATCTACGCAAACTTCGACCCCGTCGCTTTTTCACTTTTCGGTTTGAATGTCCACTGGTACGGTATCATGTATGTACTGGCCCTTTTGGGGGCACTGTTTATGGCAAAATGGATCGTGACCAAGGATAAGATGGAGATTGACAAGAAGATCCTGGATGACTATTTTATTTGGATTGAAGTAGGGGTGATCTTAGGTGCGCGTTTAGGGTATATCCTCTTTTATGATCCAAATACCGGTTATTATCTAAGTCATCCGTGGCAGATCTTTAATCCCTTCAATCAGGCAGGGGATTTTGTAGGCATTCGCGGAATGTCCTATCATGGGGCATTGATCGGATTCCTTTTAGGTTCTTATCTTTTTGCACGCAAGAACAACTACTCCTTTTGGTATCTGATGGATATAGTGGCGATCGCTGTTCCTTTGGGATATGTCTTCGGGCGTATCGGTAACTTCTTGAATCAGGAACTGGTCGGACGTCAGACGGATGTACCTTGGGGGATCTATGTGGATGGAATCCTGCGTCATCCTTCACAACTGTATGAAGCCTTCTTGGAAGGGGTGGTCGTATTTGCGATTATTTACTTTATTCGCCATAGGGTAACATTTGCCGGAGGACTGACACTGGCCTATGGAGCCCTTTACGGTCTGGCCCGTTTTATCGCCGAGTTCTGGCGTGCACCGGATATACAGATCGGTTATCTGATGGGATGGATGACCCAGGGGCAGCTGCTTTCTTTACCGATGATCATTATCTCGGTAGTCGGCATTGCCTGGCTATTCAGACAACAATTCCCCCGCAGGCTTAATAAGTAGAGCTTAAGCGTCAGTTCTTATCAGAAGAGATATAGTAATCACCTTCGCGACTCTCATAGAGTTTAAGCAGGGCCATGAAAAAGGCCGTGATTGCCGGCCCCAGTACCATTCCCCAAAAACCAAAAGCGGTCAATCCCGCAAGAATAGAGAAGAAGATCAGCAGTTCGTTGATCTTGGTACTGGACTTAATGAAGTTCAGATCGATGTACTTGATGATCATCGGCTTGACAAAAGTGTCGGCGATGATGGAGATGACGATGATGGAATAGAGGGTGATAAACAGGGCATTCCCCGTATGTCCCAAGGAGAGTTCATAGATCATAAACGGTGCCCACATCAAGGCTCCACCTACGATCGGGATGAGTGAAGCGATCCCGTACATGATTCCAAAAAGCAGACCGTTATAACCGATCATACTGATCATCACCCCAAAGAGGGCGCCTTCCAGGGTGGCGGTAGCGATGATGGAGTAGAAGACGACGCTCATAACATTGGAGAGCTCCATGCTCAGAAGGGTGGTATCCTGTTGTGGAAGGCGGATGATCTTGATCAGATAGTGCATGATCGTCTTGCCGTAATACTGGGCAAAGAAGTAAAACACAATGATCAAGAAGGCGTCTTTTAAAAAAGAGGCCGAGTATTTTCCGACATTAGCGGCCATGCCCAGCGAGTTGCCCGCGAGGGAGGTAAGGTTACTGTAATCTGTGATCTCTTCAAGCTGGTCTTTAATAAAGTCCAGAGATTCGGGTAGGTTCTGTATCCAGATTTCGATTTTGTCATAAACGATGGTAAAGGTGTGGGCATTGACACCATGCAGTTTTATGGTCAGGGTGGTCAGAAAATAGCCCAGAGGGGCAAAAAGCAGCATGGCAAGAAGGATACTGGAGATAAGCGCTGCTACAAAATCATTTTTAAAAAATTCCAAAAACTTTTTATGGATATTTGCTGTGGAGATGGCGAGTAGGGAGCCGATAAGTATAGGCATCCAGTAGGCATTATAGAGTAGATACATCCAGTACAGTGCCAGTGCAAAGAGCATCATGATAAAATGTTGAGGACGCATAAAGGATTCTCCTTAAGAAATTAGAATAGGCTGTCGTTCACCGGTGTTTTGAATTTCAATGCCTCATAGGTCTTGGGGGTGGCGACCCGGCCTCTGGCGGTACGTTCGAGATAGCCGTTGGCCAGCAGGTAAGGTTCGAAGACATCTTCGATGGTCCCTTCATCCTCACTCAGAGCCGCTGCGATAGTGCTTAGACCCATGGCCTTACCCTTGGCATCGACCAGCAGCTGAAGCAGGCGAAGGTCCATCTCATCAAAGCCGTTATCATTGATACCCAGTTCGTTCAGGGCATACTGGGTGCGTTCCAGAAGGATACTCATCTCATCGGCGACTTCGGCAAAGTCCCGTACGCGGCGTAACAGTCGCAGAGCGATACGCGGTGTCCCGCGGCTGCGTCGGGAGATCTCCAAAGCGGCATCTCTGTCGATGGGCTTTTCGAGCTTGTCCGAGGCCTTTTGCATGATAGTTGCCAGCTCTTCGGGGGTATAAAACTGCAATCGAAAGTTCATACCGAAACGATCTCGAAGAGGGTTTGAGAGCATACCCGCACGGGTAGTCGCGCCGATAAGGGTAAACTTGGGAAGATCGATCTTGACGGTTTGCGCCGCGGGGCCGGATCCGATGATAATATCCAGCCTGAAGTCTTCCATGGCCGGATAAAGGATCTCTTCAACCGATGAAGAGAGTCGGTGGATCTCATCGATAAAGAGGATGTCCCCCTCTTCAAGGTTGGTAAGGATAGCTGCAAGGTCACCGCTTTTTTCGATCATTGGTGCCGCCGTAACCTTGATATTGGCATTCATCTCATTGGCGATGATGAGACCAAGTGTCGTCTTTCCCAGTCCCGGAGGACCGTAAAACAGGACATGATCGAGGGATTCATCACGCTTCTTACTGGCTTCGATAAAGACAGCAAGGTTCTTTTTGAGTTGTTCCTGCCCAATATAATCATCCCATGAGTCGGGACGAAGGCTCTTTTCCAGTTCACTTTCGGAACTGAATTTTTCTATCTCTACGACACGTTCCATCTGTGATCAGGCCATTTGCTTAATAGGTGTGTTCATCAGCAGGAAAGGCCTGGGATTCGACCTCGCTTTTGTATTGGGCAAGGGCCTCTTTGACGGCGGATGCCCCATCCATGTATTTCTTGACGAACTTGGGCGTAAAAGCTTCAAACAGTCCAAGCATATCGGAAAAGACCAGTACCTGTCCATCCACATCGGCTCCGGCACCGATACCGATGACAGGAACATCCACTGCCAGTGCTATGGCCTTGGCCGCTTCCGCCTTGACTCCCTCGACGACGATACAAAAGGCACCGGCTTTTTCAATGGCTTCGGCATCTTCGATCAATGCTTCGATATCTTCGACACTCTTGCCTCGGACGATATAGCCGCCTTCACCGCGTACGGATTGGGGAAGCAGCCCAATATGTCCACATACGGCGATCCCTCCATCTGTCAGGGTCTTGACCAGTTCGGCTTTCTCCTTACCCCCTTCGATCTTGACGGCATCGGCGGGAGATTCCTGATAGACACGAATGGCATTTTTGAGCGCCTGGCGTTTGTTGTTGTAGGTGCCAAAGGGCATGTCACAGATAACAAAGGTGTTTTTGGCACCGTTACAGACAGCATTGGTATGGTAGATCATCTGATCCAGGGTCGCACTGAGGGTATCGGGCTTGCCGTTAAAACTCATGTTAAGGCTATCACCTACCAGAAGGATATCCGCACTCTCTTCGAGCAGGGTGGCAAAAAGAGCGTCATAGGCCGTGACCATGGTCAGTCGGCGTTGACCTTTAGCCTTTTTGATAGCATTAATACTCAGTTTTTTCTTCATAAATCGTACCTTGAAGCGTGTTAATTACGTAATTGTTATCGTATTATAGCCAAGCTGGCTGCCAGAGGACAAACTCGGGGGTATAAATATACAAAGTTGTTACTTTCGCACTCCCAAGGAGTCCATGGAAGCAGATGGATGATAAAATCTGATAACATAAGGCAGCGAATATAGAAATATTTAAACTATGCTGGTATAATTAGGCAAATTTAGGAGAGTGAATGGGCATTCGTCGTAACTTGGAAGACAATTATGACTTCGAGATCGTGGATGAGTTTTTAGATCACTACGCCATGATGGTGGAAGTGATGGAACCGCTGATCATCGATCTGGGTAAAGAAGAGCGTTATTCCTATGCCTTGGAGGAACTTTTCCGTATCTTCCACAATATCAAATCCGCTTCAAGCTTCTTACAGATCGAACCGATGGTCCGTCTGTCCACCTTTGTAGAGGATTCCCTGGAAAAAATGCGCTTTCAGGAAGGTCCGGCCAATGATGAGGTCGTCAATTGGCTTGTTGCGGTGAATGATATGTATATCCAGTGGCAAGAAGACCTTAAACTGGACAATACCATGACCAAGATCACTTTTTCCCTTTTAAAACTACCCGATATGGAGACTATTTGAAACAGCTTGTAGGATATATAACAACAGGTTTCCCCGATAAAAACTTTACAGCGGATTTAGCCCTGGCCCTGGCTCAAAACGGTGTTGATTCAATTGAACTCGGGGTGCCTTTTTCAGACCCCGTAGCAGATGGCCCGGTCATCGAAAAGGCCAATCATAAGGCACTGGAGCTGGGCTTTAAGTTCCAGGATATTCTGGATGTGTCAGCACAGGTCGCCAAAGAGGTGGATATCCTCTGGATGGGATATTTCAACCTGTTTTATCAGTACGGTATGGATAGATTGCTTCCAAAGGCTAAAGAACTGGGTGTGAGCGGGATGATCATTCCTGACCTTCCCCACGAAGAGGCATTGGCTTATGCGTCCCTCTTTAAGGATAACGGCCTTTCAAATATCTCTTTTGTCGCTCCTACAGATAGTGATGCGCGTATCAAAGAGGTGGTCTCGCAGGCACAAAAGTTTATTTACCTCGTAGCCTATGCCGGAATTACGGGAGCCGGAAAGTCTGAAGACTTGCAAGGGATCATCACCTCTATTAAAGGTCACACGCAAACACCTGTTTACGTAGGCTTTGGAGTCAATGAAAAAACAGCCAAAGAGAAGGTCAAAGGAGCCGACGGAGTCATTGTCGGTTCGGCCTTTATCCAGGTGCTTCTGGATGAGTCACTTTCCAATATCCAAAAGATCGATAGATGTGCCGCCCTGGCAAAAGAGATCAAGGAGAAGATTAACTCTTAGCCCTCTTACGTGGCCTTTTCTTAGTAGAAGAGAAATAGGCCAAAACAAACATATATCCCACACTATAGATCATCACCCCATAAGCGATAAAACGAACAATACCCGCAATCAGCCAGTCGTAAGAGACTAAATGAAAGCTACTGAGGATACGATTGAAGTCGTGATACCCGTCAACCCCGAGAAATGATTTATGCGCAGGCAGATAAAGCCCTTCATGGGCGGTGGAAATATACCAGGCTGAATAGTGAAGGGATATCCCCAGAAAAAACAGTCCCATCAGATAGATGAAGATCTTCCCCTGACGCTTATAATAGTAGCCGATGAGAAAAGGGAAGAGCAGTTGGAACACCGTGCCCATCGAAGCGGTGATGAAATCTGGACAATGCAGGATATAACAGATCCCATGTCCTCCCTCATGCACGATCCCCAAGGTCTGATTGATGATGAAAAAATAGAGGATAAAGAGTGTCTTTCCCAGTGAGTCCGCCTGAAAGGCCGTATTGCCGTAGGGGGCATATTTGGCAAACATGATGAGTGAGATAAAAAAGAGAACACTCAGGAATTTCTTGAGGGCAGGAGAGAGCTCTTTGTCAGGATGCAGCTGCTCTTTTTTATAGGCTTCAAACTTTTCGAGGATGTCCATCTCATTCCTTGTTTGAGATATTTTACACTAAGCTGGCTTTTTTGTATAGGCAAGTGCTATAATGGCATCAAGGGATTAGTGTAAACCTTTTTACCTTATGATCTGGGGACGACTTGGCTTCGACTGGAGTGGTTTCGGGATTTGGTTGCATGTCGGACTGAGCACTTCCGTTACGCGGCTCACCTTGCTTAAACGCAAACAACACTAATTATCGTCCTGCTTACGCTGTAGCGTAAGTTTTAACTTAATCTAGGACTGCTTCGCCGTTTGATTCTATATAGAACGGAGTCTGAAGTATAACCCTTATATAGATATACCTTGCGTACGTCTCAGCGTAAGATGAATTTACGAGACTCGTCCTGTCTAGCTTTGCAGGTAGTGTGAAGCAGGATTAAAACAAACAACCTTTCTAAACATGTAGACGCCTCTTTCTAGCCATTTTAGGACTGCGGTTCGATCCCGCACGTCTCCACCATTGAGTGTTATTTGATTTCGGTTTCCTAGAAATAACATTTAACTTCATCAAGTTTAATAAGATTCAAATACTCACCTCTATCGTATTGTGTCATCTGTATATTCCAATAGTTTCCAATAGCCATACCGAGGATCACAGCAATAGATTCTGGCATATTATGAGCTATCGTGATGTTTTTATATTCGGTCTGAAGTTTGTTTAATACAGAAAAAACCTCTCTGGCATACAATATCCAGTCTTCATCTAACCCTATTGTTCCAGCATGTTTGGCTGTCATTGAAATAATGTTCTCATAAGAGCTAAGACTATTTGAGTTGAGTGCAATATTATGACTTGACGCTTTGATAGCCAGTAACACTGTATTAGAGTTTTTATCTTCCTTTATTGTTTGAATATCGAATTTTTCATAGTCATTTACCTGGGATTTATAGTTTCGTTTTTCGACAGTTGCAACTTTGTTAAAGGTATCTTCATCAGGATTTTTCTGATATACGACAAGGTCTTCAGAATCAAAGACGTGACCAATAAGAAAACCGACAGCTGGCTTTTTATAATAGGCCAAATGGAACTGGACTTTATTTGGTGTGTTTTCTTTTATTTTTGTGATCTGATATTTGATTATTTGTATAAAGCTTATAAGCCTTTCTTTGTCATACAAATCACCTTTGTATTCAAACATGAGGTCTTCTGAAACAATATTTCTATAATGTTTTAAATTTTTCTTTAGATTTTTAAAACTGCTGTTTGTTTCGATCTCTTTGAAAAGATGATTTAATACATAGATGGTTGACTCATTTGAATCAATATTAATGACGATAGGAATAGGAATCGTATGTTCATCGTAAAGACTTTTCATTTTTCTATTATCTATAAATGCCAGGATAAAAAAGAAAAGGATAATGATAAGCACACCAATAAAATATTCTGACTTACTCATTCCATCAGCGAAGAAACCAAGGGGAATGACTAAGATCGATATGAGTTTGATATATCTATTTTCTAAAAAGTCGTTCATAATTGCTCCAGGTGTTCAAGTAAAACCATTAAATCATTGAGATCTTTATTCCATAAAAAAATAATGAGAAGTGCCAAGAAAATAAATTTTTTATTTTTAGTTAGTTCAATTTGAACTACTCCAAAGCCGGTAATAACACTACTAATAATTTCTATTAATGATTTAAATAGATCAGAAAACAGTTTTCCTAATTGTAAGGCTATCGCAATTCCAAAAATAATAAAAATTATTGAGCCATTGTCTGATAATTTATCTTTGAATATCAAAGTTAAAACACCAAAAGGTATTAAAAATGTAATTGATGAGCCCACCGTTATCAAAAAATTACGAAGGTTGAAGCTATTTGTTTGACCATTTTTGAAATAATCAATACTATTCTTCAACGTATGCTTGAACCTTTTATAATTACTAATGAAGTATCCATTTTGGTGCATGAGCTGATTTCTTTCATGAGCTACCCAACGAAGGTTGTTATAGTTACCTCCCAGTAAGTTTCTCTTATATTTACGGTATTGATAACTTACGTCATTATAGTTATCATATTCATCCCAAAAATTTTCTTCCGTTTTTGTCTCAAAGCTTTTAACTTTGTCACTTAAACTAATTCCCTTGGCATTGTTTTTATCAAGCTCATCTTCTAGAGTTTTTGTTAAATAAAGTGCATTCATTAATTCTTTGTACTCATTTCTAAAAATCATGATTTATCCTAGTTTATAGTTAAGTATATTTTTTATTGCCTGTAAATATGTTTGGATATCGGGATAGTCTCCTGTATGGTATACCGTTATGTTTATGGTGAGTAATAGGAAAAAGAAGATAGAAACTCTTCTATTCTGTACCAAAATAAAATGTGTGCAAAGGTAATAACAGGAAACCAAAGATAGAAGTGCTCCACCGATTAGAAAATACTTATATCCAGCAAGAAGAGAATAGTAGGTTATAAACCCTGAAATGAAAATCTTGGAGATAACAGAAAAAAGTGAAAGTATCCTATTTGGTGTGTCAGTGCTTTTGTTAATGAGATATTTCATATCCTTGTCTCTTTGAAGGGCTACCAGTTCTTGCAAAATTTGACGAGCTTTTTTCAATGTTGTCTGAGAATCATTGATTTTTGGATCTCCATGTATGGCACCATTTCTAACCTCCGCGATAGCCAGTATGTGTTCAAGCATATTTTCAGGAAGGTACCCTTGAATACTTTCGGCTTTTTCATACATGCCTTTTCCTTCTCCACCCATTTGCTCTAGGGCATGTTCAATTTTTTTTGTAAAGATGAGAAGCTTGGTTAAATCTTTATAAGCATAGAGTGTTCTGTTCTGAATAAAATAGAGTTCCTGCATCAATGAAAACGAGAGTAAAGACATGCTGGCAAATAATGAAATAACTATCCAGTCTTTAGGTGTTTCCATATACTCCAAAGAGTATACGGGACCAAAGATAGCTACAAATAGAGCCAGTTGAGTGTGTGGGTTAAATAACAAAAATTTAAAAAAATCAAAAAGTGCCATTGATGTCCTTTCACAATGAAAAAAATGTTGTGGGATTAGAAGTCCAATTGAAGATTTCTACATAGTTAACCTTTAGATAAAAAAACTTTTGACAAGGTTTGTAAACTTAATAGGATCAAGTCGACTTTCATGATAGACGTGCATTTTAGACATAATTGCACGTCTTAAGCTTGCTTCGTTGAAGATTGAAGAGCGTTTTGTATTGAGGTATGGTGATTTTTCTTTGTTAGAGATGTTGAGTAATATAGCCTTTACATCTTTTCCAAAGTAATCCATGATGGTATCATACTTGTATATCAGGGAAAGCCCTTCCAAGTTATTTGAAAGTTTACATTCTATTGTGAAAATACGATTCTCTTTAATCATCAGTATATCGAATTCATTCTTGATGCGGTGAGAAGGGTTATCGGGTTTTTGTATCTGGTCAAAATCGATCTTTACTCCAAGTCCAATATCATCAAAACCAAGGGGCTCGCATAACAAGAAAATATATTCTTCAAATAACTCTCCCTGCAGACTCATCTGCATAGAAGGTAAAAAGATGTGCTTATCATCAACTATCCCAAGAGCGTGCAAGTTGTCCATAATATTACGATGATATGAATAGTCAAATGTGCTGTCTTGTTCAACTAATGCTTTTTTAACTTTTGCAAAATGAGAATAGTCACTAAAAAGTGATTGAATATATGGTTTCCTTTCCAGAAGATGCTC
The DNA here is from genome assembly GCA_041562075.1 of Sulfurimonadaceae bacterium. Lineage (GTDB taxonomy): Bacteria > Campylobacterota > Campylobacteria > Campylobacterales > Sulfurimonadaceae. The sequence goes on along the minus strand of JBFEYO010000035.1, from coordinate 1,490 downwards.
TTTTGTTTTTTGTTCCAAGAGGGTATTATTCATCATGAGCAGATAGTCCTCTAGGTCCATCGAATTTTCTATCGGCTTTGTGATGAGAGTAGTGCCTTGTATGAGATGATATTCATTATCTAGCAGATCATAGGTGAGAACAGACCCAAGCTCGTTTAATACAAGGTTTGATAGGATAAGCGCAAGGGCCGCATAGCCTTCGGTGGAGTGAAGAAAAATAGAGGAAACATCGTTTTCAATCATCTTGATTTGCATAAAGACACGCATCATATCATTTTTTGAATCTTCATCTATTCTGATCGCATGGAGCTTGCAATTTAGAGAATATTTATTTTTTAATCTTTCTAAACCATTTTGCAGTTGTTTGGCCTTATGCAGCTTATGGAGGGCATCATCGTATACAAGGATATGGTTTGTGATTTTTTCTTTAAATTCGTAAATGATTGGGGTTAGGTAATTGAGGTCATCACCAGCAAGTGTTACCAACGTCATCAAAAATCCTGTGTGTAAGTCAAATTATTATACATTGTCAGATAGACTTTATTCTTAAAATAATGATGAACTTTGTATTAACTTTTCAAATAGTGACAAAATAGAAAAGGGTTGCCGTAAATCATATTGTTTTATCAGAAATATGTGATGTTAAATATACATAAGGGTGCTTTTTTGAATTTATTGTTGATATATTGCAATTATGGATATATTCAGTAGTATACTTCCACTCTGGATATCCAGGTTGAAGTAACCCCGTATAATTATTAAAACGGATGACTCAGCTCGGTATGGATCAAGACAGATCTACAATGTTAAAAAAGGAAGAGAATGGATACTAATGTCTATCATAATGTCGTCTTGATCGGTTTTATGGGAAGCGGTAAGAGCAGTATCGGCAAGATGCTTGCACGAAAACTGCTCAAAGAGTTTGCCGATGTGGATACACAGATCGAGAAAGAGCAAAACGCCAGCATTACGGAGATCTTTGCCAAGGAGGGGGAAGCGCATTTTCGCTCGCTTGAGCAGGAGTGTATCGACAGACTGGGGAAGAAAAAGGGACAGATCATTGCTACGGGCGGGGGGCTGCCCATCTATGGGACACTTCCGGAAAAATCGTTGATCATTAATATTGATGCGGATTTTGATGTGATTATGCAGCGTCTAAGTGATCGGGAGCGTCAAAAACGTCCTCTGCTTCAGGATGAAGCGAAGGCGAGGGCCTTATATGAACAGCGCATCGACACCTACAGAGAACTGGCCCAATACAGCGTGGACGCCAACCAGGCCATCCATACTTTTATCCATATGATCTATGATTATGTCCTGGATCGAAGGGTGTTGTAGAAGAAGATCAATCTTCAAAATGGGCAATCGGTCCATGCCCTTTACCCAGCACTTTGTCTTTACCCCGGGTGATGGCGACATTCAGATAGGTACACCCTTTTTGACAGGCCTCTTCCAGAGTGTATCCAAGTCCAAGGTAGGTGGCGATGGCA